>NZ_CP109137.1:2106331-2414497 GCF_035918095.1 Streptomyces sp. NBC_01750
TGCCGTCGCTCGGCGAGGCGGAGCGTGAGCTGGCGGAGGCGCTGCGGGACGCGACGGAGGTGCTGTCGCGGCTGGACGTGGCGGCGTCGGGGCCGGTGGCGGAGGCGGCGATCGACGCGTATCGGGCGCGGGCGGAGCGCGGTGCGGGCGAGACCCTGGCACCCGGGTATCCGCCGCGGGCGGTACGGGTGTTGGAGCTGGCGCAGCGGGTCGGGCTGCTGATCTCGGTGGCGTACGAGAACGGGCACGGCGGGGCGGTGAGCGCGTCCGAGATGGCGGCGAGGGGCGAGGCGCTGCGCCCGGTGGAACGGGTGGCGAGACGGGCCCAGGTGGCGGCGTACAACGCGTACGTGGAGGAACGTGAGCGGTGAGCCTCCGCCGGGGTCCGGGGTCTTGTCGGGTGCGGGCGCTTCTTGCCCGGGCCCGGGGGGCGGGATCTCGTTGCCCCGGCCTGGGGGTGCGGGGTCTCGTCCAGAGCGGGCTGCCTCCGGCGGGGGGCGGGATCTCGTCAGGTGCGGGCTACCGGTGCCCCTCCGGACTCGACTCCTCGGGGTCGGCGGCGTACAGGGTCTTGGCGCATGACCCGGGTTTTGCCGCCAATCCCCTTGCGGTTCGCCGGTGGAAACCACCCACCGGACAGCAACCACCAACGCCCCCGGCCCACCTCGACCACATGACCGGATGACTGCGCCACCGGCCCACCTGGGCCACATCACCGGGCAAATGGCGGGGGCGACCCTGCACGGCCCCTCCCCACCAGGACGGGACTCGCTCGGGCCGTTGGGGGGTCGGCGGTTCGCCGGTGGAAACCACCCACCGGACAGCAACCACCAACGCCCCCGGCCCACCTCGACCACATGACCGGATGACTGCGCCCCCGGCCCACCTCGACCACATGACCGAGTACTGAGGCGACCGGCCCCCAGGCGGTGCCTGGGGGCCGGTGGTCACTGCTCGGTCGTGGGGAACCGGTCAGCCGTTGTAGCCCTCGTTGCCGAACGCCGGGTTCAGGGCGCCGATCACGTTGACGGTGTTGCCGACGACGTTCACCGGAACGTGGACCGGGACCTGCACCAGGTTGCCGGAGGCAACGCCCGGGGACCCGATGGCCTGGCCGTTGGCGTGCGCACCGGTGGTGGCGGACGCCACACCCGAGCCGGCGGCGACGAGGCTGCCGGCGATCATGGTGAGGGCAGCGGCCTTCTTCAGGTTCTTCACTTCGAAATCCTCCTGAGCTTCGCTGCGGCCGGCCGCCGCAGCACGCCATGGAGAACGGCCGTGAGTCGATCAGGATGCGCCGTACGGGTGACATACACCCGACGGTATGAATCTCAGATCTGAATTTGGACGCTCCGCCTGGCCGGTTTCAGCCCGCCAGACCATGCCGTACGGCCCACAGCGCCGCCTGGGTGCGATCCGCCAGATCCAGCTTCATCAGAATGTTCGAGACATGCGTCTTGACTGTTTTCTCGGACAGGACGAGCGCCCGGGCGATCTCGCGGTTCGACCGGCCGTCGGCGATCAGGCCCAGTACCTCCCTCTCCCGTTCGGTGAGGGTGCTGCCCCGGCCCGTGCCATTGCTCAGGTCGTCCTGCGAGAGCAGCGCGCCCGCGACCTCCGGCTGCAGCAGCACATGGCCCGCGTGCACGGAGCGGATCGCGCGGGCCAGCGCCTCCGGGTCGACGTCCTTGTAGACGTAACCCGAGGCACCCGCGCGCAGGGCGGGGACAACGGTGCGCTGCTCGGTGAAGCTGGTGACGATCAACACCTTGGCGGGGTTCGACAGTTCACGGAGCTTACGGAGGGCGTCGATGCCGTCCATCCCGGGCATCTTGACGTCCATCAGGACGACGTCCGGCTTCAGCTCCTCGGCGCGGGCGACACCCTCGGCACCGTCCGCAGCCTCGCCCACGACCTCTATGTCGTCCTGGATCTCGAGGAAGGTGCGCAGTCCTCGCCGTACCACCTGATGGTCGTCGACCAGCAGCACACGGATCATCCCGGTCTTCGCGTGGGGCGCGGCCTCAGCCACCGGGCACCTCCATCTCGATCGTGGCGCCCTTTCCGGGCGCCGATTCCACGGTGAGTCTTCCGCCGACCCCGTTCGCCCGGTCCCGCATCGAGACCAGTCCCAGATGACGGCCGGCCCGGCGGACCGTCCTCGGCTCGAACCCCTTGCCGTTGTCGGTGACGCGGAGGACCGCACCCTGGCCGCGGCGGGCCAGGACCACGTCGACCTCGTCGGCGCCGGAGTGCCGCAGCGCATTGTGCAGGGCCTCCTGAGCGACCCGGAGCAGGGCCTCCTCCTGGGCGGCCGGCAGCGCTCGGACACCGCAGCTGTCGAAAGTGACCACGGCGGTGTGCGCGCGGTCGAGGACCTGGATGTGCGTACGGAGCGTGTTGACCAGTCCGTCCTCGTCGAGGGCGGCGGGGCGCAACTCGACCACGGCGGCGCGCAGTTCGTCCGCGGCCTCCGCGGCGAGCACGGCGACCTGCTGGAGCTCGCCCTTGGCGCGGGCCGGGTCGCGGTCCACCAGTGCGGCGGCCGCCTGGGCGGTCAGCCGCAGCGAGAAGAGCTTCTGGCTCACCGCGTCGTGCAGCTCATGGGCGAGGCGGGTGCGTTCCTCGGCGATGGTGAGCTCGCGGCTGCGCTCGTACAGCCGGGCGTTGGTCAGGGCTATCGCGGCGTGCTGGGCGAGGATGGAGAGCAGTTCCTCGTCCTCGGCGGTGAAGCCACAGCCGCCATCGGGCTTGGGGCACCGCTTGTTCGCCAGGAAGAGCGCGCCGATGGTCTCGTCGCCGTCCTTGATCGGCAGGCCGAGGAAGTCGGACATGTCCGGGTGGGCGGACGGCCAGCCCTCGAAGCGCGGGTCCTTGCGGACATCCGCGAGGCGCTCCACCTTCGCGTCGCGGAGCATCGAGGCGAGGATGCCGTGCTGCCGCGGGAGCGGGCCGATCGCCTTCCACTGCGCGTCGCTGACGCCGTCGACCACGAACTGGGAGAAGCCGCCGTGGTCGTCCGGCACGCCCAGCGCCGCGTACTCGGCGTCGAGGAGCTCGCGCGCCGAGGCGACGATCGTCTTCAGCACGTCACGCACCTCGAGATGCCTGCTCATCGCGAGGAGCGCGGTGCTCACGGCGGCGAGGCCGGAGCTCGGTCGGTGACTCATGAACTCACCGTACCGGCGGGGTGTGACGGTCCGGATCGGGCCGGAGACGGCTACTGCTTAGGGCTCAGGTCGTAGGTCGAAATCCCTTGGCAGATGGGGTCCCGCGTACGACGCGGCGGGCGGGCCGCCTTCCTACGTTGGTGGCACCGACGCGGAGCAAGCGGAACAAGGGGATGGACATCATGCCGGTAGCGGTGATCACTGGGGCTTCGAAGGGCTTGGGGCGCGCACTCGCGTCTGCCCTCGCCCAGCAGGGCTGGGATCTGGTGCTGGGGGCCAGGACCGGAAGCGTCCTGGAGGAGAGTGCGCGTCGTATCGGGGCGGCGCAGGGCACGCGGGTGGTGGCGGTGGTGGGGGATGTCACCGATGCCGGACACCGTAAGGGGCTGCTGGCCACGGCACGCGAGCTCGGCGGTCTCGACCTGCTGGTGAGCAATGCGAGCGCGCTGGGGGCCGAGCCGCTGGTGCGGCTGGACGCGCTGCCGCTGGAAGGGCTGCGGGCTGCGCTGGAGACCAATGTGGTCGCCGCGCTCGGACTCGTACAGGAGGCGCTGCCGATGCTGCGGGCGTCCGGGGCGGGCACGGTGATCGCGGTCAGCTCGGACGCGGCGGCGGAGGCGTACGAGACCTGGGGCGGCTACGGAGCCTCGAAGGCGGCCCTCGACCATCTCGCGGCGGTCCTCGCCGTCGAGGAGCCGGAGCTGCGGGTGTGGACGGTGGACCCGGGCGATATGCAGACGGATCTGTACGCGGCCGCGGTACCGGGCGACGACGACCCGCGCCCGGCGCCGGAGACGGTGGTGCCGGGATTCCTGCGGCTGCTGGAACAGCGGCCCGTCAGCGGTCGGTACGCGGCGCCCTCGCTGCTGGATGCGCGATGAAGGTGCTGGGGTCGCTGTGGGTGCCCGAGGAGCTGTCGGCCCGGGTGCCTGCCGAGGAGCGCGGATCGGGTCGGGACGACGTACGGCTGATGGTCTCGCGCGGGACGCAGGTGTCCCATCACGCCTTCCGTGATCTTCCCGGGCAGCTCCGTGCCGGGGATGTCCTGGTGGTCAATACGTCGGCCACGCTGCCGGCGGCCGTCAATGGCCGGGTCGGCGGCGAGGCGGTCGTCGTGCACTTCTCGACGCGCGGGGACGACGGACGGTGGGCGGTGGAACTGCGCCGCCCGGACGGTGCGGGCAGCACTCTGCCGCGCGCCGGGGGGCCGGTAGGTGCGGTTGTACGGCTTCCCGGTGGCGGGCAGCTCGTGCTTCAGGCGCCGCTCGCGCCGGGCGCCGACCGGTTGTGGTGGGCGGCGGTGCCGGTGGAGGTGCCGGAGCTGCTGTCCCGGTACGGCAGACCGATCCGGTACCGGTACACGACTCGGGACCAGCCGCTGGCCGCGTATCAGACGGTCTTCGCGCTCCCCTCCCCCGACGGCGCCGGATCGGCGGAGATGCCGAGTGCCGCCCGGCCCTTCACGGCGCCGCTGGTGGCGGAGCTGGTGAGCCGGGGCGTGCAGTTCGCACCGATCACTCTGCATACGGGGGTGGCGTCGGCGGAGGCGCACGAACCGCCGTACCCGGAGCCTTTCGAGGTGCCCGCGACGACGGCGTGGCTGGTCAATGCCGCGCGGGCGGGCGGCGGACGGATCGTGGCGGTCGGTACGACGGCGGTCCGCGCCCTGGAGTCGGCGGCGGGTCCCGGCGGGGTGGTGCGGGCGGCCTCGGGGTGGACCGATCTGGTCATCACGCCTGGGCGCGGCGTGCACGCGGTGGACGGACTGCTGACCGGGCTGCATGAGCCGCTGGCCTCGCATCTGCTGATGCTGGAGGCGATCGCCGGGCAGGCGGCGCTGTGCCGCGGTTATGCCGAGGCACTGCGCCATCTCTACCTCTGGCACGAGTTCGGCGACGTGCACCTCGTGCTTCCCGAAGAGGGCGCTCACTCTTTGCATTACTGAAGCAGCGCATCGTGAGATCGCCGGGGGCTCCATGTGAGCCCCCCCATAGGACCCACGTCACTTACGAACCTCTCTAGTGGACACAAATAGGGCATCCGGCCCGTACCGAGTGGAAAAAATGGGACATTGCGGCGCTCGGATCTACTATCCGGGGTCGTACGTCACACCTTTGCCAGACCATTTTGCTGCCGCTAAGAATTGCGGACGTCGCCGCCGAGGAGCGCAGCGCCGCCCCGGCCTGATGCGACTTTCCGCTATTCGAAGAGGTACGTCTGTATGTCCGCGTTCAGCACCCGCCTGACCAAGACCAACA
Organism: Streptomyces sp. NBC_01750; assembly: GCF_035918095.1. Lineage (NCBI taxonomy): Bacteria > Bacillati > Actinomycetota > Actinomycetes > Kitasatosporales > Streptomycetaceae > Streptomyces > Streptomyces sp. NBC_01750. The sequence continues at coordinate 2,111,760 of NZ_CP109137.1, forward strand.
AGGTCTCGATCGCCGGTATCGCCGCCGCTGCCGTCGCCGCCCTCACGTTCTCCCTCGTCCCGGGTAACGCCTCCGCCGGTACCCAGACCGAGGCTCTCGCCGCCGCCCCGATGGCGTGGAGCACCGGGACCGACGCCGCCCGGACGACCGCTGTCCACGCGAGCATCGTCAAGCAGCAGTCGGTCGTCGAGGCCAAGGCCGAGGCCGACGCTGCGGCGAAGGCCAAGGCCGCTGCTGCCGCCAAGGCCAAGGCCGAGGCCGCCGCCAAGAAGAAGGCGGCCCAGGCCGCTGCCAAGAAGCGTGCGAAGCAGCAGGCCGCCAGCCGCACCGCTGCCCGCAAGCCGATCTACGCCAACAACCTTGACGGCTGGATCCGCGAGTCGCTCGACATCATGAAGAAGCACAAGATCCCCGGCTCGTACGAGGGTCTGCACCGCAACATCATGCGTGAGTCCAGCGGCAACCCGAAGGCCATCAACGGCTGGGACATCAACGCGATCAACGGTGTCCCGTCGATCGGCCTGCTGCAGGTCATCAAGCCGACGTTCGACGCGTACCACGTCGCCGGCACCCCGCACAGCCAGTACGACCCGGTCGCCAACATCACGGCCGCGGCCAACTACGCCGCCGACAAGTACGGTTCGATCGACAACGTCGACAGCGCCTACTGAGTCGACAGACTCCACCGAGCAGCACCGGACGGTCTGACAGCTACGCCCAAGGGCGGCACCCCACTGCGGGTGCCGCCCTTGGGTGCGTGCGCATGCGCTACTTGCGCATGACCTCCGGCTCGTGGCGGCGCAGCAGTCGCGCGACCGCGACGCCGCACACGACGCCGATGGCAAGCAGGATCGTGATGTTCAGGCCCCACTGGCCCGCCGAGTGCTCCCACAGCGGATCAAGGTCGGCGGGCTTGTTCGGGTCCCACGGCGGCATCAGATGCGACAGGTCGAGCGTCGCACCCGCGCCTGCGATGGCCCACCGGGACGGCATGAGCCAGGCGAACTGCTCCAGGCCGGGCGAACCGTAGACCTGGAAGAGAATTCCGGTGAAGACGACCTGGACTATGGCGAACATGACCAGCAGCGGCATGGTCTTCTCGGCGGTCTTCACCAGCGAGGAGATGACCAGGCCGAACATCATCGAGGTGAAGCCCAGCGCGATCACCACGAGGCAGATCTCGACGGCCGGAGGCATGACCAGGCCCTCTGCGGGCAGGTCGCGGGTGGCGAAGCCGATGCCGCAGATGATGACGCCCTGGATGGCCGTGATCACGCCGAGGACGATCACCTTGGACATCAGATACGCCGAGCGGGCCAGGCCGGTGGCCCGTTCCCGTTCGTAGATGACCCGTTCCTTGATCAGCTCTCGTACCGAGTTGGCCGCGCCGGAGAAGCACATGCCGACCGCGAGGATCAGCATGATCGTGCCTGCGTCGCCGTTGAACTTGCTCGGCGGCGTGGGCGGCGCGAGGCCGAACTTCGCCGGAATGACGACGCTGACCAGGCCCAGGACCGCGGGCAGGATCACCATCAGGCCGATGAAGCCCTTGTCGGACGCGATGACCGAGGAGTAGCGGCGGATCAGTGTCCACAGCTGGGAGCCCCAGCTCTGCGGCTTCGGCGGGCGCATCTGCTGCGGCGGCGGCATGTGCACCGACTGCGCGGCGACGGCGTCGATGTCCGCGGCGTACATCTGGTAGTGCTGGGAACCGCGCCAGCGGCCGGCCCAGTCGTAGTCCCGGTAGTTCTCGAACGCGGAGAAGACGTCGGCCCATGTCGTGTAGCCGAAGAAGTTGAGCGCTTCCTCCGGCGGGCCGAAGTACGCCACCGAACCGCCGGGGGCCATGACGAGGAGCTTGTCGCAGAGCGCGAGCTCGGCCACCGAGTGGGTGACCACCAGGACCGTACGGCCGTCGTCGGCGAGGCCACGGAGCAGCTGCATGACATCGCGGTCCATGCCCGGGTCGAGTCCGGACGTCGGCTCGTCCAGGAAGATCAGCGACGGCTTGGTCAGCAGCTCGAGGGCGACCGAGACACGCTTGCGCTGGCCACCGGAGAGCGAAGTGACCTTCTTCTCCTTGTGGATGTCGAGCTTGAGCTCGCGCAGCACCTCGTCGATACGGGCCTCGCGCTCGGCCTCGGCGGTGTCGCCGGGGAAGCGGAGCTTGGCCGCGTACTTGAGCGCCTTACGGACGGTGAGCTCCTTGTGCAGGATGTCGTCCTGCGGAACCAGTCCGATGCGCTGGCGGAGTTCGGCGAACTGCTTGTAGAGACTGCGGTTGTCGTAGAGGACATCACCCTGGTTGGCGGGCCGGTAGCCGGTGAGCGCCTTGAGCAGGGTGGACTTGCCGGACCCCGAGGGGCCGATCACGCCGATCAGCGACTTCTCCGGTACGCCGAAGGACACATCCCGCAGGATCTGCTTGCCGCCGTCGACCGTCACTGTCAGGTGACGGGCGGAGAAGGAGACTTCGCCGGTGTCGACGAACTCCTCGAGCCGGTCGCCGACGAGACGGAACGTCGAGTGGCCGACACCGACGATGTCGTTCGGGCCGATCAGTACGGTGCCGGACTTGGCTATCGGCTGACCGTTGACATACGTGCCGTTGTGGGATCCGAGGTCGCGGATCTCGAAGCGGCCGTCGGGAGTCGCCACGAACTCGGCGTGGTTGCGCGAGACCTGGAGGTCGGAGACGACCAGTTCGTTCTCGAGCGCACGGCCGATACGCATCACCCGGCCGAGGGCCAACTGATGGAACGTGGTCGGGCTGCGGTCCCCGTACACCGGCGGAGCCCCCGCGACACCGCCCGCGCCGCCGGGTCCCTGCTGCTGCGGGATCTGCGCCTGAGGTGGCTGCTGCTGCCAGCCCTGCTGCGGCTGTTGAGCCGGAGCCTGCTGCTGCCAGCCCTGCTGCGGCTGCTGGACCGCCTGCTGCTGGGGCGCGGCGCCCTGGGCGCTGTACGCGCCCGCGCCGGCCGCGGCTCCGGAGAGATTCAGCCGGGGTCCGTCGGTCGCATTGCCCAGATGTACCGCCGAGCCGGGGCCGATCTCCATCTGATGGATCCGCTGACCCTGCACGTATGTGCCGTTGGTACTGCCGTGGTCCTCGATCACCCAACTGCGGCCGCCCCAGCTGATGCTGGCGTGCCGCCACGAGACCCTGGCGTCGTCGATCACCAGGTCGCCCTGCGGATCACGTCCGAGGGTGTATGACCTGGACGGATCGAGGGTCCAGGTCCTTCCGTTCAATTCCAGTACGAGTTCCGGCACTCCATGCCCCACTAGTTGTCCCCCGAGTTACCCCCATCACGGGGAGTCTAGGGATGGCGAACATCGTGAGGAACTATTTCAGGCGCGATCCCGTATCCGAAAGTCGGGCTATGTGAAGACCGCGTCCGGGATGACCGTTGACGGAGGAGAAACACCCACGGAGAGTGGTAACCACCCATGAGTGCGTACGGATCATGCGTGACTGGGGACAACTGGGGCAAACCCAGAGGGATCGGGGGGTCCGGATGGATGCGAGCGGCAGTGGCGACCGGGTGCGCTGGGGCGATGTGCTGCTCGCGTCAATAGCCGCGGTGAGCTGGGCACTGGTCGGGATGGCCGGTGCCGCGGCGCTCGGCCTGCACCTGCTGGGCGCGGATTCCGCTGCGTCGCTCGGGCCGATGACGGCAGCCGTCGTGGTGCTCGCGGCAGGCGGATCGGTCACTCCGACAAGTGATGTGTCCGTGTTCGGGCTGGAAGGTGCCCAGGCGCGGACGACCGTCGAGATCACGCCACTTGGGGTGGGGCTCGTCGGGGCGTTGCTCCTTGCGTACTTCTTCCTACGCTCGCTGCGTGGCGCCGGGCCGTACATCTCGGGGACCGAACTCGCCGCGCGGGTGGGCGGGGTGGTGACTCTCTTCGTCGCGACGATCGGCGGCTTGGCGTGGGCAGGTCACGACGTCATCACGATCGACGGGGCGAAGCTGGGGCTCGGCCTCGACAAGCTGCCGGGCGCGGGCGGTGGCGGAGGCGGCATCGAAGTGCCGGGCCTCGGCGACATCGGCGATATCGGAGGGCTGTTGCCCGACCGCCTCGGGGATCTGGTGGACGCCAAGGCGGCGGTGGGGTTCAGCGTGAACACCGCGGATTCGCTGGCGGGCGCGCTGTTCTGGGTGCTCGGCGTGCTGGCGATCGCGCTCCTGGCGTCACGGCATACGCCGCTGCCGGGCGGGGCGGCATGGGCGGCGCTGCGGCGGACGGTGCGGCCGGCCGCGTCCGCGATGGCGAGTGCGCTGCTCGTCGCGGTCCTCGCGGGGTACGCGACGGCGGCATACGCCGCGATCGGCGACGACCACCCGAAACGGATCGCGGGCGCGGCGCTGCTCGGGGCACCGAACGGAGTATGGCTGGGGATTCCGCTCGGGCTGTTCGTGCCGTGGGACGGCGAGGCGAAGGGCGAGCTGGCGAAGCTGCTGCCCGATCCGCTGGACGAACTGCTGCGGGTCTCGGCGGACGAGCCTGCCACGGTCGGCAGGCTGGCGGAGCTGGACGGGCGGGTGTGGCTGCTGGCGGTCGCGGCGGCTCTGCTGATGCTGTACGCCGGGGTGCTGGCGGCGTCGCGCACGCCGGTGGGCGGCCTGGGCGCGGCGGGGTTCGCGGGGCGGTGCGCGGTACGGCTGGGCGGGGTGACGGCGCTGACGCTGCCGCTGCTCGTATGGCTGACGGATGTCTCGGCGGACGCTTCGCTGTCGGTCCTGGGCGTCGACGCGTTCGGCGCCGGAATCGAGCTGCACGGGCAGCTGGGCATGGCGCTGCTGCTCGGGGCTGCGTGGGGTGCGGCGACGGGCGGGGTGGGTGCGCTGCTGGTGTACGCGACGCGGGGTGGTGGCCGGGCGGAGGTTCCCGTTCCCGGGCAGGAGCTGGAGCGGGCCCCGGGGCCGCAGCAGGTCCCGGGGCCGTACCGGCCGATGGCGCCGTACCGGCCCTCGAACGACGACACGAACCCGTATCTGCGCCCGCCGCCGGGGATCCACGGTGCGCCGACGATGGTGGGCCCGGTGCCCGCGCCCCCGCCCCCGCATCGCACCGCCCCTGCCGACCCCGAGGAGGGCCCGCCGGCGCCCGGTACCCCGAGGAGCGGCCGCTGAGCCTGGGTGCGCCTGTCCGCTACTCGGGACGCGCCGTCTCGGCGCGGCGTCCGCCAGATACGGTGGAGGCACCATGAGCGCACCGCAGAACTCCGACGTCCCCACCCTTCTCGTCAAGATCTTCGGGAAGGACCGTCCCGGGATCACCGCCGGGCTCTTCGACACACTCGCCGCCTACTCCGTCGACGTGGTCGACATCGAGCAGGTGGTCTCCCGTGGCCGCCTCGTCCTGTGTGTCCTGGTCACCGCGCCGACCGCCGGCGGGACCACCGAGGGCGAGCTGCGGGCCACCGTGCACAGCTGGGCCGAGTCGCTGAAGCTGGAGGCCGAGATCATCTCCGGCACCGGCGACAACCGGCCCCGCGGGAGTGGCCGTTCTCATGTCACCGTGCTCGGAAATCCGCTCACAGCGGAGTCGACCGCCGCCATAGCGGCCCGCATCGCTGCCATCGGCGGCAACATCGACCGTGCCTTCCGGCTCGCCAAGTATCCGGTCACCGCGGTGGAGTTCGCGGTGTCCGGTACGGAGACCGAGCCGCTGCGTACCGCGCTGGCGACCGAGGCCGCCGAGATCGGCGTCGATGTGGCGGTCGTGTCGGCCGGACTGCACCGGCGGGCCCAGCGTCTGGTCGTCATGGATGTGGACTCGACGCTCATCCAGGACGAGGTCATCGAGCTGTTCGCCGCGCACGCCGGCTGTGAGGACAAGGTCGCCGAGGTCACCGCCGCCGCGATGCGCGGGGAGCTGGACTTCGAGCAGTCCCTGCACGCGCGCGTGGCCCTGCTGGCCGGCCTCGACGCGTCGGTCGTGGACAAGGTCCGGGCGGAGGTCAGGATGACCCCCGGCGCCCGGACCCTGATCCGTACGCTCAAGCGGCTCGGCTACCAAGTGGGCGTTGTGTCGGGCGGGTTCACGCAGGTCACGGATGACCTCAAGGTCCGGCTCGGGCTGGACTTCGCCTCGGCGAACACGCTGGAGATCGTGGACGGGAAGCTCACCGGCCGCGTCGTCGGCGAGATCGTGGACCGCGCGGGCAAGGCCAGGCTGCTCCGCCGGTTCGCCGCCGAGGCCGGAGTGCCGCTCGCACAGACCGTCGCGATCGGCGACGGTGCGAATGATCTGGACATGCTCAACGCCGCAGGCCTTGGCGTCGCCTTCAATGCCAAGCCGGTCGTCCGCCGGGCCGCCCACACCGCGGTCAATGTGCCCTTCCTGGACACTGTTCTCTACTTGCTGGGGATCACTCGCGAAGAGGTCGAGGCGGCCGACGGCGAGGGCGAGGAGCACTGACCGACCGCAGTACGCGGCCGACGTACGAGGCCCCGGCGCGGGATCCGCGCCGGGGCTGTTTCACGCGCCAGGGCCGTTTCACGCAGCGCGGCGGGGCTGTTCCACGCAACGGCGTCTCCGCGCGGGAGCGTGCTCACGCGAAGGGTCGGCCCGCGTGCGGGGGCCGCGTGCTGCGGCCGGCTCATGCGCGGGGCAGAGGTCAGTCGTGCGGCGCCCAGTAGTCGAGCAGCGTGCCCACGCCGTGCTCCACGGACTTCCAGGAGCCGCTGAAGCCGACGATCGCGTACCCCGCGGTCGGAAAGCCGCCCTGCGTCATCCGCGCCAGCGCGTCACCCTCGACCTTGCCGGCGAGGGCGTCGGCAAGCGCGTGGATCCCGGGGTTGTGGCCGATGACGAGAAGGTCGTTCACCTCGTCCGGAGTCTCGGCCAGTAGCGCGAGAAGATCGCCGAGTGATGCCTCGTACAGCCGCTCCTCGTACACCGTCCTGGGGCGGTGCGACAGCTCGTGCACAGCCAGTTTCCAGGTCTCGCGGGTTCTGATCGAGGTCGAGCACAGAGCCAGGTCGAAGGCGATACCGGTGTCGGCGAGCCTGCGGCCGGCCACAGAGGCTTCCATGCGCCCCCGGTCGGCGAGCGGGCGCTCATGGTCGGACACCTGGGGCCAGTCGGCCTTCGCATGCCGGAGGAGGACGATCCTGCGGGACTCGGGAGATCCGGGGGGTGTCCCCTCGGAAGACACAGCGGCGCTCATGCTCCCCAGCTTCGCATGAAATGAGCCAGCGGGCGCAGGGCGTTGACCGGCTCCCCCCACGAAGGGTGAGTCCGTCAGCGGGACAGGGTCTGCTGGATGCGGTCGATCAATTGGCCGACTGCCGGATCGCCGCCCGCGGCGTGCGCCTGGCCCGGGTCCGCGATCAGCAGAAGCAGTACGACGAAGGCGAGCATGGGCAGTGCGAGTGCCCACCACGGCAGCCGGATGTCGACGCTGCCCGCAGCCTTGGCGTGGGACCGGGTGTGCGTATGGGCCGACATTGGCCGCCTCCGTAGGTCTGCGGTTTGTTGCTTCAAACCTACGGATCACGTACTCGCGGGCCCATCCGGTGACCCACCCACTTCACCCTGAGCCTGACCCCCTAGGGGTTGCTGGTGCCAGCCCCACCACCGGGCTGCGGACGCAGGTCCAACGCCCCTGTCAGGGTGAGGCGATGGACGCGATCACGGCGATCACCACGGTGATGGCGATCATCGTGCCGAAGATGTAGAGGAGCTTTTTCTGGCCATTCGGGGGATTCGGGTCGAGCACAGGCATGGTGCCAGTCTCGCATCTCAGCATTCGTCCTCGATCGTCCGGTCCCGGCCGGCCAGGATGCCGACGGCGATCTGCGGCACGATCAGCCCCGCCATCAGCGCGATCGGCAGCCCCCAGCCGCCGCTGTGCTGGTAGAGCATGCCCACCAGCAGTGGTCCGGGGATGGAGATCAGATAGCCGGTGGACTGCGCGAAGGCCGAGAGCCGTACGACGCCGGTGCCGGTCCTCGACCGCAGGCCGATCATGGTGAGGGCGAGTGGGAAGGCACAGTTGGAGATGCCCAGCAGCAGCGCCCAGGCCCACGCTCCGGCGGCCGGCGCGAGGAACAGGCCCGCGTACCCGGTCAGTCCGCACAGGCCGAGGGCGACGACGATCGGGCCCTGGGTCCTCATCCGGGTGGCCAGCCGCGGAATGACGAAGGCGAGCGGCACACCCATGGCCATGGTCACGGCGAGCAGCACACCGGCCTTGCCGGCCGGGACCCCCGCGTCACGGAAGATCTGCGGCATCCAGCCCATGGTGATGTACGCGCCGGTGGCCTGGAGGCCGAAGAAGCAGCCGAGTGCCCATGCGGTGGGGCTGCGGGTGATCCGCGGGGTCCGGGTGCCCTGGACAGGTGTGGCCGCAGCGCTCCGCGCGGCCGCTCCGCGGTCGCGGACGAGGCCGGCCCAGGGCAGTACGGCGAGGGCGGCGAGGACCGCCCAGATACCGAGGCCGACACGCCAACTGCCGCCCAGCGCCTCGGTCATGGGCACGGTCGTGGCCGCGGCGGCAGAAGTGCCGAGCGCCAGCGCCATCGAGTAGAGCCCGGTCATGGGGCCGACGCGGTCGGGGAAGTACCGCTTGACGATCACCGGCATCAGGACGTTGCCGACGGCGATGCCCATGAGGGCGAGCGCGCTGGCGGCGAGGAAGCCGGCCGTGCCGCCCGCAAAGGGCCGGATCAGCAGCCCGGTCGCGATGGCGGCCATGCCCGCGCAGACGACGGCGCCGGCGCCGAAGCGGCGGGACAGCCGCGGTGCCGCGATCCCGAAGAGCGCGAAGCACAGCGCCGGTACGGAGGTGAGGACGCCGGCCACGGTGCCGCTCATGTGCAGCCCCACCCGCGCCTCTTCGAGGAGCGCGCCGAGGCTGGTGATGGCGGGGCGGAGATTGAGTGCCGCGAGGACGATGCCGACGAGAACCAGCCGGGTGAGCCAGGCCGCGGGCCGTGAGGCCGGAGTTTCCACGGCGGTACGGTCGGTCGTGGCGGGGCTCAGCGTCTGGGTCTCGTCGGACATGAAAGCCATCATAGAATCATGGGATGATTGGTTGTCCAATCCTGTACGAGTCTTGGGCACAAGGAGCACTATGGCGCTGACCTCTCCCCGGCGTTCCGCACTGTCCGATCAGGTGATCGCTCAGTTGCGGAACCAGATCACCTCGGGCGAGTGGCCGGTCGGTTCACGGATCCCCACCGAGCCGGAACTGGTCGAACAGCTGGGCGTGGCCCGCAACACCGTCCGCGAGGCGGTCCGCGCACTCGCGCACAACGGTCTCCTGGACATCCGGCAGGGCTCGGGGACGTATGTCGTGGCGACGAGCGAGCTGGCCGGCGTCATGCACCGCCGCTTCGCGGACGCCGACCCCCGGCATATCGCCGAACTGCGCTCCACCCTGGAGTCCTCGGCCGCCAGGCTGGCCGCCGAGCGGCGCACGGAACGCGATCTCAAGCAGCTGGACACGCTCCTCGCCCGTCGCGAGGACGCGTGGACCACGGGGGACGCGGAGGAGTTCGTCACCGCGGACACGACATTCCATCTGGCGGTGGTGGCCGCCTCGCACAATGAGGTGCTGACCGAGATCTACGCAGACCTGGGCGATCTGCTGCGGGACTGGCTGCGCGACGATGTCGGCCGGGAACTGCGCCCGGAGAACCATATGGACCATGCCCGGATGGTCGAGGCGATCCGCGCGGGTGACGGCGATGCGGCGGCCACGGAGGCGGCGAGCTACCCGTTCATGTGCCTGCGGGATCCCGCAGGGGCTGGTGGCTGACCCAGACCGTGCTCACCTCCTTCCAGCAGCGGTCGGTGAGTTCTATGTAGCCGGCCGGCCCTATCTCGACGGGCGCGCTGTCCGAGTCGACGTCCCACCAGCGCTCGCACTCGATGTGCAGCCGGACGCGGTCGGTCTGGGGGTACGGGTTGTGGCAGTAGGCGGTGGCCCGGGAGCCGTCGAGGACGGTGGTGCAGTCGGCCCTGAAATCCCGTGGCTCGGACCGGGGCTTCGAGTCTTCACGGGGCGGCTGGGAAACGGCGCTCGGCGCTGCCCACAGCAGGGCCGTCACCGTGGTCAGTACGGAGGCGAAGCACCAGGTCGTACGCACAAGCAGAACCTCCTCGGCCGTACTGCGGCCGGAATAGCCGCGGCTGCACCACAAGGGGGATTGCCTCTCCAGCATCACCTTCCCGGCGGTGCGCCGCGCGCTCCGGGGGCCCGAACGGGCGACGCCCCGCTCCCCGCACAGAGCGGGAAACGGGGCGTCGTCCTCGTACGGGAGGGATTCTCGTACGAGAGGGGTCAGGCACCCATCATGTGCACGCCACCGTCGACGTGGACGATCTCGCCGGTCGTGCGCGGGAAGAAGTCCGAGAGCAGACCGACGACCCCGCGGCCTGCCGGGTCCGGGTCGGCCAGGTCCCAGCCGATCGGGGCGCGGTGGTTCCACACGTCCGCGAGCTCCTCGAAGCCCGGGATGGACTTCGCGGCAATCGACTTGATCGGGCCGGCCGCGATCAGGTTGCAGCGGACGTTCTTGGCGCCGAGGTCGCGGGCGAGGTAGCGGTTGGTGGACTCCAGGGCCGCCTTGGCCACGCCCATCCAGTCGTACTTCGGCCAGGCGATCGTCGCGTCGAAGGTGAGGCCGACAATCGAACCGCCGCGCTTCATCAGCGGGAGGCATGCCATGGCCAGCGACTTGTAGGAGTACGCCGAGACCTGGACGGCCGTCGAGACGTCCTCCCAGCCGGCTTCGAGGAAGTTGAACGCGCCCTGCGGGCCGAAGGCGATCGAGTGCACGATGCCGTCGAGGCCCGAGTCGTCGCTGGAGTGCTCACGGATCTTGTCCGCGAGGCCGTCCAGGTGCTCCTGGTTCGTGACATCCAGCTCGATGACCGGGGCGGGCTTCGGCAGCCGCTTGGAGATGCGCTCGACGAGTGAGAGCCGGCCGAAGCCGGTGAGGATGACCTCCGCGCCCTCCTCCTGGGCCACCTTGGCGGCGTGGAAGGCGATGGACCCCTCGGTGAGGACGCCCGTGACGAGAATGCGCTTGCCGGCGAGGATTCCACTCATGTGATCAGTGACCCATGCCCAATCCGCCGTCAACGGGGATGACGGCTCCAGTGATGTACGAGGCGTCGTCGGAGGCGAGGAAGCGCACCGTGGCGGCGATCTCCTCCGGCTGCGCATAGCGGCCGAGCGGCACCTGCGAGACGATGCCCGCGCGCTGCTCGTCCGTGAGCACCTTGGTCATGTCGGTGTCGACAAAACCGGGTGTGACGACATTGAACGTGATGTTCCGCGAGCCGAGCTCACGGGCGAGGGAGCGGGCGAAGCCGATGAGACCGGCCTTCGAGGCGGCATAGTTCGCCTGCCCTGCCGAGCCCAGCAGGCCGACCACGGAGGAGATCAGCACCACGCGGCCCTTCTTGGCCCGCAGCATGCCGCGGTTGGCACGCTTCACGACCCGGAAGGTGCCGGTGAGGTTGGTGTCGAGGACGGTGGTGAAGTCCTCCTCGGACATCCGCATCAGGAGCTGGTCCCTGGTGACACCGGCGTTGGCCACCAGCACCTCCACCGGACCGTGCTTCTCCTCGATCTCCTTGTAGGCCTGCTCCACCTGCTCGGTGTCGGTGATGTCGCACTTGACGGCGAGAAAGCCGGCCGGCGGCTCGCCGGAGCGGTACGTGATCGCGACCTTGTCGCCGGCATCGGCGAACGCGCGGGCGATGGCGAGGCCGATGCCCCGGTTTCCTCCGGTGACGAGAACCGAGCGGCTCAACGGATCACCCTTTCGATATGCGGTCTGGTACCTCGAAAACCTATCGGTCCCGCCCGCCTTACGGAGAATCGGGCCCTGACAGCGCCGTCCTGCAGTCACTGTCGGGTCCCTACAGAAGGCGTCGCCCTACGGCATGGGCGGGCGGCTGGGCAACGACCCCTCCGGCGCGACATGATCGGGTCGACCCGTCTCGACGACAGGAGACATTCGTGCCTCATTCCATCGACGAAGCCTTCACAGCGCTGCCGCTGCGGGCACTCGCCGACGCGGCACTCGCCCGGGCGCGTGCGCTCGGCGCCGAGCATGCCGACTTCCGCTTCGAGCGAGTACGCAGTGCGGCCTGGCGGCTGCGCGACGCCAAGCCCGCCGGATCGTCGGACACCACGGACCTCGGGTACGCGGTGCGGGTGGTCCACGGCGGTGCCTGGGGCTTCGCCTCAGGGGTCGACATGACGATGGACGCGGCCGCCAGGGTCGCCGGCCAGGCGGTCGCGATGGCGAAGCTCTCGGCCAAGGTGATCGCGGCGGCGGGCTCCGACGAGCGGGTGGAGCTGGCGCCCGAGCCCGTGCACGCGGACCGGACCTGGATCTCGGCGTACGAGATCAACCCGTTCGAGGTACCCGACGCGGAGAAGACGGCGCTGCTCGAGGAGTGGAGCGGGCGGCTGCTGGGGGCGGACGGCGTCGCGCACGTGGACGCCTCGCTGCTCACGGTCCAGGAGAACAAGTTCTATGCGGACACCTCGGGCACTGTCACCACGCAGCAGCGGGTGCGGCTGCATCCGCAGCTCACGGCCGTCGCCGTCGACGAGACGACGGGCGAGTTCGACTCGATGCGTACGATCGCGCCCCCGGTGGGGCGTGGCTGGGAGTATCTGACCGGCACGGGCTGGGACTGGGAGTCCGAGCTGGAGCAGATCCCGGTGCTGCTGGCCGAGAAGATGCGCGCGCCGAGCGTGGAGGCCGGGCGGTACGACCTGGTGGTCGACCCGTCGAATCTGTGGCTGACCATCCATGAGTCGATCGGCCATGCCACGGAGCTGGACCGGGCGCTGGGGTACGAGGCGGCGTACGCGGGCACCTCCTTCGCCACCTTCGACAAGCTCGGGAAGCTGGCGTACGGCTCCTCGGTGATGAATGTGACGGGCGACCGGACCGCCGAGCACGGTCTCGCCACGGTGGGCTTCGACGACGAGGGCGTCGAGGCGCAGTCCTGGGACCTCGTCAAGGACGGCACTCTGGTGGGCTACCAGCTGGACCGGCGGATCGCGAAGCTGACGGGTCTGGGCCGGTCCAACGGCTGCGCCTACGCGGACTCCCCGGGGCACGTGCCGGTGCAGCGGATGGCGAACGTGTCACTGCAGCCGGACCCGGGCGGCCTGTCGACGGAGGATCTGATCGGCGGGGTGGAGCGCGGCATCTATGTGGTCGGCGACCGCTCGTGGTCGATCGATATGCAGCGCTACAACTTCCAGTTCACCGGGCAGCGCTTCTTCCGTATCGAGAACGGCAAGCTGGCCGGCCAGCTGCGCGATGTCGCGTACCAGGCCACGACGACCGACTTCTGGGGCTCGATGGAGAAGGTGGGCGGCCCGCAGACATACGTCCTGGGCGGCGCCTTCAACTGCGGAAAGGCCCAGCCGGGCCAGGTCGCGGCGGTCTCCCACGGCTGCCCGTCCGCGCTGTTCCGCGGCGTCAACATTCTCAACACGACGCTGGAGGCGGGCCGATGAGCGCGCGCCGTACGCCGTGCAGTGTCAACACCACGCAGGAGGCCGGTCGATGAGCCGCAACAGCAAGCCGCACGAGACGGTCGAGCGGGCGCTGGAGCTGTCCACCGCCGACAGCTGTGTCGTCATCGCCGACGAGCACTCCTCCGCCAATCTGCGCTGGGCCCGCAACGCCCTGACCACCAACGGTGTGACCCGCGGCCGCACCCTCACCGTCATCGCGACCGTCGACGGCGCCGAGGGCACCGCGTCCGGTGTCGTGTCGCGGTCCGCCGTCACCGCCGACGATCTCGAGCCGCTGGTACGGGCCGCGGAGGCAGCCGCCCGCACGGCCGGGCCCGCCGAGGACGCCCGGCCCCTGGTCGAAGGGGTCCCGGCCTCCCCGGACTTCACGGACGCGCCCGTCGAGACGTCCTCGGCCGTCTTCGCGGACTTCGCACCCGCGCTGGGCGAGGCCTTCGCCCGCGCCAAGGCCGGTGAGCGTGAGCTGTACGGCTTCGCCAACCATGAGCTGACCTCCACCTACCTCGGTACGTCGACCGGGCTGCGGCTGCGGCACGACCAGCCGAACGGGACGCTGGAGCTCAACGCCAAGTCCCCGGACCGCTCCCGTTCGGCCTGGGCGGGCCGTTCGACCCGGGACTTCAAGGACGTGGACCCGGCCCAGCTGGACGCGGAGCTCGCGCGGCGGCTCGGCTGGGCTCAGCGCCGTATCGAGCTGCCCGCCGGGCGGTACGAGACGCTGCTGCCGCCCACCGCCGTGGCCGATCTGCTGATCTACCAGCTGTGGTCGTCGACGGCGCGGGACGCGGCGGAGGGCCGCACGGTCTTCTCCAAGCCGGGCGGCGGTACCCGCGTCGGCGAGAAGCTGTCCGACCTCCCGCTCACCCTGCGCAGCGATCCGAACGAGCCGGGCCTGGAGTCCGCGCCCTTCGTGATCGCCCACTCCTCCGGCGACGACGCCTCGGTCTTCGACAACGGCCTGCCGCTGCCGGCGACCGACTGGGTACGCGGCGGCAAGCTGGAACACCTGGTCGCCACCCGGCACAGCGCCGCTCTGACGGGCCTGCCGGTCGCGCCCGGCGCCGGAAATCTGATCCTGGACGGCGGCGGTGAACGTTCGCTGGAGGAGATGGTCTCCGCGACGGCCCGCGGACTGCTGCTGACCTGCCTCTGGTACATCCGCGAGGTCGACCCGGCGACGCTGCTGCTGACCGGTCTCACCCGGGACGGTGTCTATCTCGTGGAGAACGGCGAGGTCGTCGGCGAGGTCAACAACTTCCGCTTCAACGAGTCGCCGGTCGACCTGCTGTCGCGGGCCACCGAGGCCGGCCGCACCGAGAAGACGCTGCCGCGCGAGTGGGGCGACTGGTTCACCCGGGCCGCGATGCCCGCGCTCCGGGTGCCCGATTTCAATATGAGTTCGGTCAGCCAGGGCGTATAACCTCGGAGGAGTCTGTAAGCACACCGAAGGAGACGCGAGACCCGTGACGGACATCGTCGAGGAACTGCAGTGGCGAGGGCTGATCGCCCTCTCCACTGACGAGGACGCATTGCGCAAGGCGTTCGCGGACGGTCCCGTCACGTTCTATTGCGGCTTCGACCCGACCGCGCCCAGCCTGCACCTCGGCAACCTGGTCCAGATCCTCACCATGCGCCGGATCCAGCAGGCGGGGAACCGCCCGCTGGGCCTGGTCGGCGGTGCCACCGGTCTCATCGGTGACCCGAAGCCGAACTCGGAGCGCACCCTGAACGCGCCGGAGGTCGTCGCGGCCTGGGTGGAGCGGCTGCGCGGCCAGATCGAGCGGTTCCTCGACTTCGACGGCCCGCACGCCGCGACCATGGTCAACAACCTGGACTGGACGTCGGGGCTGTCGGCGATCGATTTCCTGCGCGACATCGGCAAGTACTTCCGGGTCAACAAGATGATCGCGAAGGAGGCGGTCGCCCGGCGGCTGAACTCCGACACCGGTATCAGCTACACCGAGTTCAGCTACCAGATCCTGCAGGGCATGGACTTCCTGGAGCTGTACCGGCGCTACGGCTGCACCCTGCAGACCGGCGGCAGCGACCAGTGGGGCAACCTCACCGCGGGCACCGACCTGATCCACCGTGTCGAGCCCGAGGCCGAGGTGCACGCCCTGGCCACACCGCTGATCACCAAGGCCGACGGCACGAAGTTCGGCAAGACGGAGTCCGGCACGGTCTGGCTCGACCCGGAGCGGACCACGCCGTACGCCTTCTACCAGTTCTGGCTGAACGCGGACGACCGGGACGTCTCCAAGTTCCTGCGGATCTTCAGCTTCAAGTCCCGCGAGGAGATCGAGGAGCTGGAGAAGCTGACCGAGGAACGGCCGCAGGCGCGTGCCGCTCAGCGGGCCCTGGCCGAGGAGCTGACCACGCTGGTGCACGGCGCGGACCAGTGCGCGGCGGTGGTCAATGCGTCGAAGGCGCTCTTCGGGCAGGGCGAGCTGACCGAGCTGGACGAGCCGACGCTGCGGGCGGCGCTCTCCGAGCTGCCGCACGCGCGGGTCACCGAGCTGGGCCTGGTGGTGGATCTGCTCGCGGAGGTCGGTCTCGCGCCGAGCAAGTCGGCCGCCCGCCGCACGGTGAAGGAGGGCGGGGCCTATGTGAACAACGTGAAGGTCGCCGCCGAGGACGCCGTACCGGCGAAGGAGGAGCTGCTGTACGGACGCTGGCTCGTGCTGCGCCGGGGCAAGAAGAACCTGGCTGCGGTCGAGGTCACGGCCTGATCAGCCGCGGCTGAAGGTCGGCTGAACAGGCCGGTAGCAGGACGGCCGGTCAGCGGCGGTGGATGAACAGAGTCCGGTGGCGGCCGGGTGAGCGCCGTTGCTCGCCCGGCCGCCGCCGTACCCGGCTCAGGCTCTCTGCTTCCTGCCCCGCATCGAGGTGTAGGCCATTTCCCCGAGGAAGACGAGGACGACGGCCGCCACGAGCTGGAGTCCGTGCCGGCCCCAGTCGATGCCCTTGGTCTCGCCGATGCCGAGCCCTACCGCGAGCCAGTTGCCGAGCGCGGCACCGACGATGCCGCAAATAGTGGCCAGCCACAGAGGCATGTGCTGCTTGCCCGGAAGGATGGCTTTCGCGATCAGGCCCAGTACGAAGCCCACGATGATCGCCCACAACCAGCCCATGGCTGCCTCCTCGTACGTATTCCGCATGAGCAGTTACGCCGTCAGTCTCGGCCTGTCCGTCATACAGCGCATGTCGGACGGCGCCATACGCGGTACGGCGCAGTCGGGACACGCAGGTGGGGCCTCCCCCACTCTCGTAGGTGTCGGAGGCGCGGCGTACGGTGGAAGGCGTCAGGACCTGGGAGCGTCCGGCGTGGAAATCGGTGGTGAAACCTGATGCGGAAGCGTGGCGGTACGGAGGTCTTCCGGATCACGGGAGCCCGGCAGGGGCTCGCGGACGATGTCCGTGGCCGGCAGCGCCGCTATGTGATTTCGATGTCGGTGCGGACCCTGGCGGTCATCCTCGCCGCCGTCCTGTGGAACGTCGAACGTCATGTGGCGATCGTGGCCCTGGTGCTTGGTGGGGTTCTTCCGTACATTGCCGTCGTGATCGCCAACGCGGGCCGGGAGAACGCGCCTTCGCTGCCGTCGACCTTCGTTCCGACCCCTTCCCGGCCGGTGATCGAGCCTGTCCCGGAATCCGCGCCGACAGCCGCCGCGGCGGAGGGCGAGCCGGAAGCCGGAGCCTTTGAGCGGAACCGCCAGGAGCGCGGGCAGAGCTGATTTCCCGGCCTTGCGAAGCTCAAGAAAAGCTCAGATCAATCATGAAGTTCCGGTGCACCGCACCCCGTTCCCCGTGACATACTTCGTAGGCGCTCCGCATCCCCCGTCGGAGCGACGGACCGACGCCGGGCAGCTCCCCCCGTGGCTGCTCGGCGTCGCCTTGTTTGGGATGAACTCAGTGAGTGACGAACCCCCGATCTGCTCCGCCAAGGGCTGCCGCACCGACGCCGTCTGGGTGCTGGCGTGGAACAACCCGAAGCTGCACACTCCCGAGCGCCGCAAGACCTGGCTCGCCTGCGACGAGCACCGTGAGCATCTCTCCCACTTCCTTGGCCTGCGTGGCTTTCTCAAAGATGTGGTGACGCTCGAGGAGTGGGAACGCGGCTCCGCCGGCTCAGCCGCCGATCGCTGACATCGGCCGGTCGGGCTGCAGGAACGACGGGTCGTCAAGGCCTGATCCGGCCTTCTTGCCCCACATCGCCAGCTTCCAGAGGCGCGCGACCTCCTCGTCGGATGCGTCCGAGCGGAGCGCTGCGCGCAGGTCAGTCTCCTCGCGGGCGAACAGGCAGGTGCGCACCTGTCCGTCTGCGGTGAGGCGGGTGCGGTCGCAGGCCTGGCAGAACGGGCGGGTGACGGAGGCGATGACGCCGACCCGGTGCGGTCCGCCGTCCACCGTCCAGCGCTCGGCGGGCGCGGAGCCGCGCTCCTCGTCGCCCTCAGCGGTGAGCGTGAATCGGGTACGCAAAGACTCCAGGATGTCCCCTGCGGTGATCATGCCGTCGCGCTTCCAGCCGTGCTGCGCGTCGAGCGGCATCTGCTCGATGAAGCGCAGCTCGTAGTCGTTCGCCACGGCCCAGGCGAGCAGCTCGGGGGCTTCGTCGTCGTTGAGCCCCGGCATCAGAACCGTGTTGACCTTGACCGGAGTGAGGCCGGCGGCACGGGCCGCCTCCAGGCCGTCCAGCACATCGCGGTGGCGGTCGCGGCGGGTGAGCGTCTTGAAGACGTCGGGCCGCAGGGTGTCGAGCGAGACATTGACCCGGTCAAGACCGGCGGCCTTGAGCGCGGCCGCCGTGCGCTTGAGTCCGATGCCATTGGTGGTCAGTGACATCTTGGGGCGGGGCTCGAGAGCGGCGCACCGCTCGACTATGCCGACCAGGCCGGGGCGCAGCAGCGGCTCCCCGCCGGTGAAGCGGACCTCGGTGATCCCGAGATCGGTGACGGCGATACGGATCAGCCGGACGATCTCGTCGTCAGTGAGGAGATCCGGCTTGGCGAGCCACTGCAGACCCTCCTCCGGCATGCAGTACGTACACCGCAGATTGCACCGGTCGGTCAGTGAAACCCGCAGGTCAGTGGCCACACGGCCAAATGTGTCGATGAGCACTGTGGCCCCCTCCCCGCTTGACGGATCTTATTGACTCCGAGACTACGCCAGCGCTCCGACAACTCCGGGGGCCGATTGTCACGAGGAGCGGCACGGACGCGTCGTAGGACCCTACGACGCGGCCGTGCCGGGCACTCGGTACCAAGGTCTCGGATCAGTGTGCCCCGATCCCGGTGAGGGACTTGACCTCGAGCTCCGCGTACTTGCCCTTGTCGGGCTCCTCCTTCGACAGGAGGGAGCCGAGCCAGCCGAGCAGGAAGCCCAGCGGGATCGAGACGATGCCCGGGTTCTCCAGCGGGAACCAGTAGAAGTCCGCTTCCTTGAACATCGAGGTGGGCTTGCCGGAGACGACCGGCGAGAAGAGCACCAGCACCACCGACGCGGTCAGGCCGCCGTAGATGGACCACAGGGCGCCCTTCGTGGTGAACCTCTTCCAGAACAGGCTGTAGAGGATCGTCGGCAGATTCGCCGACGCGGCGACCGCGAAGGCGAGCGCCACCAGGCCGGCGACGTTCAGGTCACGGGCGAGCGCCCCGAGCGCGATGGAGACGATGCCGATGGCGACCGTCGCCCAGCGGGCGGCGCGGACCTCTTCCTTCTCGGTGGCCTGGCCCTTGCGGATGACGTTCGCGTAGATGTCGTGCGCGAACGACGACGAGGACGCCAGGGTGAGGCCCGCGACCACCGCGAGGATGGTGGCGAAGGCGACCGCAGAGATGACCGCCAGCAGAATCGAGCCCCCGGTGGAGCCTGATCCGCCGCCGATCTCCAGCGCCGCCAGTGGAGCCGCGGTATTGCCCGCCTTGTTCGAGGCGATGATGTCGCCGGGCTTGAGCAGCGCGGCCGCGCCGAAGCCGAGCACGATCGTCATCAGGTAGAAGGCACCGATGATGCCGATGGCCCAGTTCACGGACTTACGGGCGGCCTTGGCGGTCGGCACTGTGTAGAACCGGATCAGGATGTGCGGCAGGCCCGCGGTGCCGAGGACCAGCGCGATGCCGAGCGAGATGAAGTCCAGCTTCGAGATGCTGGTGGCGCCGTACTTGAGACCGGGCTCCAGGAACGCCGATCCCTTGCCGCTGTTCTTCGCCGCCGAGCCGAGCAGGTCCGAGAGGTTGAAGTTGAACTTCAGCAGGATCAGGAAGGTGATGAGCACGGTGCCCGCGATGAGCAGGACGGCCTTGACCATCTGCACCCAGGTGGTGCCCTTCATCCCGCCGATGGTCACGTACACGATCATCAGAACGCCGACCAGCGCGACGATAGCGATCTTGCCCGCGTCGCTGGTGATGCCGAGCAGCAGCGAGACCAGCACGCCCGCCCCCGCCATCTGCGCCAGCAGATAGAAGATCGAGACGACGATGGTGGAGGTGCCGGCGGCGGTACGGACAGGGCGCTGGCGCATCCGGTAGGCGAGGACATCGCCCATCGTGTAGCGGCCGGAGTTGCGCAGCGGTTCGGCGACCAGCAGCAGAGCGACCAGCCAGGCGACCAGGAAACCGATC
Source organism: Streptomyces sp. NBC_01750 (assembly GCF_035918095.1). NCBI lineage: Bacteria > Bacillati > Actinomycetota > Actinomycetes > Kitasatosporales > Streptomycetaceae > Streptomyces > Streptomyces sp. NBC_01750. The sequence goes on from NZ_CP109137.1 coordinate 2,131,917, forward strand.
GAGTACAGGAAGCCGTCGTAGCCGAAGAGCGCGATGGCGCCGGCGATACCGAGGAACGACGCGGCGGACATGTAGTCGCCGGAGACGGCGAGGCCGTTCTGGAATCCGGTGAACTGACGGCCGCCGGCATAGAAGTCGGCGGCGTTCTTGGTCTGCCGGCCGGCCCACACCGTGATGACGAGGGTCGCGACGACGAAACACGCGAAAAGCGTGATGATCAGCGGCCGGTGCTCGCTCGCCCCTTCGGCGGCGAGCAGGACCGTGGGATTCGCGGCGTACGCGGCGCTCATGCGTCAGCCTCCATACGGGACTTGATCGCGTCGGCCTTCGGGTCGAGCTTCGCGGCAGCGTGACGCGAGTAGAGCCAGGCGATGAGGAAGGTGGTGGCGAACTGGGCGAGTCCGAAGACGAGGGCGACGTTGATGTTGCCGAAGAGCTTCGTGCCCATGAAGCCGCCGGCGTAGTTGGACAGCAGGACGTACAGCAGATACCAGGCGATGAAGGCAACGGTCAGGGGGAAGGCGAAGGAGCGGTATGTGCGGCGCAGTTCGCCGAATTCCGCACTCTCCTGCACCTCGACGAACGACTCTGTCGTGGGCTGAGCGGGGCTGGTGTCCGTACCGCCCGGGGGCGGCAGTGCATCGGTAGCCACGGAATCTCCTCGTGACGCGGGTGCGGTGGGGAAGGACTTGGGGATGGTCACAGCGAAACCTCACAGTCGGGGACGGTTGGATGTTGCTCCATCCCCTGACAACGGCACGGAGAGCGCTGCGAACCGGTTCAACTCCGGCCACTTTCTTCCCGGCTTCTTCCTGGTTTCTTTTCGAACTCATTGATGGGTCCGCATGATCAGCGATAGCTTCACTGGTCATGTACCCGCCCATTCGCGTATGCCTGGGCGGTTTTCACGGATGATGTGGAGAACCCATGGCTCATCTGGGATCCAGACGGCGGCGCGCACTCGCCCTGCCTGCAGGTCTGGCGCTCACGGCCTCGCTCGGCTTCCTTCCGGCGGGAGCGGCCTCGGCCGCTCCCGCGGACGAAGTTCCCGCCGCGGTGGTGACCGACGGCCCGAAGCTGTCGTACGTCGTGAACGTCAAGGGCGGCCACGGCACCGCCAAGTCGGTCAAGAAGGCGATAGCCAAGGCCGGCGGCTCGGTGGTGATCGCCTACGACCAGATAGGCGTCATCGTCGTTCACTCGCAGAACCCGGACTTCGCCAAGGCGATCCGTACGGTCCGGGGGGTCGCATCGGCCGGCGCGACGCGCACTGCGCCGATCGCCCCCGCGAGTGACACGGCGATCGACTCCGAGCGCCCGCTGACCGCCCAGGAGGCGAAGACCGCGGCAGCGCAGGCCACGACGGGGCAGGACCCGCTCGAGCCGCTCCAGTGGGACCTGCCCGCCATCAAGGCGGACAAGGCACACCAGAAGACGCTGGGCAGCAAGAAGGTCACGGTCGCGGTCATCGACACGGGTGTCGACGACACGCACCCCGACCTCGCGCCCAACTTCAACGCCAACGCGTCGGCCAACTGCGTGAGCGGCAAGCCGGACACCACGCCCGGCTCCTGGCGGCCGGCCGCCAACGAGAGCGACCACGGCACGCATGTCGCGGGCACGATCGCCGCGGCCAAGAACGGTATCGGCGTCACCGGTGTCGCACCGGGCGTCAAGGTCGCCGGCATCAAGGTGGCGACCACGGACGGCTTCTTCTACACCGAAGCGGTCGTCTGCGGCTTTGTCTGGGCCGCCGAGCACGGCGTCGATGTGACCAACAACAGCTACTACACCGACCCGTGGCTGTTCAACTGCAAGAACGACCCCGACCAGGGCGCTCTCGTCGAGGCTCACGCCCGGGCCATCCGGTACGCGGAGCGCAAGGGCACGGTGAATGTCGCCGCGGCCGGCAACTCCGAGATGGACCTGGCCGCCGACGAGATCACGGACACGACGAGCCCGAACGACACCACCCCCGTCGAGCGGGTCATCAACCCCCGTGAGTGCCTGGACATTCCCACCCAGATTCCCGGGGTCGTCACCGTCTCCGCACTGGGTGCGAAGAACCTGAAGTCCTCGTACTCCAACTACGGTCTCGGCGTCATCGACATCTCCGCCCCGGGCGGTGACTCGACCGTCTTCCAGAAGCCGGAGGCGCCGGCCGTCGACGGCCGGATCCTGTCCACGCTGCCGGGCGGCAAGTACGGTTACAAGGCCGGTACGTCGATGGCCTCGCCGCATGTCGCGGGCGTGGTCGCGCTGATCAAGTCGACCCACCCGCACGCTTCGGCGGCGCAGGTGAAGGCGCTGCTCTACGCGCAGGCCGACGACACGGCCTGCACCAACCCGTACGACATCAACGGCGACGGCACGGTCGACGCGGTGTGCGAGGGCGGCAAGCGCGACAACAGCTTCTACGGAACGGGCGTCGCCGACGCCCTGGACGCGGTTCGCCGGTAACGGTGCTTCCCGGGGGCCGGACGCGGAGTTCCGCGTCCGGCCCCTTCGCGTGGCCGCGGGTTCCCATGGCACTCGGGTGGCACTCGGTGCCATAGTGCGTGCATGGCTCACACATCCTTGAGCGGTACGTCTTCGGGCGGCACGTCTTCGAGCGGCACGGCACACGCGTGGGCGGCGCTCGGCGGCGATCCCGCGCTCCTCGACCGCGTCAGGTACGAAGGCACGGGCGGACTGCCCGCCCGGCTGCCCGTCATGGAGCTGGCCCGCTCCTGCGTGGCGGTCTGCGCACTGGCCGCCGCCGAACTCGCCGCGCGCCGCACCGGTGGTCCGGTCCCGGCCGTCCGGGTCGACGACGGGGCGGTGACCGCAGCGTTCCACAGCGACCGGCTGGTACGGGTCGACGGCGTGGCGCCGACGACCTTCGCCCCGCTGTCCCGCTTCTGGCGGGCGGAGGACGGCTGGGTCCGTACGCACGCCAACTACCCGCATCACCGGGCCCGGTTGCTGTCCGCACTCGGGCTGCCCGGCGACGCGGATGTGGAGGCCGTCGCCGCGGGGATCGGCCGGCGGCGGGCCCTGGAGGTCGAGGAGACCGTGTACGCGGCCGGCGGTCTCGCCGTCGCCGCCCGTACGCCCGAAGAGTGGGCGGCGCACGACCAGGGATCGCGGGCCGCCGCGCACCCGCTGCTGGCCCTCACGCCGGTCCATGAACTCGACGAGCAGCCACCGCGCATCTTGCCGGAGTTGACGGGCCAGACTCTGCTTCCGGCCGCCGGGCTGCGGGTCCTGGATCTCACCCGGGTACTCGCCGGGCCGATCGCCACCCGCACTCTCGCGCTGCTCGGCGCGGATGTGCTGCGGATCGACTCCCCCCGCCTGCCGGAGAGCCAGGAGGCGCACAACGACACGGGGATGGGGAAGCGTTCGACCCTGCTGGACCTGGGCGACAGGGTTCGCGACCGGCGGATCTTCGAGGAACTGCTGGAGAGCGCCGATGTGGTGGTGCTGGGCTACCGTCCCGGCGCACTGGACCGGTTCCGCGGAATGGCACCCGCAGCGCTCGCCGCACGCAACCCGGGGCTGGTGATCGCGCAGCTCTCCGCATGGGGCCGGTACGGGCCGTGGGCCGAACGGCGCGGCTTCGACAGTCTGGTGCAGGTGGCGACCGGTATCGCGGCGGTCGAGGGCGATCACGGACAGCCCGGCGCGCTGCCCGCCCAGGCGCTGGACCACGGCACCGGATATCTGCTGGCGGCCGGCGTGCTGCGCGCACTCACCGAGCAGCACGACGAGGGCAGGGCCAGGCTGGTCCGGCTCTCCCTCACCCAGACGGCGGCCTGGCTGATGAACCGGCTCAGGAAGGATCCGGCCGAGGAGGCCGGGGTTGGCGCTGTGTACGCCCCCGAACAGTGGCTCACGGAGACGGACAGCCCCATGGGCCGGCTGCGGCACGCCGTGGCGCCGGTCTCCTTCACCGGCGGCCCCGCCAACTGGTTGCGCCCACCCGGCTTTTGGGGAGCCGACCCGCCCGAGTGGCGCTGAGCCGCACGCCCGGCCGCTGGTTCTGCCGTGGCCCGGGCTCCGGCACGAGGGCGGCACGGTCTTCCACGGCCGGCGCGCGGAGCGGGCGGTGGCGGACCGGACGCGCAGGGCGACCGCGCCGCACGGCGAGAACAACGCCGGGCCGCCGTCGACCTGTGGGACGCCGCTGTGCAAGTACCGCGCCGTGGGCGCCGGTCACGTCCTTAGGACGCTTGTGGCGCAGGGCTGGGTCCTGCGCCACAAGCACTCCGAGCTGCCACGCGAGATCAGGCCGCGCCGCGTCCGCGAGCCGCGGGCCGTGGCCGCGGAGAGCCCGGCGGCCTGATCCGGCGATCCGGGTCAGGCCCCGGTCACGGCTTGATGATGACCTTGAGCGCGGTGCGCTCGTCCATCGCCTTGTAGCCGGCCGGTACGCCGTCGAGGCCGACCGACAGGTCGAAGACGGGCGACGGGTCGATCGTGCCGTCCAGAATGTCGGGCAGCAGCTCGGGGATGTAGGCGCGGACGGGCGCGACGCCCCCACGCAGGGCGATGTTCCGGTCGAACATCACGCCGAGGTCCAGGCCGGTGCCGCTGCCGTGGGGCACGCCCACGTAGCCGATCGCGCCGCCGTCGCGGGTGATCCCGACGGCCGTACGCATCGACTGCTCGGTGCCGACGGCCTCGATCACGGCGTGCGCGCCCTGACCGCCGGTCAGCTCGCGGACGGCCGCGACGGCAGCTTCGCCGCGCTCCGCGACGACATCGGTGGCGCCGAAGGTCTTCGCGATGTCGGTACGCACCTGGTGGCGGCCGAGGGCGATGATCCGCTCGGCGCCGAGCCGCTTGGCGGCCAGCACCCCGCACAGCCCGACCGCGCCGTCGCCGACGACCGCGACCGTGGAGCCGGCCCGCACCCCGGCGCCGACGGCGGCGTGGTGCCCGGTGCCCATGACGTCGGAGAGCGCGAGCAGCGCGGTCAGCAGCCGGTCGTCGGAGGCGGCTTCGGCCGGGAGTTTGACCAGGGTGCCGTCGGCGAAGGGCACGCGCACGGCCTCGCCCTGCCCGCCGTCGGAGCCGACCGAGCCCCAGAAGCCGCCCTGCGGGCAGGACGTGTGCAGGCCCTCGCCGCAGAAGTCACAGGTGCCGTCGGACCAGACGAACGGGGCGACGACGAGGTCGCCGGGCGCGAAGCCGCTGACCGCGGAACCGGCCTCCTCGACCACGCCGAGGAACTCGTGCCCGATGCGCTGTCCCGGCCGGCGCGCGGACTCACCGCGGTACGCCCACAGGTCACTGCCGCAGATGCAGGCGCGCAGGACACGCAGGACCACGTCGGTGGGCTGCTGGATCGCCGGATCGGGCACCTCCTCCACGCGGATGTCGTGCGGGGCGTGGATGACGGTGGCGCGCATGCGGCAATTCCTTGCTGATCAGATGAGTGTCATACGAATGTAGGACTCTCACGGTACGCCTGCGGAACCCGCAGCAGCACGCCGGTGGCCAGCAGCAGCTGCGCCGCGCAGTAGGTGAGCATGATCCAGAAGTCGGGCGCCGGTGGCTGCGGCCACTCGGCGACACCGGTGGCGATCAGCGTGTCGGAGAGCAGAAAGAGCGCGCCGCCCGCGCGGGCGACGAGGCCGAGTCCGCTGGAGCGGTAGGCCATGGCGGTGAGCAGCAGCGAGTAACCGGCGACCGGGATGCGCAGCTCGGCAGGGAGGTCGGGCCACAGTTGCGCGACGGCGGCGACGAGAGCGGTGCCGAAGACCGCCGCGAGCAGTCCGGAGGTACGCGTACGTCCGAAGAGGACCAGGTAGCAGACGTGTCCGGCAGCGAATGACCCCATGCCGACGAGGAAGGCCCAGTCCGCGTCGCCGAGCAGGAAGACATCGCCGCCCCAGCCGAAGAGCAGCGCGGCGACGAGCGTCCGGGGCGCACCGCGGGTGATGGCGTATGCCGCGAGCAGCGGCATCAGGAGGGGCTTGGCGACCTGGTGCCCGATGTCCGGGCCGAGGACGAGGAAGGCCAGATCGCAGCCGACTGCGAGGAGGAAGGAGAGGAGGAGGGCCCGGCCGGTCCGATCGCGGGACGCACGGCCGGCGACAGCGGTGGGCTCGTGCCGCCGCGTGCTCACGCGGCGGCCTCCGGCGCGGCGGCCGCCGCCGCAGTCCGTGGCTCCGGCTGCCAGCCGGGGCCACGGAAGACCCGCCCGGCCCGCTCGCGCCAGCTGTCCGCGGCTCGTACGTCCCGGGCGATCGCCGCGTACTCATGCGTGGCGACCCGCAGCGGGTTGTGGGTCCCGATGTTCTTGGTGAGCCCGAACACGGGCCGCTCGGTCTCGGGCGTGAACGACCCGAAGAGCCGGTCCCAGACGATCAGGATCCCGCCGAAGTTCCGGTCCAGATAGCCGCCTTGGGAGGCGTGATGCACCCGGTGGTGGGAGGGCGTGTTCAGTACGTACTCCAGGGGCCGCGGCAGCTTGTCGATCCGCTCGGTGTGCACCCAGAACTGGTACACGAGGCTGGCGGACGAGCAGAAGGCGAGCGCGGCCGGATGCACACCGCACGCGATGAGCGGCAGATAGAACGGCCAGACCGTCAGACTCGTCCAGGGCTGGCGCAGCGCGGTGGTGAGGTTGAACTTCCGGCTCGAGTGGTGCACGACATGGCAGGCCCACAGGATCCGGATGACATGGTGGCCGCGGTGGGACCAGTAGTAGAAGAAGTCCTGCGCGAGCAGCATCAGCAGGATCGTCCACCACAGGACGGGGACGCGTGCGGGGGTGAGCTCGTAGACCGCGGTGTAGATCGCGACGATGGGGATCTTCCACAGGAAGTCGAAGACAAGACTGCCGAGCCCCATGCCGACGCTGGTGGCGGCGTCCCTGGTGTCGTACCCGGCGGCATCCTCGTCGGGATGGAGGCGGACGGTCACCATCTCCAGGGCGCTGAGCAGCACGAAGGCGGGTATCGACCACAGCACGACATCGGGCAGGTTCGGCATGGGTGCACCGTAGAGGCGGGGGCCGTGGCGCGGCTAGATGGTGTTACCGACAAGTATGCGAGACAAGTTGTCATCAACCGTTGGTGACTTCCGCCAAGCTGTCGCGAGTCCGGTACGGGTACGGTGCGGTCGTATCTCAGACGCCCGCCGCGCCCAGCAGCGAACCCGCCCCGTATGTCACCGCCATCGCCACCGCTCCGCCGCCCATGTTCCTCAGCACCGCCGGGCCCGCGGCCGCCGCGCCCAGGCGTGCGCTCCACCAGCCCGTCAGGGCCAGGGCCGCGAGCACCGAGAACACGGTGACGTACAACCGCATCGACGGCGGCGGCAGAACGATCGCCAGCAGCGGCAGCAGCGCGCCGACCGTGAAGGCCAGGAAGCTGGCGCCTGCCGCGTGCCAGGGGTTCGTCAGTTGGTCCGGGTCGATGCCGAGCTCGACGCGCGCGTGGGCGCGCAGCGCGTCCCGTTCGGTGAGCTGTTCCGCCGCCTCGCGGGCCACTTCCAGGGACAGGCCGCGGGCCGCCAACAGACCGGTCAGCTCCTCGAGTTCCTCCTCCGGCTGTTCGCGCAGCTCGCGTCGCTCCATGGCCAGCGCCGCCTTCTCCGAGTCGCGCTGCGCGGATACGGAGACGTACTCACCGGCCGCCATCGACATGGAGCCGGCCAGCAGTCCCGCCAGACCCGCGGTGAGCAGGGTGTCGCGCGAGCTCGTGGCTCCGGCGACGCCGACGACGAGGCCCGCGGTGGAGACGACGCCGTCGTTGGCGCCGAGTACCGCGGCACGGAGCCAGTTGAGCCGCGAGCCGAGCGCCCCGCCGTGGGCTTCGTCGTGAGGTGCGTCGTGGGGTACGTCAGTCACCTCGGGAGACTCTCACCCGGCCCGTCACCAGACGCGCACCGACCCGCCCCGCGCGAAGGCGGGACTCGTCGCGTCGGCCGGTATCTCCCCCAGGGGCTCGGCGATCTCCTCGACCGTCGGACCGACCTTCGCCGCGATCGGGTCGAGGATGCCCAGGTCGAAACCGTAGACACGCGCGGCGTTGCCGCCGGCCATCGCCGCGACCTCGTCCCTCGGCAGACCCGCGTAGGCGATGCGGAGACCTTCGCGGGAGTACGGGGCCGTGCCCTCGTCGTGCGGATAGTCGCTGCCCCACATGATCTTGTCGAGGCCGATCCGGTCGCGCAGCGGCACCTCGTGCGGACGCATGAAGCTCGCGCCGACGAAGCAGTTGTCGCGCCAGACCTCGCTCGGACCTCTGCCCATCGAAGCGGCAAGCCCGGCACCGAACTTGGACTCGGCGGTGACGGCCCTGTTCGCCGCGGCCACCAGGCGCGAGTGGTAGTAGTCCAGCATGTCGAGCACGCCCGGAATCCACCCGGAACCCTGTTCGGTGAGGACCAGTCTCAGGCCCGGGTGGCGGCGGAAGGCGCCGCCGAAGATCAGGTGCCACAGCGCCCGGTGCGAGAACCAGGTGGTCTCCACCATGAACACCGCCCGGGCCGCCGGTTCGTCGCCCAGCGGCGGGGACGCCGAGCCGCCGTGGTGGTTGACCGGTATGCCGAGCTCGTCGCAGACCGCCCAGACCGGGTCGTACGTCTGCGAGTACAGCTCGGGCAGACCCGAGCCCGGCGGGGTACCGGGCAGCAGGATCCCGCCGGTGAGGCCCGCCTCCTTGATCCGGTGGATCTCGCGGACCGCCTCGTCCACGTCGTTGAGCAGGATCTGCGCGACGCCCGCCCGGCGCCCGGGGGCCGCCGCGCAGAAGTCGGCGAGCCAGCGGTTGTGGGCACGCAGTCCGGCCCAGCGGTGCTCGTACTCCTCCCGCGTCGGCGCCGGAGCCATCAGGGAGGCGCTGGGGAAGAAGGGCGGGATGGTGTTGGGGAAGACGACCTCGGCGACGATGCCGTCCACCTCCAGCTCGGCCAGCCGCCGGTCCGAGTTCCAGTTGCGGTCGGCCGTGTCGGCGAGGAGATCCTCGTACGGATTGATGTAGGTGTCCGCCCAGGCGTCGAAGTCCTCGTGGTACCTCTTCTCCAAGTACGGCTTGTAGTCGGGGAGATCGGCGCCGGCGTGGCAGTCGGCGGAGATGACGGTGTAGCGGTCCGTCGCGCGGTCGGTGGTGCGGCCCGTCATGAGGACGCTCCCAGGACCGGGAAGTCGTTGTCGGTCAGCCAGTGCCGGCCCACCTCTCGCGACCTCGCCCACGACGCCTCGACGGCCGCCTGGTCGTCGGACTGGCCCAGCTCGGCCGGCGTCGGGCCGATCCGCCGGGCGACCGGCTCCAGCGCGGACACGTCGAAGCCGAAAACCTCCGCCGCGGCCAGGCCGAGCATGCGCCGGGTCTCGGCGACCGGGATGTCGTGGAAGGTGTTCCTCAGCCATACGCGGGTGTTGGGCCAGGTCCCTTCCGGATGAGGGAAGTCGCTGCCCCAGAGGATGTTGTCGACGCCTATCTCGTACCGCTGCGCCAGCTCGCGCCGCTTGGTGTTGGTGGCGCAGATGAAGATCTGCCGGTCGAGATACTCGCTCGGCGGCCTCTTCAGCTCGGCGAACGGCGACAGTTTCTTCCCGCCGTGGGCTCCGAGGTAGAGCCGGTCCATGAACCACAGGAGGTTCGGCAGCCACCAGCAGCCGGACTCGGCGACGCCGAACTTCAGGCGCGGGTGGCGTTCGAAGACGCCCGACCAGAGCAGGAACCACAGCGGGCGGGCCGGCCACCAGGTGACCTCCGAGACGTAGATGCCCAGGTGGTCGCCGTACTCATGGCGTGGAGCCGCGCCGGAGTGGGTGAGCACCGGCATACCGGTCTCGGCGGCGGCGGCCCACACGGGGTCGTAACGGCGATCGTGGTAGGGCGCCTTGTCCACCCACATCGAGGGGATCATCAGCGCGCCGAGCCCGGACTCCCTGGCCCGGTGGATCTCGGCGACGACACTGTCGACCTCGCCGGTGACAGGCAGCAGGGCGACCCCGCAGTGACGTGCCGCGTTCTCCGTGTTCCCGCCGACGAACTCGGCAAGCCAGCGGTTGTGCGCCTGTGCGCCCGCCATACCGAGGCCGGGGTCCTGGTCGCCGGAGAGTCCGAGGCCGACCCCGAAGGGCGCGGCGGTGCGGCTGTCCACGGCGTCCGCGTCGGGGAAGACGACTTCGGCCGCCACTCCGTCGCCGTCGAGCTCCTTGATCCGCTGGGCGCTGTCCCAGCCTCCCTTCAGACCTTCCGAGTTGTCGCTGAACCACTTGGCCGCGAAGGCCTCGTTGCGTACACCGAGCCGGTTCATCTCCTCGCGGCGCGCGTCGCGCCCGGCGAGGAATTCGTCGAAGGCCCGGTGGAACCTGCTGTCCAGATAGGGCCGGTACTGCTCGGTCGGCAGTCCGGCATGGCAGTCGGAGGAGATGATCAGGTACGGGTCCGCCATCACGCATCCCTCAATCGAGAATGAAGCTTTCCAGGTACGACGGGTCGGCGCGGTCGAGCATCGACTGCGACCTGGCGCGGATCTGCCGGTCGCTGCGCTCGCTCTCCGGCAGCATCCAGAACCGGTCCGCACGGATCCCGTCCACGACGAGTGCGGCGACCTCCTCGACCGGCGTGAACGTCACCTCGTGCCCTGCGTCCCTCATCGCCGCCTCCCACTGGTCGAGGCTGCGGTACGGCGTCCTGCGCGGCCGCTCCTTGGCATAGCGCTCGGGCCGGTTGCGGTGCGACTCCCACAGTCCGGTGCGCAGCATGTGCGGTCCCGGGAAGAGCACGGACGCGCCCACACGCGCGTGCTCCGCCTTCAGATGCGCGTACAGCGACTCGGTCATCGTCACGACCGCAGCCTTGGTGACGGCGTAGACGGAGGCGGTGGGCAGCGGGGCGATTCCGCCGTCGCCCGACGAGGTGTTGACGACATGGCCGGGCTCGCCGCTCTCGATCATGCGCGGCACGAAGGCCTGGATGCCGTGGAAGACGCCCCAGACGTTGACCGCGAAGGCCCACTTCCAGTCGTTGGGCTCGTGTTCCCACATCCGGCCCTCGGCGCCGGAACCGACGCCCGCGTTGTTGCACAGGACATGGACGGCGCCGAAGGTCCTGTACGCCGCGTCCGCCAGCGCGAACAAGGAGGCCCGGTCGCTGACGTCGACGGTGCGGGCGAGCACCCGGGCGCCTTCCCCGGTCAGTTCGTCCGCGGCCGCGCTCAGCGCCTTCTCCTCGACGTCCGCGAGGACGACCTTCAGCCCGTCCGCCGCGAAGCGGCGCGCCATCGCAAGGCCGACGCCGCTCGCGGCACCCGTGACGACGGCGACCTGTCCCGCCGTCAGCTCCATCAGACGCTCCCCTCTGGCGGGCCGTCGAGGATCTGCCGAGGGTCGTCGTAGCGCTGATGGATGTAGGGCAGCAGCGCCTGCGCGCTGACCCGTTCCACGACCCGGCCCTTCTGGTCGGTGGTCTTCTCGCCGACGGTGAGCTCGACCACGCGGCGTACGGGGAGGTCGGCGACGGGGTCGTACATGGACTCCCGCAGCACGATGTCGCCGGTGATCCTCTCCAGCTTGCGGAACTTCTCGTTACGGGTGCAGTGGACGAGGACCGGGTCGGCGTCGAAGCCCTGGCCGTCCACGGCGGGCAGGAACTTGAAGTAGAAGTCGAGCTTCTCGGCCGGCTCGGGCAGCGGAAGGGGTCCGTCCACCGCGCCCCGCACCTCGACGAAGGCGATGCCGTGCCGGGCGAGCACCGCCCGTACGACCAGGCCGTCGCGTTCGACCCCGACCTCGCCCAGCTTCTTCGGCTCGCCGAAGACCTCACGGCCGCCGATCAGCGCGCGCTCATGGGTCATCGGCATGACGAGCGGGTACCACCCCTCGCGGCCGTCGTGCAGCGCGGCGACCGCCACGGAGCCCGCTCCCAGCCGATAGCCGGGCAGATCGACCTTGCTGATGCCGGCCCGTACGAGCGGCCGCTCGGTGGGCTTGAGCGGCGGCGGCAGTACGGCCGCCACCGCGTCCGGGTCGCTCTCCCACACTGCCGTCACGCCCGTGGACCAGATGTCGGGGAGCTTGGAACTGGATGCACGGGCCGCGGCGATCTCCGCCTCGGTGCGCGCGCCGTACCGTACGCGTGCCATGTCGTACCCGCCCTTCGTGGGGTGTTCCTCTCCGGGGTCTGTAACACAGTTACACCGGAGGCGATGAAGGGTAAAGAGCCGTGCGCGTACCGGAATTGGGGGCACCATGCCGAGAACCGCCCTGACCCGCGAAGAGGTCCTCGACTCGGCTGCCGTCCTCGTCAGGCAGCACGGCCCGCAGGCCCTGACGATGCGCAAGCTCGCCGCCGGGCTCGGCACCGCCGTCACCTCGATCTACTGGCATGTCGGCAATCGCGAGTCGCTGCTCGACGCTCTGGTCGAGCGCACGGTGCAGGAGATGGGCGCCATCCGGCCCACCGGCCGTACACCCGCCGAGCGCGCGGTCTCGGTCGCGCGCAAGCTCCGTCGTGAGCTGCGGGACCGTCCTCATCTGATCGCGATGGTCCATGAACGGGGGCTCACCGAAAGGATGTTCCTGCCCGCCCAACAGGCGCTCGTCCATGAGGTGCACGCGGCGGGGCTGCGCGGGGCGCGCGCAGCCGAGGCTGTGCGCGCCGTGCAGTTCCAGGTCGTCGGCTTCGTACTCGTCGAGCGCAACCGCGAACGCTCGCCCGTCCAGTCGCCGGGGGAGGGCGAGTTGTGGGAGGCCGCCGGCGCGGCGGAGCACGACCCGGCGCTGGCCCGTGCGCTGGCGCGCCCCGCCGATCCGGAGAAGCTGTTCACCGCCTCCGTACGGGCGCTGGTGAGCGCCCTGCTGGACGGCTGAAACCGGACGTCAGGAGTCTCGGGGCCGATAACAGCGCCGACGCGCCCGACTCCGAACCCGGGGCCGGCAGGCGGCTGTTGCTCGCCCATGGCGTGGTTCCGTGTCCCCCGATGGAGCGACAGTCACCGCCCGCCCGCTCGTGACCGGAGCGGTCCACCCGCTCGTGACCGGAGCGGTCCTTCGGCCGCCGCGGCCCGGACCTGGTCACCGTCAGCACCCCGACACCGAACCGGCCATGCGGCCGGGCGGATGGCGGGCCTGTCAGTCCCGGCCCGTATTCTCTGTGACCATGCTCGACGACCGTACAACCGCAGCAACAACGTGGCCGGCCGCGTACCCACAGGGGTACGCGGTCGTCGACGTGGAGACCACCGGACTCGCCCGCGACGACCGGATAATCTCCGCTGCGGTGTACCGCCTCGACGCCCGGGGCAATGTCGAGGACCACTGGTACACCCTGGTCAACCCGGAGCGGGATCCGGGCCCGGTGTGGATCCACGGTCTGACCAGCGATGTGCTGGAGGGCGCCCCGCTCTTCGGCGAGATCGCGGGCGAGTTCGCCGAGCGGCTCGACGGCCGGGTCCTCGTCGCGCACAACGCCATCTTCGACTGGTCGATGATCGCCCGGGAGTACGCACGCGCGGAGGGGACCGCGCCCACCCGTCAGCGGCTGTGCACCATCGCGCTCTCCAAGGAGCTGCGGCTGCCGCTGCCCAACCACAAGCTGGCGTCGCTCGCCGCGCACTTCGGTGTCGTACAGCAGCGGGCGCACCACGCGCTCGACGACGCGCGCGTGCTGGCCGAGGCGTTCCGGCCGAGTCTGCACACCGCGGCCCGCGACGGGGTGCGACTGCCGCTGCTGGAGTGCCGCCCGCTGACCGAGTGGTCGGACTCCCCCGCCGCCCCGCGGATCGGCTACCAGGCCTCGTACGGGCAGAGCAGTTGGCGGCCCTCGCGCAAACGCCCGCCGTGCCCCTATCCCAACCCCGGGCGATACCAGGCGGACAAACCGCTCGTGCAAGGCATGCGGGTGGCCTTCTCGGGCGACACCTCCGTCGACCGCGAGCTGCTCGAGGACCGGGCGATCGAGGCGGGGCTGCATATCGCGTCCGGCGTCTCCCGGCTGACCAGCCTGCTGGTGACCAACGATCCGCAGGCGTCGACCTCGAAGACCGTCAAGGCGAAGTCGTACGGCACGCCGGTGATCGACGAGGCGGCCTTCACCCAGCTGTTGCGGGACGTGGCTCCGGCACCCGCATCGGAGTGAACCCGGCGCGACTCGCCCGGCGACCGCTCGCCCCGTGGCGCCTCGCGTCCCACCCTGTGGCGCATGGCACGTTGCGAGGTATGCGGAAACGACTACGGCATGTCCTTCGAGGTGCACGCGCAGGGCGCGGTGCACGTCTTCGACTGCTTCTCCTGCGCCATTCACCGCATGGCGCCCATCTGTGAACACTGCCGGGTCCAGATCATCGGCCAGGGCGTCGAGGTCGAGGGCCACTGGTTCTGCGGCGGGCACTGCGCCCGCGCAGACGGGAGGGCGGGCATCGTCGACAAAGTCTGATCCCACGGCCCCCGCCCACGGTGCTCGGGGGCACCGCACCCCGACCCCCACCCTCCGCACCCCATGACCCCAGTTGTACGGTCATGGGGTGTACCGCTTCCTGTTGTCCCGGCAGTGGGTGATCCTCACCCTCATCGCCCTCGTCCTCATCCCCGCGATGATCGAGCTGGGCTTCTGGCAGCTTCACCGGCACGAGCACCGGGTCGAGCAGAACACCCTGATCTCGCGGAACCTCAAGGCGAAGCCCGTCCCCGTGACCGAGCTCACCTCCCCGGGGCACACCGTGCCGCGCGCCGACTACTGGCGCCAGGTCACCGCCACCGGCACCTTCGACACCGCGCGCGAAGTCGTCGTACGCCGCCGCACCTCCGCCGACGAGCGCGTCGGCTTCCATGTGCTGACCCCGCTGGTCCTGGCCGACGGCCGGGCGGTCCTGGTCAACCGCGGCTGGGTGCCGTCCGCCGCCGACCAGAAGTCCTTCCCTCCCGTACCCGCGGCGCCCAAGGGCACCGTGACCGTCACCGGCCGGCTCAAGGCCGACGAGACGACGAGCGCCAGCGGCATCAAGGACCTGTCCGGCCTGCCGCTCCGCCAGATCATGCTGATCAACAGTGCGCAGCAGACGAAGTCGCTGGGCCGGTCCGTCCTCGGCGGCTATCTGGAACAGAGCGCGCCGGAGCCCTCGGGCGGCAATCCGGAACTGATCCCCGAACCCGATCACGAGTCCATCGGCCCGCACATGGCATACGCCGTCCAGTGGTGGCTGTTCGCCGCGGCCGTACCTGTCGGCTGGGTGATTCTCGTACGCCGCGAGAAGCACGACCGCCGGGCAGCCGACGCCCGGAGCGCCCCGCAGCCCGCCCCCGCGACCGCTTAACCGCAGCGTTTGGCGGGAACACGCCAGAGCGTGACCCAACGTATAGAGGACTACGCCCTCATCGGCGATCTGCAGACCGCGGCGCTGGTCGGCAAAGACGGCTCCATCGACTGGCTGTGCCTGCCCCACTTCGACTCGCCGGCCTGCTTCGCCGCACTGCTGGGCGACGAGGAGAACGGCCACTGGCGGATCGCCCCCAAGGGCGCCGGGCAGTGCACCCGCCGCAGCTACGTCGGTGAATCGCTGGTCCTGGAGTCGGTGTGGGAGACCCGCTCCGGCACCGTCAAAGTCCTCGACTTCATGCCGCAGCGCGACACGGCGCCCGATGTCGTCCGGATCGTGGAGGGCGTCAGCGGCAGGGTGGAGATGAACGGGACGCTGCGGCTGCGCTTCGACTACGGCTCCGTCGTGCCGTGGATGCGCCGCTCGGACGGCCACCGGGTGGCGATCGCCGGCCCCGACTCCGTATGGCTGCGCAGCGAGCCGCAGGTCAAGACCTGGGGACACGAGTTGAGCACCCGCTCGTCGTTCACGGTCGGCCCGGGCGAAAAGGTGGCTTTCATCCTCACCTGGCATCCTTCGAACGAACCGCGGCCATGGCTCTGCGATCCGCTGGAGTCACTGGAGCAGAGCCTGGAGGACTGGGCCAAGTGGTCCTCGCGCTGCCGGAGCAAGGGCCCGTACCGCGAGGCCGTCGTCCGCTCTCTGATCACCCTGAAGGCACTCACCTTCGAGCCGACCGGCGGGATCGTCGCCGCGCCCACCACGTCCCTGCCGGAGGAGCTCGGCGGCGTACGCAACTGGGACTACCGCTACTGCTGGCTGCGAGACTCCACCCTCACCCTGGGCGCGCTCCTTTCGGCCGGCTACCTCGACGAGGCGGCGGCCTGGCGCGACTGGCTGCTGCGGGCGGTGGCCGGTGACCCCGCCGATCTGCAGATCATGTACGGGCTGTCCGGCGAGCGCCGGCTGCCCGAGACGGAGCTGCCGTGGCTGAGCGGGTACGCGGGCTCCGTCCCGGTCCGTACCGGCAACGAAGCCGTACGCCAACTGCAGCTCGATGTGTACGGAGAGGTCATCGACTCCCTCCGTCTGGGGCGGGAGGCCGGCCTGTCCTCGGAGAGGCACGCCTGGAATCTGCAGCTCAGCCTGCTCGGATTCCTGGAGTCGAAGTGGCGCGAGCCGGACGAGGGGCTCTGGGAAGTACGCGGCGCGCGCCGCCACTTCGTGCACTCCAAAGTGATGTCGTGGGTCGCGGCGGACCGTGCGGTTCGAACCCTGGAGGAGCATCCTTCGCTGCCCGGCGACGTCGCGCGGTGGCGGACGATGCGGGACGAAGTGCACCGGGAAGTGTGTGAGAAGGGGTACGACCCGGTACGGAACACCTTCACGCAGTCGTACGGCTCCATCGAACTCGACGCCGCGGCGCTGCTGATCCCGCGGGTCGGCTTTCTGCCGCCCGACGATCCGCGGGTGACCGGGACGGTGGACGCGGTACGGGCGGAGCTGGGCGCCGACGGTCTGGTGCGCCGCTACAGCACGGACAACAAGGCTGTCGACGCGCTGCCGGGAGGCGAAGGGGCGTTCCTGGCCTGCTCGTTCTGGATGGCGGACGCGCTGCGGATGACGGGCCGGGTGAAGGAGGCCACAGAGCTCTTCGAGCGGCTGCTCGCCCTGCGCAACGATGTCGGGCTGCTCGCCGAGGAGTACGACCCGGTGAGCGGTCGCCAGGTCGGGAACTTCCCGCAGGCCTTCAGCCATATCGGGCTGGTGAACACGGCCCTCGCGCTGAGCGGGGAAGAGACGGCAGGATAGGCCCATGGATCTTGGACTGAAGGACCGCGTCTACATCGTCACGGGTGCGTCGCGTGGGCTGGGCAACGCGTCCGCCCGCGCGCTCGTCGCCGACGGCGCGAGGGTCGTCATCACCGGGCGCGGCGAGAAGGCGGTCTCGGACGCCGCCGCGGAACTCGGCCCGAACGCCGTGGGTCTCGCCTCCGACAACGCCGACCCGGCGTCGGCGGAGCGCCTCGTCGCGGCGGCGCGGGCGCAGTTCGGACGTCTCGACGGCGTACTGATCAGCGTGGGCGGCCCGGCACCGGGCTTCGCCGCGGACAATACGGACGAGCAGTGGGAGTCGGCGTTCGAGTCGGTCTTCCTGGGCGCGGTGCGCCTCGCCCGCAGCGCGGCGGCGGCGCTGAGCGAGGGCGGCGTCATCGGCTTCGTCCTGTCCGGCTCGGTCCACGAACCGATCCCGGGCCTGACGATCTCCAACGGCCTCCGTCCGGGCCTGGCCGGTTTCGCCAAGTCCCTCTCGGACGAGCTGGGCCCGCGCGGCATCCGGGTCGTCGGCCTGCTGCCGGCCCGTATCGACACGGACCGGGTGCGCGAACTCGACGCGCTGTCGGGCGACGCGGAGGCGGCACGTACGGCGCACGAGTCCCGCATTCCACTGCGGAGGTACGGCACACCGGAGGAGTTCGGCAACGCGGCGGCGTTCCTGCTGTCGCCTGCGGCGTCGTACCTGACGGGAGTGATGCTCCCGGTGGACGGGGGCGCACGGCACGGGTTCTAGCGCGCTGGGCGCGCCGCTCAACTCACCCGTTGTGCCTCAACTCACCCGTTGCGCCCGGTGCTTCGCCGCCCTGAGGCGGACCTCTGCCGGCAGCGACGCCAGACCCGCCGAGTCCCGTGCGTGTGCCACCGCCTCGTCCGTCAGGCGCGCCAGCATTTCGACGGGCGCCGCGTGCGGCTCCAGCAGCAGGTCCGCCCGGGCCTCCGGCGTGCTCCGGCGGCCGGTGAGGGTCACCCGGGCGCGGGCCACCCCGTCCAGGGCTTTCGCCTCACCCTCCAGTACTCCCTCCAGCGCGCGGCCCCGCAGCAGCGCGCCCTCGCCGTCGCCGCTGTCGACCAGGACTTCCGCCAGCCGGGAGCGCCGCAGTTGGGCGAGCAGCCACCACACGGCGAGCAGCACCAGCACTGCGAGCACCGCGATGACCGTCGGCCACCACCAGCCCTCGTCCCGCCAGCGGTACCGGTCCGCCCTGCTCAGCAGCACATCGCGGGGCCCGTCGTAGGGCCACCAGGCCGGCACGGGCAGCCCCACCCCCGCCGCCATGACCGCGCCGCCCGCGCACAGCAGCACCAGACCGGCGAGGCCCAGCAGGACCCGGTTGACCACTCGCAGCGTTCCACCCACCGCGCCCTCACCTCTTCTTCGCCGGCGGCCTGGTGACGTGCACGGCCAGGGCCGGCGGCCTGGCGAGGCCGAGTTCCCGGATGGCGGTGGCCAGCGCCGAGTCCAGATCGGCCCGTACGTCGTCGAGTTCACGGAAGTGGGACTGCGCCCGCACCGAGACCTTCGCCCGTCCCATCCGCACGCGTGCGGACTGCACCCCGGAGACCTCCATCGCCCGGTCCCGCAGCACCTGCGCAGCGGCCTCCCGGTCGAGGCCGGCGCGTACGGCCGCGGTGCAGCGACGCATCGGCAGCAGTGCCCGCAGTCCAGGGGTCACGGCGAGGACGATCAGAATGACGCCGAGAAGCATCACGGCTCCCGCGCACGCCAGCACGCCCACATCTTCCAGCCGCCATTTCGCGAGTTGCTCCGCGGCGGCGCGGCGCCATTCCATGGCCGGCCGGCCGGCCCGTACCGCCGCGATGTCGTACAGCAGCAGACCCGCGCAGCCGAGGACCACGACAGCCAGCAGCCCGGCCGGGACCCGGCGCACGGACCAGAAGCGTCCGGCCTTGCCGCCTTCGCCTTCCAGGACCGGAACCGGCTCGTACGCCGCTGCTGACGCCGACTGGTCCAGATCGAGTACGGGCGGTGCGGGCCGTACCGGCTCGCTCATCGGATCCTCCCCTGGGCCGCACTGCGCGAGTGGACGGAGTGCAGCCGCTCGACCAGCACGGCCACCTCGGGCACGTCCATCCCCGCCAACGCCTTTACCCGCTGTACGACTCGCTGACGCACGGCACCGCACTGACCGCCGATGTCGCAGGGATAGTCGAGTTCGAGGCTGACCCGCACCCGGGCGGCGTCATGGTGGACCGTGACCGTGGCCTGCGGCGGCGAGCCGCCCTCCGGTACGCCGTCGATCGCTTCCCGCGCCGCCTGCGAGGCGATCTTCGCCACGACCCGGTCGGCGATCGTGGTCGCGCCGCGCTCGGCCGCTGCGACGCTCCCCCTGCCTCGGGCGGGGGGACCCCCGGCGGTCACAGCGTGTCACCGCCGCCGGTCGCCGCGGTCACGACTCCGGAAGAAGTCGCCTGGTTCCAGGTCGCCCTCGAGGAGGCGGCCCGCGACAAAGCCGACCACCCCCAACGCGGCCACCAGCAGGAAGGCGCCGAAGCCGCCGAAGTATCCGGCGAAGCCGAGCGCCATGCCGGCCATCAGGCCGACCACCGCCATGCTCATCGTAAGCTCCTCTACTGGAGACGCGGCTCCGGCTCTTCCTCTTCTTCATCGGGCAGTTTCACATCGCTGACCGCGATATTGACCTCGACGACCTCGAGACCCGTCATCCGCTCGACCGCGGAGACCACGTTCTCGCGGACCGCGCGGGCGACGGCGGCGATGGAGACGCCGTAGTCGACGACGATCTCGATGTCGAGGGCCGTCTGCACCTCGCCGACCTCGGCCTTCACGCCCCGGGCGACATTGGACCTGCCGCCGGGCACACGGTCGCGGACCGCGCCGAGCGTACGGGAGAAACCGCTGCCCATCGCATGGACACCGAGCACTTCGCGGGCCGCGAGCCCGGCGATCTTCTCCACCACGCCGTCGGCGATGGTGGTACGGCCGCGGGAGGCGGGATCGCCGCCGCCGCGCTTGCTCCCCGACGACTTCCTGAGACCTTCGCCCGAGCCCGACGGTTCGCTACCGGGGGACTCGGACCGGTTCCACTGAGCGGTGTCGTTCATCGCCGTTCGTCCTTTCCGGGCGGTGGTGGACTCCGCTGCCCACATTAAGTGCGCTTGCCCGATATCGCGCCGGGGATGCTGCAGGCTGGAGCAATGACCACTGCTGATGCGGTACGGAGACGGCTCGGCCTCGGCCGGCTGCTCCCGCTGGGCGGAGCGGCGGACGGGGCCTGGCTGACCGAGCAGGCTGCCGACACGGTGCTGCGGCGCGCGGCGGCCGCGGTACCAGGGGTGGTGCTCGGGCGGCTGAGGCTGGGGCTCGCCGATCCGGACTCGACGGCGCGGCCTGTCGTACCGGCTCCGCCGAGCGCACTGCCTCCGGGGCCGCTGCGGATCGAGGCGGATTTCGCGGCCTCGGCACTGCAGCCGCTGCCTGCTGCCGCGGCGGCTCTGCGGGCCGCACTGTTCGCGGCATCGGTGGATCTCGGGCTCGGTGTCTCGGAGGTGGATCTGCGGGTGACGGAGCTGCTGGACAGCGCTGCACAAGCCCCGGTCCCCGCTCCGCCACCCGGGGTACGGGCCGTCACCGCGAGCGACCCGGCGGGCACGGCGGCGTCCGGAGCCCCGGGTGTCGCGCATCTGACGGCAGCGCTGGGCACGGCGGTGCACCTGGCACCCGACCATGTCCGCGTCGAGGTGGCGACGGCGAGCGGGTATCACCCGCCCGATGTGGTCCGGGCGGTCCGCGAGGCGGTGACGGCGGCGCTCGCGGACGGCCGCCCGGTGGCGGTGCTGGTCACCTCGGTACCGGTGTGAAGGGGTGCCACCGCCACCCGGTACCGAGTGAGGTTCACGCCGGTACCGGGTGAGGACAACCGTCACCGGCGTGAAGGGGTACCTCGTGAATCGGTACAGGCGTGAGCCGGGGTGGCCGAGCGGATCAGTCCGCAAGCCCCGCCAGGTCACGCAGGCGGCGCGCCTGTGCCGCGCGCTCCGCGGTGCGCTGGTCCTCGTACGAACGGGTGCCCGCGGCCTGCAGCAGCGCCTTCGTCTCGATCACCGCGTCCCGCGGCGCCGCCAGCAGGGCGGACGCCAGGTCCCGTACCGCACCGTCCAGTTCATCGGCGGGCACGACGAGGTTGGCGAGGCCGGTACGCTCCGCCTCGTCCGCGTGGACGAAACGGCCGGTCGCGCAGATCTCCAGCGCGCGGGCGTAGCCGACGAGCGACACCAGCGGGTGCGTGCCCGTGAGGTCCGGGACGAGCCCGAGGCTGGTCTCGCGCATGGCGAACTGCACGTCCTGCGCGACGACCCGGAGGTCGCAGGCGAGGGCGAGCTGGAAGCCGGCTCCGATCGCATGGCCCTGGACGGCCGCGATCGTGACGACGTCGCTACGGCGCCACCAGGTGAACGCTTCCTGGTACTCGGCGATGACCGCGTCGAGCTCCTTGTCGGAGCCGCGTGCGAGGTCGAGGAAGGACGGCTCGCCGTCGAAGCCCTCGGGCGTGAACGCCTGCCGGTCGAGACCGGCGGAGAAGGACTTGCCTTCGCCGCGCAGCACCACGACCCGCACATTGCCCGGCAACGACCGTCCCGCTTGCGCCAACGCCCGCCACAGAGCGGGAGATTGGGCGTTGCGCTTGTCCGGGTTGGTCAGGGTTACCGTGGCAACCGCGTCCTCGACGGTGAGCCGTACGCCGTCCTTGTCGAGCACAGAGTCGAGCGAAGCCATGGGGCGCCTCCGGTTCGGGAACAGTCACTGCAAACGAAGATAAGTGACTGCACAGTAACCACCCGGTCGACCGCGCGACCGGCCGGGTGGCCACCGTGGAAAACCGGTGGTCCGAAGGAAGCCTCGGTCGTCAGGCCGAGGCGGCCTTCTTGCCTCGCGTCGCTCCGCCGCGTCCCCGCAGCGTGACTCCGGACTCGCTGAGCATCCGGTGGACGAATCCGTAGGAGCGGCCTGTCTCTTCGGCCAACGCCCGGATGCTCGCACCGGAGTCGTACTTCTTCTTCAGGTCTGCCGCGAGCTTGTCACGCGCGGCGCCGGTAACCCGGCTGCCCTTCTTCAGAGTCTCGGCCACCCGTGCCTCCTCATGCGAAGTGCGCTCTGGACTCTCATGATCACCCCTCGGGAGCCTCCTGGCCACCCATTCGGCAAGGTCCGTGCGACAAGCTTTGCCGTACACCGGGCGCACACCACTACCGGAATCAGAGATTCCGCGAGTCCGTGTTCGCACGTCCGAACGGGGTCCCGGCAGAAGTGCCAGGTCAGCGCCGCGCAAGGGGCGCAGACACGACAGAGGCCCGGACGGAGGGAATCCGCACGGTGCCACGCCGGGGTACGAGACGTTCTCACACAGATGATGGATCACCCGTGAGCCGAATGATCCATACGGAGTGGATCAGCGGCGGATCCGGGGCAGAGCAGCCCGGTCCGGGTCCGGGTCCGGGCCCGGATCAGGCGAGCGCCACCAGATCCGCGTAGTCCGCCCCCCACAGATCCTCGACCCCGTCCGGCAGCAGGATGATCCGCTCCGGCTCCAGCGCCTCGACCGCGCCCTCGTCGTGGGTGACGAGGATGACGGCGCCCTTGTAGGTGCGCAGCGCGCCGAGGATCTCCTCGCGGCTGGCCGGGTCGAGGTTGTTCGTGGGCTCGTCGAGAAGCAGGACATTCGCGGACGAGACGACCAGGGTGGCCAGCGCGAGACGGGTCTTCTCGCCGCCGGAGAGCACCCCGGCCGGCTTGTCGACGTCGTCGCCGGAGAAGAGGAAGGAGCCGAGCGTCTTGCGCACCGCGACAAGGTCGAGGTCGGGCGCGGAGGAGCGCATGTTCTCCAGGACCGTACGGTCCGGGTCGAGAGTCTCGTGCTCCTGCGCGTAGTAGCCGAGCTTGAGACCGTGCCCGGGGGTGACCTCTCCGGTGTCCGGCGTTTCCACGCCCGCGAGTAGCCGCAGCAGTGTCGTCTTGCCCGCGCCGTTGAGCCCGAGGATGACGACGCGTGAGCCCTTGTCGATGGCGAGGTCCACATCGGTGAAGATCTCGAGTGAGCCGTACGACTTTGACAGGCTCTCCGCGGTCAGCGGGGTCTTGCCGCAGGGCGCGGGATCGGGGAAGCGCAGCTTGGCGACCTTGTCGGAGACACGTACCGCGTCCAGGCCTGACAGCAGCCGCTCGGCGCGCTTGGCCATGTTCTGCGCGGCGACGGTCTTGGTCGCCTTGGCCCGCATCTTGTCGGCCTGGGAGTTGAGGGCCGCGGCCTTCTTCTCGGCGTTCTGACGCTCGCGCTTGCGGCGCTTCTCGTCGGCCTCGCGCTGCTGCTGGTAGAGCTTCCAGCCCATGTTGTAGACATCGATCTGCGAGCGGTTGGCGTCCAGGTAGAAGACCTTGTTGACGACCGTCTCGACGAGGTCGACATCGTGGGAGATCACGATGAAGCCGCCGCGGTAGCTCTTCAGGTAATCCCGGAGCCAGACGATCGAGTCGGCGTCGAGGTGGTTGGTGGGCTCGTCGAGGAGAAGGGTGTCGGCGTCGGAGAAGAGGATCCGCGCGAGCTCGACGCGGCGGCGCTGGCCGCCGGAGAGCGTATGCAGCGGCTGGCCGAGCACCCGGTCGGGCAGTCCGAGCGCGGCGGCGATGGTGGCGGCCTCGGCCTCGGCTGCGTAACCGCCCTTGGTCAGGAACTCCGTCTCCAGCCGCTCGTACTTCTTCATCGCCTTCTCGCGGGTGGCGCCCTTGCCGTTCGCCATCCGCTCCTCGTTCTCGCGCATCTTCTTCAGCACGGAGTCGAGCTCGCGGGCGGAGAGGATGCGGTCGCGGGCGAGGGTGTCGAGGTCGCCCGTACGGGGGTCCTGCGGGAGGTAGCCGACCTCGCCGGAGCGGGTGATGGTGCCGGCGGCGGGGATGCCCTCACCCGCGAGGCACTTGGTGAGCGTGGTCTTGCCCGCTCCGTTGCGGCCCACCAGGCCGATGCGGTCGCCCTTGGCGATACGGAAGGAAGCGGACTCGATAAGAATGCGTGCGCCGGCGCGCAGCTCGATGCCGGAAGCGTTGATCACGGAAAGTCTCCAGGGCGGTATGGACGGCGGAAGGGACGGACGTGGGAGCTTCGACGCCGTCTAGTGCGCAAGGAGAATTGCCATACGAACCAGTCTAACGGGGCCGTGCAAGTGGTTTGCGCCCTCGGAGCGGCCACCGAAGGCGGGGATGGCGCCGTGTCGGTGGGCGGGCGCAGGGGCCGTGGGCCACGGGCCCTGTAACCGTACGGCAAAAGGGGCGGGCGGCACCGGCGTGATCGATACTCGGCGCAGGGCGGCGGGCTGCCGCCGTCGAGGAGCGGAGGGTGGTGGCCCATGCAGTTCGACGACGACGCCGATCTGGACACTTCGGAGGTCCGGGATGTGCGCGGCAGCCGCGTTCCCGGCGGGAAGGCCACCATCGGCGGCGGCGTCGCCGGCCTCATCGCACTGATCCTGGGGCTGTTCTTCGGGGTGGGGCCCGACGAGCTCGGGCTGTCGTCGGGCGACTCCGACCCGGCGGCGACGGCCTCCTCGCAGGCGCAGGTCGATCAGGCCTGCAAGCGGGGCTCGGACGCCAACAAGCGGGAGGACTGCCGGATCGTCGCGGTGGTGAACAGCGTGCAGGACTACTGGCGGGCCGAATTCCGGCGGCGTCAGTGGCGCTACTCGGACGCGCAGACGGTCATGTTCACGGGCCGGGTGGACACGGCGTGCGGGACCGCGACCTCGGCGGTCGGCCCCTTCTACTGCCCCGGCGACCGGAAGGTCTATCTGGACCTCGGCTTCTTCGACGACCTGCGTACCACGTTCGGGGCGAGCGGCGGTCCGTTCGCCCAGGCATATGTGGTGGCTCATGAGTACGGCCACCATGTGCAGAACCTGATGGGCACGCTGCGGCGGGCGCAGGACGGGCGACCGGGTGCCAACAGCAATGCCGTGAGGGCGGAGTTGCAGGCGGACTGCTACGCCGGGGTGTGGGCGCACCATGCGACGACCACGCCCGACGAGGTCACCGGGCGGCCGCTGCTGACCACGCTGACGGCGGCGGACATCGAGGACGGTCTCGACGCGGCGGCGGCGGTCGGCGACGACCGGATCCAGGAGAGGTTCCAGGGCCGGGTCGCTCCGGAGTCCTGGACGCACGGCTCGGCGGCGCAGCGCCGGCAGTGGTTCTACAACGGCTTCCGCACCGGCGACATGGCCCGGTGCAACACCTTCGCCTGAGCGCCCGACTGCCGGGCGTTGTCAGTGGCCGGTGCAAGACTGAGGCACGGATCACATTCCTACCGTCGAGCATGAAGGAGTGACCGAGATGTCGGTTTCACCGAGCATCTGTCCGACGTTGGTGTACGCGGACGCGAAGGCCGCGATCAAGCAGCTCACCGAGGCCTTCGGCTTCGCCGAGCACGCGGTGTACGAGGACGAGGCGGGTGCGGTGATGCATGCCGAGCTGACCTTCGGCAACGGCATGGTCATGCTGGGCAGCAGAGGCACCGGCAGCGAGTTCGACAAGCTGATGGAGGGCGGCGGGCCGACGGGTGTGTTCGTCCATGTCGACGATGTCGACGCACATCACAGCCATGCGGTGGAGCACGGCGCGGACATCGTGATGCCGCCGACCGACCAGGACTACGGCGCCCGTGACTACATGGCGCGCGACATCGAGGGCAATGTGTGGAGCTTCGGCACCTACGCACCGGGGGCGGAGGAGTCCTAGCCTCCCCCGCCACTCGCCGCGTTCGCGCTAGACGCCTCCGGTGTGCACCTGGAACGCAGCCCGCCGCACGGCCTTGGCCAGGGCCGGGTCCGGGTGCGCGGCGGCCAGCGCGACCAGGACCTGGACGGTGCGGGGGTGGCCGCCGGCCCGGACCTCGTCGAGCAGCGCCGGGACGGTGCCCTGCACCGCGGAGTCGAGATGGCGCAGCAGCAGCTGGGGCTCGCCGTGGTCGGCGACGGCCGCCGCGGTGTCCACCCAGAGCCAGGTCGCTTCCTCGCGGGTGAGGACCTCGGCGGCGTCCTCGGGGTCCGCTCCCTCGTATTCGGCGAGCCAGAGCAGGACGTAGGGGCGCAGCGAAGGCTCGTCGGCGGCCGCGCGGACGTCGGCCTCGGCGGGGGCGCCGACGACGCGCAGTGCCTCGAAGGCGAGTCCGCGCAGCAGGGCGTCCTCGCCACGCGCGACGCCCAGGAGCTCGGCGACAGCGCTGGAGACGGTACGGGCGGCGAGCCAGGCACGGTACTCGGCGCGGGCCGGACCGGGGGTGAGGCGGGCGCAGCCGCGCAGCATGTCCTCGGCGGGCTGCTCGATATTACCGGCGGGGCTCTGTGCGGCGACGCAGATCTGCTCGAGTTTGACCCAGACCGCCCAGTTGCCGAGCGGGGTGAGGGTGGCGGACCGGCCCTTGTCCAGGGTCAGGGCGCCGACGGCGGACAGTCCCTCCAGGGCCCAGTCGAGAAGGAGGGAGACGGGAACGTCCCGCCGGGGCTCGAGGTCGGACCCGGACCTGAACCCGGGGTCGGGGGCGGGCTCGGTCCCGGGTGCGGTCCCGGTCTCCGGCCCGGCGACGACATCCCGTGATGCGGACTGAGGACCGTGGGCGACCTCGCAGCGCTCCTCGCGCAGTTCCACGACGCGCTGCTGCAGCAGGTCGAGCAGGACCGGTACCAGCACGGGGCCGGCCGACAGCTGGAGGAGGGAGAGCACCTGGGGGACGGCCTCGACGACCTCGGCGACCGCGGTGGGGGCGACATCGTCGGGCGCGGGGTGGACCAGCGACCAGGCGTCGAAGAGGGCGACCCAGCCGCGCAGTACGGCCATGTCGTCACGGTCCCAGGCGCGCAGCCGCCAGCCGGGGCGTGCGGTGTCGCCGTGCAGCTCGACCAGGCCGGCGAGGCGGGCGCGGTCCCAGCCCGCGCGTACCTGGAGCGGGGTCAACTCCAGGTCGGCCGCGGCCCGGTCCTGGGCACGGGCGGCGAGCGGCGCGGTGCTGGGGTCCCGTTCGACGGCGGCCCAGCGGGCGATCCGTACGGCATCGGCGAGGACCGCCCGCGCCTGGCGGGCGAGCTCGGCGGGGGCCGGAGTGCCCTCGGGAGGCCGCGGGGCGGTCCGGGTGCGCCGGGCAGTCACGGCCCGCCGTGCGGTGGCCAGCGATCGCGAGCGGACAAGACGGAGTCTGGAGTTGCGCGCCAATTGCTCATCAGGCTTTCGGGACGTCACGGGGGGCAGTCTTCCCGCTGACAGCCCGAAAGCCCAAACGGAACCTGGTCGGCCGGACGGGGCGGCCCTCCGGCATGGATGACCCGTCGACTCACGAGGTGCTACATCAAGGGGGTGAGGAACCGGCGGAGGGCCTCTTCGTAGCGAACCGGGTCCGCGTTCCACATCGCGGCGTGCGGGGCGTGCGGGACCGTCTGCAGGCTGATCAGTTGCGGGCGGCGGGCAGCGAGTTCGCGGGACGGGTACCACAGCGCGAGGTTGTCGTCCGGGCCGTGGAAGATCAGCGTCGGTACGCGCATCGTGTCGGGGTCCGCGGCTTCGAGCAGCCGGTCGCCGTGCAGTCCTGTTCTGCCCTGCGCCGCCCTGACGGCGAGCGTCAGCAGCGGCCCCGGGGTGCCACGGGCGGCGGCCAGATTGCGCAGCGTGGCTTCCCAGTCGAGGACCGGTGAGTCCAGTACGAGTCCGCTGATCCGGTCGCGCAGCGCGGAGTTGGCCGCGGCGTGCAGGGCCATCGAGGCGCCGGTGGACCAGCCGTAGAGGACGACGTGCTGGGCGCCGTAGCGCACGGCGTAGCGGATGGCGGCGTCCAGGTCGCGCCACTCGGAGTCGCCGAGGTGACCGAGCCCGTCCGGGGACCTTGGGGCGCCGACGTCTCCGCGGTAGCCGATGTCGAGCACCGGGAACCGGTGGACATGCAGGAATTCCATGATGTTCATGGGGTGTTCCCGGGTGGCGCCCAGGCCGTGCACGGTGATCACCCAGGTGTCGCGGGCGCCGGGCACGAACCAGGCGGGCAGCCCGCCCAGTTCGCCCGGGATGTCGACATCGCTGTACTTGAGGCCGAGCGCGCTGTCCGGGTCGCCGCTGTGCACCTGCGGGGTGAGCCGCACCCGGGTGCCCGGTTCCAGACTGCCGTGGCTGACGCGTTCCAGGCGGCGTACGACGGTGTCGGCGGCGTGCGGCACGTCGTCGAGGGCGGGGCCGACAACCGCGTGGACGTCCGGGCCCTCGAGACCGTACGTACCGGGGCGCAGCGAGGCGAGGCTGCGGGTCAGGGTCACCCGGTCCGGGGTCATGGCGTGCACGGTGAGCGGGGGGTCACCGGGCAGGGGCCTGCCGGGCGGCGTCTTGAGCGCGAGGTCGCTTGCGTAGCGGCCGGCCGCTATCGCGGCCGCGCCGACACCGATCAGAGTGGTGACGGCCACTGCCGTCGCTGTTGCCGGGCGCACCGTTCCAGTGTCGGCACCCGCGCGCCGCGCGGCCAGTGGACGGGGGCCGCCGGTGTCTGCGGAGATCTCCGGGGTCGAGGCGACCCGGGCAGCGGGCGTGTCCCGGGCGTCAGCGGGGCTGGCCGTAGCTCTGGAGTTTGTCCGCCACCTCACGCAGCTGGGCCCCGGAGAGCAGGGTGGGCGAGTAGCCGGGCACCGCGGCGGCGGTGATCCAGAGCCGGCACATCCACTCCAGCTGAGCGGTGCGGTCGTAGGCCTGGTCGAGGGAGTCGCCGTAGGTGACCGTGCCGTGGTTCTGGAGGAGACACCCCGTGCGGTCCCGCAGGGCGCTCAGCATGTTCTCGGCCAGCTCCTCCGTTCCGTACAGGGCGTAGGCGGCGACCCGGACGGGGCCGCCGAGGGCGGCCGCCATGTAGTGGATGAGCGGCAGCTCGGGGACGAGGGTGGAGACGGCGGTGGCGTGTACGGCGTGGGTGTGCACGACGGCGACGGCACCGGTGTTCCGGTAGACCTCGAGGTGCAACGGCAGCTCGCTGGTGGGGGCGAGATCACCGAGGACCTGGTTCCCGTCGAGATCGACGGCGACGGCGTCCTCGGAAGTGAGCCGGTCGTAGGGCACTCCGCTCGGGGTGACCAGGACGAGTCCGCCGACCCGTACCGAGACATTGCCCGAGGTGCCCACGACCAGGCCTTCCGCCGCCGTTCTGCGGGCCGTGGCCACGAGGTCTTCCCATGCCCGCTCGATCGCGTCCTGCCGCACCTGATCGGTCATGCGGTGATCCTGTCAGGCGGGGCCGCGCCGCCACAGAGGCCGCAGTGACCGATATCACCCAATTCGCCAGAAATGGCGCCTTTCATGGCATCGCCCGTACCGTTGCCGCGGCGATCGACAAGCGGAGTGACGGTTCCTCACTTGCGGACACCGCAAAGCCCGTCCCAGTTCATCTTCCGTTCATCCAGATTAACTACGTTCGCCGAGCCACTGACGTCAAACGATTGCCTGGGTAAATGGAACACATCACCTTGCTGCTCGCGATTGTGATCGTGACAGCTCTCGTGTTCGATTTCACGAACGGTTTCCACGACACCGCCAACGCGATGGCGACGACCATCTCGACCGGCGCTCTGAAACCCAAGACGGCGGTGGCCATGTCCGCCGCGCTCAACCTCGTCGGCGCATTCCTGTCCGTGGAGGTCGCCAAGACGATCTCCAGCGGCATCGTCACCGAGTCAGGCATCACACCCGAAGTCATCTTCGCGGCGCTCGTCGGCGCCATCCTCTGGAACTTGATGACCTGGCTGATCGGCCTGCCGTCCAGTTCCTCGCACGCCCTCATGGGCGGTCTGGTCGGCGCCACCATCGCCTCGGTCGGCGTCAGCGGCGTCAACGGCGGCACGGTCGTCACCAAGGTGCTGATTCCCGCGATCGCCGCACCGCTGGTCGCCGGCGTCGCGGCGTTCCTCGCCTCCCGGCTGACGTACAAGATCGGCAAGAACGCCGACGCGAAGGCCACCTCGAAGGGTTACCGCTCCGGCCAGATCGCGTCTGCCGGCCTGGTCTCGCTGGCCCACGGCACCAACGACGCTCAGAAGACCATGGGTGTCATCACGCTGGCTCTCGTCGCCGGCGGTGTCCTCTCCCCCGGCTCCAACCCCCCGATGTGGGTCATCCTCTCCGCCGGTCTCGCGATCGCGACGGGCACCTACCTCGGCGGCTGGCGCATCATCCGCACCATGGGCACGGGCCTCACCGACCTCCAGCCGCAGCAGGGCTTCGCCGCCCAGACCAGCGCGGCCAGCGTCATCCTCGCCTCCTCCAACCTCGGCTTCTCGCTGTCGACCACGCACTCCTGCTCCGGCGCCGTGATGGGCGCGGGTCTGGGCCGCAAGGGCGGCGTGGTCCGCTGGTCCACCGCCACCCGGATGTTCGTCGCCTGGGGCCTGACGCTGCCGGCCGCGGGCCTGGTCGCCGCGGGCTCGGAGTTCGTGACCAAGCAGGGCGACTGGGGTGTCGCGGTCGTCGCGGCCTTCCTGATCGGCGCCTGCGCCGCGATCTGGTTCATCTCCCGCCGCCAGGTGGTCGACCACACCAACGTCACCACGCCGGACGCCGAGCCCGCGGGAGTCGTGACCACCGCCATCGCGGCCGTCACCCCGCCGCCGGCCGGCACGCCCGCGCAGGACTTCAAGACCACCATCCCGGCTCCGGCCTCCGCCGACTCCGAGCCGACCCAGCCGGCCACGGTGTAAGGACAGATCAGCATGAGTATCGACTGGGCAGCTCTCGGCTCCGTCTTCGGCGTGAGCCTCGTCGCCACCGTCGCCCTGGTGGGTCTGTTCACCCTGGGCGTCGTGGGCCTGACCAAGCAGGAGTCGGCGGCCGCGCAGGGCGGTTCCGCCGCCCTGGCACGCACCGGCGCGTACGCCTGCTTCGCGCTGTGCGCGGCGGCCGTGGCGTACGGGATCTATCTGATCGTCACCTGACGGCACAGTTCCACCGGGCTTTCGACAGCCGCTTCACAGGCCGGGCCGGGCACCCCTTCGGGTGACCCGGCCCGGCTTTTCCGTCGCGGGCGAAGCGGCAGTACGGCCCGTTTTCGACACCTAGGACGATCCGCTCCCCATGTGTGCCCCAACACACTCTTGCACCGCAGGTCAAAGGCAAGTTGACGGTCGTTCTCGCAGCGTGGTGGACTGCCGAGGCCATCTACGGCGGCAGAAGAGGAAGCCGGTGCAAATCCGGCGCGGTCCCGCCACTGTCACCGGGGAACAATCCCCGGAAGCCAGGAACTCTCACCGCCGATCACGTCGAACCAGGGCGCGGACACCCTGAGTGAGGACATGTCGCCATGCCCGGCTGCGGTTCAGTTCCTGCTGTGAGTACAAGGGTCGTTCGAGGCGAAGCGTCGGCCTGAACCCATGCGTGCCGACCGTGAATTCGTGTACGGCGCCACCGCCGGCCTGGCCGGCGACCTGCTGCTCGGCGACCCCCGCCGAGGCCATCCGGTCGCCGCGTTCGGGCGGGCCGCGGGCGCTGTCGAGCATGTCCTGTGGCGTGACCACCGCGGCTGGGGCGCGCTGCACACCGCCGTGTGCGCCGGTGGCGCCGCGGGTGCCGCCGCGCTTCTCGCGCGCGGTGTACGGGACCGCGGCCGCGCATCCGTCGCGCTGATCGCCGCGGCCACCTGGGCCGTCGTCGGAGGGACCTCGCTGGGCCGGGAGGCACGGGCCATCGGCGGCGCGCTCGCCGCCGGGGACGTGGATGTGGCGCGGGAGCGCCTGCCGCATCTGTGCGGGCGCGATCCGCAGGCGCTGGACGAGCAGCAGATCGCGCGCGCCGTCGTCGAGTCCGTCGCCGAGAACACCTCCGACGCCGTGGTGGGCGCACTGGTCTGGGGCGCTCTCGCGGGCGTGCCCGGTCTGGTGGGGTTCCGTGCCGTCAACACGCTGGACGCGATGGTCGGGCACAAGTCGTCCAGGTACCGGCGGTTCGGCTGGGCCTCGGCGCGGCTCGACGATGTGGCCGGCTGGCCAGGGGCCCGGCTCACCGCGGGTCTCGCGGTACTCGCGGGCGGGAACGCTCGCGGGGCCGTACGGGCCTGGCGGGCCGATGCGAAGAAGCACCCCAGCCCGAACGCGGGCCCGGTGGAGGCCGCGTTCGCGGGTGCGCTCGGCGTACGGCTGGGCGGGACCCTCTCGTACGGCGGCCGGGTCGAGCACCGTCCCGTTCTCAACTCCGGCGGGCGCCCGGTGGAGTTCGGCGACATCGAACGCGCCGTACGGCTCTCGCGCCGCGTCGGCTGGCTGACACTGGCGACCTGCGCGGCGGGCCGCCTCGCGGGTCACGCACTGCGCGCGCGGCGCGCGGGAGAGGGGCGGGGATGAGCGGGCACAGAGGCGGCGGGCTGCTGATCGCGGGGACGACGTCCGACGCGGGCAAGAGCGTCGTCACGGCCGGGATCTGCCGGTGGCTGGTACGGCGGGGAGTGAAGGTCGCGCCCTTCAAGGGGCAGAACATGTCGCTCAATTCGTTCGTGACGCGTGAGGGCGCGGAGATCGGCCGGGCGCAGGCCATGCAGGCGCAGGCCGCACGCGTGGAGCCGAGCGCGCTGATGAACCCGGTGCTGCTCAAGCCCGGCAGCGACCGGTCCAGTCAGGTCGTGCTGATGGGCAAGCCGGTGGGCGAACTCAGTGCGCGGGGGTTCTTCGGGGGGTCCGGGCCCGCGGCGCAGCCGCAGTCAGCCGCGGGGTCCCCGGCAAGGACACTGCGCGGGGGCCGGCAGGAGGCGCTGCTCGGCACCGTCGTGGAGTGCCTGGAGGAGCTGCGGGGCACGTATGAAGCCGTGATCTGCGAGGGGGCGGGCAGCCCGGCCGAGATCAATCTGCGGCGTACGGACATCGTGAACATGGGCATCGCGCGAGCTGCACGGCTCCCGGTGCTGGTGGTCGGAGACATCGACCGCGGTGGGGTCTTCGCCTCGTTCTTCGGGACCACCGCGCTGCTCAGCGCCGAGGATCAGGCGCTCGTCGCCGGGTACATCGTCAACAAGTTCCGCGGCGATGTGTCGCTGCTCGAGCCCGGTATCGAGATGCTGCGCGGGCTGACCGGGCGGCACACGTACGGGATTCTGCCGTTCGCGCACGGGCTCGGCATCGACGAGGAGGACGGGCTGCGCATCTCGCTGCGCGGCGCGGTACGGGAGTCGGTGGTCGCGCCGCCCGTGGGCGAGGACGTGCTGCGGGTCGCGGTGTGTGCCGTGCCCCTGATGTCCAACTTCACGGACGTGGACGCGCTGGCCGCCGAGCCGGGTGTCGTCGTGCGGTTCGTGGACCGGCCCGAGGAGCTCGTCGACGCCGACCTGGTGGTCCTGCCGGGAACCCGGGGCACGGTCAGGGCCCTGGCGTGGCTCAAGGAGCGCGGGCTGGCCGACGCGCTGGCGCGCAGGGCCGCCGAGGGGCGGCCCGTGCTCGGTATCTGCGGCGGTTTCCAGCTGCTCGGCGAGCACATCGAGGACGAGGTCGAGTCTCGGGCGGGCCGTGTCCAGGGGCTTGGACTGCTGCCCGTACGGGTGCGGTTCGCGCGCGAGAAGACCCTCGCCCGGCCGGTCGGCGAGGCTCTGGGTGAGCGCGTGGAGGGCTACGAGATCCATCACGGCGTCGCCGAAGTGCTCGGCGGCGACACCTTCATCTCCGATGGCGACGGACGGGGCCTGGACGGCTGCCGGGTCGGTGCCGTCCGGGGTACGCACTGGCACGGATCGCTGGAGAGCGACGGCTTCCGCCGGGCGTACCTGCGCGACGTCGCCCGGGCCGCGGGCCGGCGGTTCGTGCCCGCGCCCGACACCACCTTCGGGGCGCTGCGCGAGGAGCAGCTGGACCGCCTCGGCGACCTCATCGAAGAACACGCGGATACGGATGCGCTGCTGCGGCTGATCGAGTCGGGCGCACCCTCAGGACTTCCCTTCATCGCACCTGGAGCGCCATGAGCACCGAGAGCACCGTGCTGCTGCTGTCCACCGCCGATACGGATCTGCTGGCGGCCCGGGCCTCCGGCGCGCCGTACCGGATCGGCAATCCGACC
Organism: Streptomyces sp. NBC_01750; assembly: GCF_035918095.1. NCBI lineage: Bacteria > Bacillati > Actinomycetota > Actinomycetes > Kitasatosporales > Streptomycetaceae > Streptomyces > Streptomyces sp. NBC_01750. The sequence goes on from NZ_CP109137.1 coordinate 2,166,088, forward strand.
CGTATCGATGTGGCGGAGGAGCTGCCCGCGCTCATCGCGGGCGCGTCCGTCGCGGTCGTGCGGCTGCTCGGCGGGAAGCGGGCCTGGGAGGACGGGCTCGCGGCCCTCAAGGCGTCCGGTATCCCGACCGTGCTGCTGGGCGGCGAGGCGGTGCCCGACGCGGAGTTGATGGCCGAGTCGTCCGTGCATGCGGGTGCTGTCGCGGAGGCTCTGCAGTATCTCGTCGAGGGCGGTCCCGGGAACCTTGTAGAGCTGGCCCGCTTCCTCACCGAGGACGTACTGCTGGCCGGACACGGTCGTGCCGAAGCCGCGCAGAACAGGCGCAGTGCCGAGCCGCGGAAGATGCCGGAGTGGGGCGTGCACGGCGCGCGTGCGTATGTGGAGGGGCGGCCGAGCGTCGGCGTGCTCTTCTACCGCGCGCACCAGCTCTCCGGGAACACCGGCTTCGTCGACACGCTGTGCGATGCGATCGAGGCGCGCGGGTCCAACGCCCTGCCCGTGTACTGCGGTTCGCTGCGCGGTGCCGACCCGGAGCTGTACGAGCTGCTGGCCAGGACCGACGCACTGGTCGCCACGGTGCTGGCGGCGGGCGGCACGCGGGCGAGCGACGCCAGCGCCGGCGGGGACGACGAGGCCTGGGACATCGGCGCGCTCGCCGAGCTCAATGTGCCGGTGCTGCAGGGACTGTGCCTGACCTCGTCGAAGGCCGTCTGGGAGGCCTCGGACGCGGCCCTGTCCCCCATGGACGCGGCGATGCAGGTGGCGATCCCCGAGTTCGACGGCCGGATCATCACCGTCCCGTTCTCCTTCAAGGAGCAGGGCCCGGACGATGTACCGGTGTACGTCGCCGACGCGGAGCGGGCCGGGCGCGTCGCCGGAATCGCCGTACGCCACGCCCGTTTGAAGCACAAGCCGAACGCCGAGAAGAAGCTCGCGCTCGTCTTCACCGCCTACCCGACCAAGCATTCGCGGGTCGGCAACGCCGTCGGTCTCGACACCCCGGCGTCCGCCGTGCGGGTGCTGGACGCGCTGCGCGACGCCGGTTACGCCGTGGAGGGCCATCCGGACAACGGCGACGAGCTGATCCACCGGCTGATCAACGCCGGTGGTCATGATGTGGAGTGGCTCACCGAGGAGCAGCTGGCCGCCGCGCCCGCGCGCGTGCCGCTCGCCGACTACCGCGCCTGGTTCGACAAGCTGGAGCCGGGGCTGCGCGACGGAATGCTGGAGCACTGGGGCGAACCGCCGGGCAGCCTGTACATCGACGGCGACGAGATCGTGCTGGCGTCCTTGCAGTTCGGGAACGTCGTCGTGATGATCCAGCCGCCGCGCGGCTTCGGCGAGAACCCGATCGCGATCTACCACGACCCCGATATGCCACCGTCGCACCACTACATGGCGGCGTACCGCTGGCTGGACAACAGTTTCGGCGCGGACGCGATCGTGCACATGGGCAAGCACGGCACCATGGAGTGGCTGCCGGGCAAGGGGCTCGGGCTGTCGGCGGGCTGCGGCCCCGACGCGGTGCTCGGCGAACTGCCGCTGGTGTACCCGTTCATCGTCAACGACCCGGGCGAGGGCACCCAGGCCAAGCGGCGCGGTCACGCCACCGTCGTGGACCATCTGGTGCCGCCGATGGCGCGTGCCGACACCTATGGCGACCTGGCCAAGCTGGAGCAGCTGCTCGACGAGTACGCCCTCGTCAGCGATCTCGACCCGACAAAGGCCCCGGCCGTACGGGCGCAGATCTGGACGCTGGTGAAGGCCGCCGAGCTGCATCACGATCTGCATGTCGACGAGCAGCCGGACGACGGCGAGTTCGACTCCTTCGTCATGCACATCGACGGCTATCTCTGCGAGATCAAGGACGTTCAGATCAGGGACGGTCTGCACATCCTGGGCGGCGGCCCGGAGGCCGAGGCCAGGGTCAATCTCGTACTGGCCGTGCTGCGCGCCTCTCAGGTGTGGGGCGGCACGGCGAACGCGCTGCCGGGGCTCAGGGCCTGTCTCGCCGAACACTTCGGACTGGTGGAGAAGGAGCTGCTCGGCGAGCCGGGTGCGCCGGTGAAGGTGCCGGTGGAGCTCACGGAGCTGGTCGATGGACCCGCGCGGACCGGTGCCGACGCGATCGACCTGCTGGAACAGCTGTGCCGGCGGCTCGCGGAGGGGATGGAGGAGCGCGGCTGGGAGGTGTCCGCCGTGGCCGGTCTCGTGGCCGAGGTGCTGGGCAGTGCCGGGCCTTCCGGGGTGACTCCCACCGTATCCCCGTGCCCGGACGCGGTGGCCGTGCTGGACTTCGCCTGCGCGGAGGTCGTGCCGCGGCTGGCCAGGACGACGGACGAGATCGACCATATTCTGCTGGCGCTGGACGGCGGTTACGTACCGGCCGGTCCTTCCGGGTCGCCGACGCGCGGTCTGGTGAATGTGCTGCCGACCGGCCGTAACTTCTACTCGGTCGACCCCAAGGCGATTCCGTCCCGCCTGTCGTGGGAGGTCGGCCAGGCGCTGGCCGACTCCCTCGTCGCCCGGTATCTGACGGACACGGGTGAGTACCCCAAGTCGGTGGGCCTGACGGTGTGGGGCACATCCGCGATGCGCACCCAGGGCGACGACATCGCCGAGATCCTGGCGCTGCTGGGCTGCCGGCCGGTCTGGGACGACGCGTCGAGGCGCGTCACCGGCTTCGAGATCGTGCCGGCCGCGGAGCTGGGCCGCCCGCGCATCGATGTGACGGTGCGTATCTCCGGCTTCTTCCGGGACGCCTTCCCGCATGTGGTGGGGCTGATCGACGACGCGGTACGGGCGGTGGCCGAACTGGACGAGCCGGCCGGGTCCAACTACGTACGGGCACACGCCGACGAGGACACCGCCGAGCACGGCGACCGGCGGCGTGCCACGGCCCGGATCTTCGGCTCGAAGCCGGGGGCCTACGGTGCGGGGCTGCTGCCGCTGATCGACGCGCGGAACTGGCGCAGCGACGCCGACCTGGCCGAGGTGTACGCGGTATGGGGCGGATACGCCTACGGACGCGGGCTCGAAGGACGGGCCGCGCGCGGGGACATGGAGACGGCGTTCCGGCGGATCGCGGTCGCCGCGAAGAACGTCGACACCAGGGAGCACGACCTCGTCGACGCGGACGACTACTTCCAGTACCACGGCGGCATGGTCGCCATGGTGCGGCACCTGACCGGTGAGTCGCCCGAGGCGTATGTGGGTGACAGTGCCACGCCGGACCAGGTGAAGACGCGCACGCTGGGCGAGGAGACGCACCGGGTGTTCCGGGCGCGGGTGGTCAATCCGCGCTGGATGGCGGCGATGCGGCGGCACGGCTACAAGGGCGCTTTCGAGATGGCCGCCACGGTGGACTACCTGTTCGGCTACGACGCGACGGCGGGCGTGGTCGACGACTGGATGTACGAGAAGCTCTCGGCGGAGTACGTCTTCGCACCGGAGAACCGGGAGTTCATGCAGAAGTCCAACCCGTGGGCGCTGCGGGGCATTACGGAGCGGCTGCTGGAGGCGGCGGACCGTGGGCTGTGGGCGGAGCCGGACGCGGAGACGCTGGAACGGCTGCGGGCGACGTATCTGGAGCTCGAGGGTGACTTGGAGGGGGACGCGTGACGTCTTTGGCGAACCGGAGCCCGAACCCGGACCCCGGTCCCCGAACGCCGGCGCCGGCCGGTCCTGCCGGGCTGAACAGGCTTGATGTGGAGGCTTCTTCGTGAGTACGCCATACCCGTTCACCGCGATCGTCGGCATGGACGACCTGCGGCTCGCGCTGCTGCTGAACGCCGTTTCCCCGGCGGTCGGCGGTGTGCTGGTGCGCGGAGAGAAAGGGACCGCCAAGTCGACCGCCGTACGTGCGCTCTCGGCGTTGATCCCGGAGGTCGCGGTGGTCTCCGGATGCCGGTTCTCGTGCGATCCCGTGTCTCCGGACCCGGCGTGTCCCGACGGTCCGCACGAGACGGGCGGCGGTGTTGCGCGGCCCGCGCGCATGGTCGAGCTGCCCGTCGGGGCGTCCGAGGACCGGCTTGTCGGCGCGCTCGACATCGAGCGGGCACTGGCCGAGGGCGTGAAGGCCTTCGAGCCGGGGCTGCTCGCGGACGCGCACCGCGGGATTCTCTATGTGGACGAGGTCAACCTCCTCCATGACCACCTGGTCGACCTGCTGCTCGACGCGGCCGCCATGGGCGCGTCGTACGTCGAGCGCGAAGGCGTCTCGGTGCGGCACGCCGCGCGCTTCCTTCTCGTCGGGACGATGAATCCCGAAGAGGGCGAGCTGCGGCCGCAGTTGCTGGACCGTTTCGGGCTCACCGTCGAGGTCGCGGCCTCGCGGGAGCCCGATCAGCGGGTGGAAGTGGTGCGGCGGCGGCTCGCCTACGACGACGATCCGGCGGGTTTCGCCGACCGGTGGTCCGACGAGGAATCCGCCGTACGTGCCCGGATCGCCGCCGCGCGGGCCCTGCTGTCCCAGGTCCGGCTCGGCGACGGCGCGTTGCGGCAGATCGCCGCCACCTGTGCGGCCTTCGAGGTGGACGGTATGCGCGCCGACATCGTGATGGCCCGTACCGCCACCGCGCTCGCCGCGTGGGCGGGGCGTACGGAGGTGCTCGCCGAGGATGTGCGGCAGGCCGCTCTGCTGGCGCTCCCCCACCGGCGGCGGCGCAATCCCTTCGACGCACCCGGCCTCGACGAGGACAAGCTCGACGAGACCCTGGAGGAATTCGGCGACGACGATCCGGACCCGGATCCGGACGGGCCCGGCGGGGGCGGGCAGCCGCCGCAGGGCGGGCCCGACGTGCCGCCGCAGGGCGATGCCGGACAGGGCGACACGCCCGCTCAGGCGGAGTCGGCCGAAGGTGGCGCTCCGCAGGCCGGCGGCGGTGAGCAGCAGGCCGTACGGGCCGCCGAGCCGTTCCGTACGAAGATGCTGAGCGTGCCGGGTCTCGGCGAGGGCGCGGCAGGGCGCAGGTCACGTGCGCGGACGGAGCAGGGCCGGACGACCGGGGCGCGGCGGCCCCAAGGCGCGCTCACCAAGCTGCACTTGGCGGCGACCGTGCAGGCCGCGGCCCCGCACCAGCGGGCGCGCGGGCGCAGCGGCCGGGGTCTGGTGGTGCGGCGGGACGATCTGCGGCAGGCGAACCGCGAGGGGCGCGAGGGGAACCTGGTGCTCTTCGTGGTGGACGCGTCGGGTTCGATGGCGGCCCGGCAGCGGATGAGCGCGGTGAAGGGCGCGGTGCTTTCGCTGCTGCTGGACGCCTACCAGCGGCGCGACAAGGTCGGGCTGATCACCTTCCGCGGGAAGGACGCGGAGGTGGCGCTGCCGCCGACCTCGTCGGTGGACGCGGCCGCCGCTCGTCTGCAGACGCTGCCGACGGGCGGCCGTACGCCGCTGGCGGCCGGGCTGCTCAAGGCGCACGACGTGCTGCGGGTGGAGCGCATGCGCGATCCGTCGCGCCGGCCGCTGCTGGTCGTGGTGACGGACGGGCGGGCGACGGGCGGGGTCGATCCGGTGGCGCTGGCGTCGCGCGCGGCGCGGCTGCACTCCGCCGGAGGGACAGCGGCGATCGTCGTGGACTGCGAGTGGGGGCCCGTACGGCTCGGTCTTGCGGGCACACTGGCCGGCGATCTCGGCGGCACCGCCGTCACACTCGACGAGCTGCACGCCGACTCCATCGCCGGACTCGTCAAGGACGTTCAGACTGCCAGGAGGGCCGCGTAATGCCGCAAGGACAGCCGTCCGTCGTACCGGACGACGGGCTCACCACCCGCCAGCGCCGCAACCGCCCGCTCGTCGTCGTCCACACGGGCATCGGCAAGGGCAAGTCGACGGCCGCGTTCGGGCTCGCGCTGCGCGCCTGGAACCAGGGGTGGCCGATCGGGGTGTTCCAGTTCGTCAAGTCCGCCAAGTGGAAGGTCGGCGAGGAGAACGCGCTCAAGGTCCTCGGCGCCTCCGGCGAGGGCGGTCCTGTCGACTGGCACAAGATGGGCGAGGGCTGGTCGTGGGTGCAGCGCGACAAGCAGCTGAACAACGAGGAGGCGGCGCGCGAGGGCTGGGAGCAGGTCAAGCGCGATCTGGCGGCCGAGACGTATCAGCTGTACGTGCTGGATGAGTTCGCGTACCCGATGCACTGGGGGTGGGTGGACACGGACGAGGTGATCTCGGTGCTCCGGGACCGGCCGGGGACGCAGCATGTGGTGATCACCGGGCGCAACGCTCCGGCGGAGCTCGTCGGGTTCGCCGATCTGGTGACCGACATGTCCAAGGTCAAGCACCCGATGGACACCGGTCAGAAGGGGCAGCGGGGCATCGAGTGGTAGCACGTCTCGTCATCGCCGCGCCGTCGTCCGGCAGCGGCAAGACCACCGTCGCGACGGGCCTGATGGCGGCCTTCGTCGCGGCGGGCCTCTCCGTGTCCCCGCACAAGGTCGGACCCGACTACATCGACCCGGGCTATCACTCGCTCGCCACGGGACGTCCGGGGCGGAATCTGGACGCGTATCTGTGCGGTACGGAGCTGATCGCGCCGCTGTTCGCGCACGGCGCGGCGGGCTGCGATCTGGCCGTGGTCGAAGGCGTGATGGGGCTGTACGACGGTGCGGCGGGTGCCGGTGAGCTGGCGTCCACCGCTCAGGTCGCGAAGCTGCTGCGGGCGCCGGTGGTGCTGGTGGTGGACGCGTCCTCGCAGTCGCGGTCGGTGGCGGCGCTGGTGCACGGTTTCGCGTCCTGGGATCCGCAGGTGCGGATCGGGGGCGTGATTCTGAACAAGGTGGCCTCTCAGCGGCACGAGGAGTTGTTGCGGGAGGCGCTGGACGAGTCGGGGGTGCCGGTGCTTGGGGTGTTGCGGCGGGCGGGCTCGGTGGGGACGCCGAGCCGGCACCTGGGGCTTGTGCCCGTCGCCGAGCGGCGGGCGGAGGCGGTGGCCTCCGTGGCGGCGACGGCCGAGCAGGTACGGCAGGGGTGTGACCTTCAGGGGCTGCTCGCGCTGGCGCGGAGCGCGCCCGCGCTGACGGACGCGCCGTGGAACGCCGCGGATGTCGTACCCGCCCCGGACGTGTCCTCGAGCACCGGACAGGCTCCCGTCGAGCCCCTCGGGCGACCGGCGAACGGCCGCGAGCGGCCCGTCGTCGCCGTTGCCGGCGGGCCCGCGTTCACGTTCTCCTATGCCGAGCACACCGAACTGCTCGCCGCCGCGGGCGCGGACGTCGTCACGTTCGACCCTCTCCGGGACGAGCAACTGCCCGAAGGGACGGCGGGGCTCGTCATAGGCGGCGGCTTTCCCGAGGTGTACGCGCCCGAACTGTCCGCCAACGACGCGCTGCGCAAGGCCGTCGCCGAGCTGGCGGACTCCGGCGCGCCCGTCGCCGCCGAGTGCGCCGGGCTGCTGTATCTCGCACGCGCCCTGGACGGGCTGCCGATGTGCGGTGTCCTGGACGCCGAGGCGCGGATGGACGAGCGGCTCACGCTCGGATACCGGGAGGCCGTCGCCGTGAGCGACAGCGTCCTCGCGGCGGCCGGGACACGCCTGCACGGGCACGAGTTCCACCGCACGGTCATCGAGCCGGCCGCGGGGCCGGGCCCCGCGTGGGGGATGCACCGGCCCGAACGGCGTGTGGAGGGATTCGTACAGCAGGGCGTGCACGCGAGCTATCTGCATACGCACTGGGCGGCCACGCCCGGCATGGCACGAAGATTCACTGAGAGGTGCGGAGCATGAGCAGCAGGCTGATCGGTGTCGGAGTCGGGCCGGGCGACCCGGAGTTGGTGACCGTGAAGGGCGTACGCGCGCTTCAGGAGGCCGATGCCGTCGTCGTACCTGTGATGGCCGGGACCGATGGAACCGACGGGGGTGAGCCCGGGCGCGCCGAGGCGACCGTCCTGCACTACGTGGGCGCGGAGAAGGTCGTACGCGTCGTCTTCGCGCTCAACGAGCGCACCGACCGTGGCCGTCGTGAGGCCGCCTGGGATGCCGCGGGGGAGCGCGTGGCCGAGCTGCTGCGCGCGCACGGGTCCGTCGCCTTCGCGACGATCGGCGATCCCAATGTCTACTCGACGTTCACGTATCTCGCGCACACCATCGCCGAACTGGTCCCCGGAACCGCCGTGGAGACCGTGCCCGGCATCACCGCCATGCAGGATCTGGCGGCCCGCAGCGGCGCCGTCCTCACCGAGGGCACCGAGCCGCTGACCCTGGTGCCCGTGACCGCGGGGTCCGCCGTGCTCAAGGATGCCCTGGAAGGTCCCGGCACGGTCGTCGCGTACAAGTTCGGGCGGCTCGCGGCGGAGGTGGCCGCCGCGCTGCGCGAGACGGGACGAACCGAGGGCGCGGTGTGGGGGTCGGCGCTCGGACTGCCCGAGGAGTCGATCCGGCCGGCCGCGGACCTTGCCGGGGAGCCGCTGCCGTACCTCTCGACGCTGATCGTGCCGGCGCCGCGCGACGGTGGCCGCGGAGGCAAGCTGTGAGTTCGCCACCCTGCCGGCGCGCCGAGTCGCTCCGCGAGTCACTCGGCGAGGCCGACCACCAGCCAGATGAAGCCCACGCCTCCCGCCGTGCACAGCAGGGTGGAGCGGGCGGGGTGGGCGTGGTGTGCCTCGGGGAGGATCTCGGCCGCGGCGAGATAGAGCAGGGCGCCTGCGAAGAAGCCGAGATAGCTGCCGAGGAGTTCCACCGGCAGCGTGAACAGCAGCGTGGACGCCGCACCGGCGATCGGCGCGAGCGCGTCCGCGACGAGCATCGCGATCGCCTTTCTGCGCGTGTTCCCGTACAGGCTGGTGATCGTGTACGTGTTGAAACCGTCCGCGAAGTCGTGGGTGACGACGGCGAGCGCCACGGCCGCGCCCATGCCGCCGCCCACCTGGAACGCGGCGCCGATGGCGATCCCGTCCATCAGGCTGTGGCCGACCATCGCCGCGGCCGCCGTCAGCCCCACCTGGGGCACCCGCTCGGCCTCGTCAGCCCCGTGCGCCGCCTGACGAACGGCCAGCAGCCGCTCCACCAGGTGCGCCGCGAGGAAGCCGCCGACAAAGAGCAGCAGCCCCTGCGGCACCCCGAACACCTTGTGGCCGGCCGCCTCCAGCGCCTCCGGCAGCAGGTCCAGGCCGACCACGCCGAGCATCAGCCCGCCGGCCAGACCGAGTACGAGGTGGCGGCGGTCGGTGACGCGTTGCGCCGTCCAGCCGCCGAACAGCGTCATCAGGAACGCGCCGAGCGCGACGAACACCGCCATGCGCCCTTGCTAGCCGATTGACCCGCCTCTTCGCACGCTCCCCATCGAGATCCGCCCGAATCACCCGAATGACCCGAGAGGACCCCCGCTCATGGCCGATGCCGCCACTCACGGCAAGGTGACCTTCGTCGGCGCCGGCCCTGGCGCCGCCGATCTGCTGACGTTCCGCGCCGCCCGTGCCATCGCCGACGCCGACATCGTCATCTGGGCGGCGAGCCTGGTGCAGGCCGACGTCCTTGACCACGCCCGCGAGGGCGCCGAGATCCTCGACTCGGCGGCCATGTCGCTCGAGGACGTCGTCGCCGTGTACGAGCGGGCGCTCGACGAGGGCCTGCGGGTCGCCAGGATCCACTCCGGCGACCCCGCCCTCTGGGGCGGCACCCAGGAGCAGCTCGACCGGTGTGTGGATCTCGGCCTGGAGGTCGAGATCGTGCCGGGCGTCTCGTCGTTCTCGGCGGTCGCCGCGATCGCGCAGCGCGAGCTGACGATCCCGGAGGTCGCGCAGTCCGTGATCCTGACCCGGCTCGGCGGCGGCAAGACGCCGATGCCGCCGGGCGAGGAGGTACGGGAGTTCGCGCGGCACGGCACGACGATGGCCCTCTTCCTGTCGGCGGCACGCTCGGGCCAGTTGACGCAGGAGCTGCTGGAGGGCGGCTATCCGACGAGTACGCCGGTGGTCATCGCGTACCAGGCGACCTGGCCGGAGGAGCTGATCCTGCGCTGCACGATCGGCACGCTGGAGGAGACCGTCAAGGAGCACAAGCTCTGGAAGCACACGCTGTTCCTGGTCGGTCCGGCGCTGGCGGCTTCCGGTACGCGCTCGCACCTGTACCACCCGGGGCACTTCCACGGCTTCCGGAAGGCCGATCCGGCCGCCCGCAAGGCGCTGCGCGCGCAGGGCGCGACACCGTGATCACGGTCATCGGTACGGGGACGGGCGTACCGCTCTCCGTACGCGACGGCGAGGCGCTCGCCGCGGCCACGCTGGTGGTGGGTGCCCGGCGGCATCTGACGGCGGCGTGCCGTGCGGCCGATGTGCCCGCCGACGCGCAACAGCTGGTGCTGGGGCCGCTCGCGCCGGCGCTCGATGTGATCGGGAAGAAGCTGGCCGGCGGCGCGGCCGGGGTGGTGGTGCTGGCCTCGGGCGACCCCGGATTCTTCGGGATCGTACGGGCGTTGGCCGAGCGGTTCGGCGCGGACGCGCTGGACGTCCGGCCGGGGGCGCCGTCGGTGGCGGTCGCCTTCGCGCGGATCGGATTGCCGTGGGACGACGCGGTCGTCGTCAGCGCGCACGGCCGTGATCTGCGAACCGCGGTCAATGTGTGCCGAGCGCATCCCAAGACCGTTGTGCTGACCGGTCCCGGCTCGGGGCCCGCGGAGCTGGGCGCCGAGCTGGCGTACCGGGCCACGGAGCGGACGCTGGTGGTGGCGACGGCGCTCGGCGACCCGGCGCACGAGCGGATCGAGAGGATGTCGCCCGCGGAGGCGGCGGCGCGCGAGTGGGACGCGGTGAGCGTGGTGCTCTGCCTGGACGAGCGGCGGGCGCTGTCGCCGGCGCAGCGGACGGTCTCGGTGCCCACCGGTCCGGACCGGTGGGCGCTGTCCGAGGGAGAGTTCGAACACCGCGACTCGATGATCACCAAGTTCGAGGTGCGGGCGCTGGCGCTGGCCCGGCTCGGGCCGCGTACGGGCGACCTCGTGTGGGACATCGGCGCGGGGTCCGGTTCGGTCGCCGTGGAGTGCGCGCGGTTCGGCGCGGCGGTGGTGGCCGTGGAGAAGACCTCCGACGGCGTGGAGCGGATCCGCGCGAACGCGGCCGCGCACGGTGTGGACGTACGGGCCGTGCACGGCGCGGCACCGACGGTGCTCTCCCATCTGGCGGACCCTGACGCGGTGTTCATCGGCGGGGGCGGCGCGGAACTGCCCGCGATCGTCACCGCGTGCGCGCGGCGGGCCCGGCGCACGGTGGTGATCGCGCTGGCCGCGCTGGACCGGGTGGCGGCGGTACGGGCCGCGCTGGCCGCCGCCGGGTTGGTGTCCGACGGCGTACTGCTGCACTCGTCACGGCTGGCCCCGCTGCCCGGAGATGTGACACGGCTGGCGGCCGTCAACCCCGTCTTCCTGCTGTGGGGCGACCGCCCCGCGGATTCGGTGAACGAAGGAGCAATTCAGTGATCGGCCTGATCTCCGCGACGGCGGCGGGCGCCGCCGCCCGCGACCGGCTGGCCGCGGCCTGGCCCGGCCGCACCCGGGTGTACGAGGGCCCGGTGCGCGAGTCGGTGGAGCGCGCGTTCGCGGAGTGCGAGCAGCTGGTGTGCTTCCTGGCGACGGGTGCGGTGGTACGGCTGATCGCCCCGCTGCTCGCGGGCAAGTCGGCGGACCCGGGCGTGGTGTGCGTGGACGAGGCGCAGCGGTTCGCGGTGTCGCTGCTGGGCGGCCACGGCGGCGGCGCGAACGAGCTGGCGGCGGACGTCGCGGACGTCCTGGGCTGCGCTCCGGTGGTGACGACGGCGACGGACGCGACGGACATCCATGGCCTGGACACGCTGGGCCTGCCGGTGGAGGGCGCGGTCGCGGCGGTGACGCGGGCGGTGCTGGACGGCGAGCCGGTGGCGCTGCGGGCGGACGCGGTGTGGCCGCTGCCGCCGCTGCCGCCGAATGTGCGTGCTGAGGCGGGTACTGACGGTGCCCCGAACGTGGGTGCCGGCGCGACCGCGGTCCTCCGGGTGACCGACCGGCTCGTCGAACCGGGCGCACGGGAAGCCGTGTTGCGGCCCGCGTCGCTCGTCGTCGGGGTCGGAGCGTCCAAGGGCGCTTCCGTCGAGGAGGTGCTCGGGCTCGTCGAGGAGTCGCTGCGCGACGCCGGGCTCTCCGTGCTGAGCGTCGTGGAGCTGGCGACGGTCGAGGCGAAGGCGGAGGAGCCCGGGATCGTCGGAGCCGCGGAGCGGCTCGGAGTGCCGGTCGTCACGTACGCGGCGCAGCAGCTGTCCTCGGTCACCGTGCCGAACCCCTCCGGCGCGCCGCTCGCCGCCGTGGGGACTCCGTCGGTCGCGGAGGCCGCCGCGCTCATGGGCGGAGGCGAACTCCTGGTCCCGAAGCGGAAGTCGAACCCCGAGGGGCGCGCGGCGATGGCGACCTGCGCGGTCGTGCGCAGGCCGCGGCGCGGCCGGCTGGCCGTGGTCGGACTCGGGCCCGGGGCCCGCGATCTCCTCACTCCGCGCGCCACCGAGGAGCTGCGGCGCGCCTCCGTACTGGTCGGGCTCGATCAGTACGTCGACCAGATCCGCGACCTGCTCAGGCCCGGCACGCGCGTGATCGAGTCCGGCCTCGGGGCGGAGGAGGAACGGGCCCGTACGGCAGTGGCCGAGGCCCGCTCCGGACATGCGGTCGCACTGATCGGGAGCGGTGACGCGGGCGTGTACGCGATGGCCTCGCCCGCGCTCGCCGAGGCGTCCGACGACATCGACGTGGTCGGCGTACCGGGCGTCACTGCGGCGCTCGCGGCAGCAGCGATCCTGGGTGCGCCGCTCGGGCACGACCATGTCTCGATCAGCCTGTCCGATCTGCACACCCCGTGGGAGATCATCGAGCGCCGGGTGCGGGCCGCCGCGGAGGCGGACATCGTCGTCACCTTCTACAACCCGCGCAGCCGCGGCCGCGACTGGCAGCTCCCGAAGGCGCTGACGATCCTCGCCGGGCACCGGGAGCCGGGGACGCCCGTGGGTGTCGTACGCAACGCGTCGCGCGTGGACGAATCCAGCCGCGTGACAACACTCGCCGGACTGGATCCGACGACGGTGGACATGATGACGGTCGTGACGGTCGGCAACACGGCCACGCGCGAGATCGCGGGCCGTATGGTGACGCCGCGCGGCTACCGGTGGCAGTCGTGAGGGCGCGCGGCGACGCGCTCGCGAGCGCGGAGGGGCGCGGGGCGCGTGTGCCCTGCCCCGGCGGCGGGTCGACCGCCGGAAGGGCACCCCGTCACGCGGGCACGGGCACAGGCACGAGCACGGACGCAGGCACGGACGCAGGCACAGGCACATGCGCGAGCACGGGCACAGGCAGGCGCGCAGGCACAGGCAGGCGCGCAGGCACAGGCAGGCGCGCAGGCGAGCACGGCACACCCGTGTCGCGTCCCGGCAGCGCCCAGGCCTGTCCGCCGTCGCCGCCGGCCGCGCCCGCCCGAGCGGGACTGGACCACGCGCCCACGGCCCGCTCCGCCGGTGGCGCTCCCGCCCGGTCCTCGGCCCTCCGCAGCACCCCAGCCACATGGCGCGGACCGCTCACCCCTTCGCGCCCGCCGGCGACCGCCGGCACCGCACCCCTCACCCACCGCCGCCACCCCGGAGTCGCCTCGTGACCCGCGTCGTCCATCCCATCGAGCAGGAGTCGTTCCGACGGCTCCGGTCCCGGCTCGATACCAGCGGGTTTCAGCCACTGACGCGGGCCGTCGTGGAGCGGGTCATCCACTCCGCCGCCGATCTCGAGTACGCCACCGATCTCGTCTGCGACGAGACCTCCCTCGCCGCAGCGCACGACGCGCTGCACACCGGTTCGCCGGTCGTCGCCGATGTCGAGATGGTCGCCGCCGGGATCACCCGGCGCGAGACCGTCTGCAGGCTGAGGGACGCCAGGTCCGGCCCGGGGCTCACCCGTTCCGCGCACGCGATCCGCCTCGCGTACGAGCAGGTCGGGCCCGGCGCGATCTGGGTGATCGGCTGTGCGCCGACCGCTCTCGAGGAGCTACTCGTCCTCGACGCCGCTCCCGCGCTGGTCATCGGGCTGCCCGTCGGTTTCGTCGGCGCGGCCGAGTCCAAGGCCGCGCTGCGCGAGAGCGGGCTGCCGGCCGTCAGCAACCTGTCCGAAAAGGGCGGCAGCGCCGTCGCCGCGGCCGCACTCAATGCTCTGCTGTACCACCCCCACACCAAGGAGAACGCGTGACCACCCCGCCCGCACTGCTGATCGCCGGCCACGGCACCCGCGACGAAGCCGGGGCCGAGGCCTTCCGGGACTTCGTACGGGAGCTGGGGCGGCGCCATCCCGAACTCCCCGTGGCCGGCGGCTTCATCGAGCTGTCCCCGCCGCCGCTCGGCGACGCCGTCACCGAGCTGGTGGAGCGGGGCGTGAAGCGCTTCGCCGCGGTGCCGCTGATGCTGGTGTCCGCCGGGCACGCCAAGGGCGACATTCCGGCGGCGCTTGCCCGCGAGCGGGAGCGGCACCCCGGGATCTCGTACACCTACGGCCGCCCGCTCGGCCCGCACCCGTCGCTGCTGCGTGTCCTGGAGCGGCGGCTCGACGAGGCGCTGGCCTCCACGGTCCGTACGCCGTCCGACCGCGCCGATGTGACCGTGCTGCTGGTGGGCCGCGGTTCGACCGACCCGGACGCCAACGCCGAAGTACTCAAGGCGGCCCGGCTGCTGTGGGAGGGGCGGGGGTACGCGGGTGTGGAGACGGCGTTCGTCTCGCTCGCCGCTCCCGATGTACCGAGCGGTCTCGACCGGTGCATGAAGCTGGGGGCGCGCCGGATCGTCGTACTCCCGTACTTCCTGTTCACCGGCATCCTGCCGGACCGGGTACGTCAGCAGACGCAGGGCTGGGCGGAGGCTCATCCCGAGGTCGAGGTCGTGTCGGCCGATGTGATCGGCCCCGCCGAGGAGCTGCTGGACCTGGTCATGGAGCGCTACCGGGAGGCCGTCGCCGGCGACATCCGGATGAACTGCGACTCCTGCGTGTACCGGATCGCGCTGCCGGGCTTCGAGGACAAGGTGGGCATCCCGCAGCAGCCCCACTTCCACCCGGACGACGACGGCCACCACCACAGCCACGGGCACCACCACGGCAGCCATGCGCACTCACACTGACGCACACGATCTGCGTCACCACGGTGACGCCGAGGTGCGGGACGCGCACCTCACGGACCTCGCGGTCAATGTCCGGGCCGGCACTCCCCCGGACTGGCTGCGCGAGCGCATCGCCTGCTCGCTGACGGCCCTGGCGGCCTATCCGGACGGGCGCGCGGCGCGCGCGGCGGTCGCACAGCGGCACGGTGTGCCGGTGGAGCGGGTGCTGCTGACGGCGGGGGCCGCCGAGGCGTTCGTGCTGCTGGCACGCGCACTGACGGTACGTCAACCGCTGGTGGTGCACCCGCAGTTCACCGAGCCGGAGGCGGCACTGCGGGACGCGGGCCACGAGGTGGCGCGGGTGCTGCTGCGCGAGGCGGACGGCTTCCGGCTCGACCCGGCGGCCGTTCCCGACGCGGCGGACCTGGTGATGATCGGCAATCCGACGAACCCCACGTCCGTACTGCATCCGGCCGCTGACATCGCCGGACTGGCCCGCCCCGGACGGGTGCTGGTGGTCGACGAGGCCTTCATGGACGCGGTGCCCGGTGAGTCCGAGTCACTCGCGGGACGGACCGACGTCCCGGGGCTGGTGGTGCTGCGGAGCCTCACCAAAACCTGGGGTCTGGCCGGTCTGCGGATCGGCTATGTGCTCGCCGAGCCGGAGACGGTCGAGGCGCTGGAGCGGACCCAGCCGCTGTGGCCGGTCGCGACACCCGCGCTGGCCGCGGCCGAGGCATGCATGGAGCCGGCCGCGCTCAAGGAGGCCGCGCAGGCCGCGCACGGGATCGCGACGGAGCGGACGCATCTGCTCGCGGGGCTCGCGGAGTTCGACGAGGTACGGGTGGTGGAGGCGGCCGAGGCTCCCTTCGTCCTCGTACATGTGCGGCGTGGCGCCGAGGTGCGGGAGCGGCTGCGCGGTCTGGGCTTCGCGGCCCGGCGCGGCGATACGTTTCCGGGGCTCGGGCCCGACTGGCTGCGGCTCGCGGTACGCGACCGGGTGACCACCAACCGCTTTCTGCAGGCGCTCGACCAGGCGCTCACCATGGTCGGCGGCTGACGCCCCGCACGGCCTCGCGTGCGGGGCGACCGGACGCCGGGTGTCAGCTCCTGGACCGGGCTCGGGCCAGCACCATCGCGGCGCCGCCCGCCGCCAGCAGCAGCACCGCGCCGCCCGCGAGGTACCGGGTCATGGAGTTGCCGCCGGTCTCGGCGAGGTCCTCCTCGGCGGGGGCCTCGCCGGACTGCGCCCGCACACCGCCGCTCGGTCCCGAGGACGGTTCCCGCGCGGCGGGCGATTCGCATGTCGCCTCGGCGAGCGTGACCACGCCGGTGACGTCGGCGACGTTCAGCTTGAGCGGGTTGACCGACACCTTCAGCTCGAGCGCGGTGGCGGCGGCCGTACGGGACGTGGTGTGTGTCTTCGACAGATCGAGCGTCACCTCGCCGACCCCCGGCACCTCGACCCGGGTGGGGCCGCTGGTGGAGAGCGTGACCTTCTTGCCGAGCACGGTCACCCGGCCGAGCAGATTCGACTCGGCCACCGGCTGCTTGCCCGCCTCACAGACGGCCTTCGACGTGACCTCCTCGATCTCGACGAGCGAGAGCAGCGGCAGTCCGGGCACATGCAGCCTGGCGCGGGCGAGGTTTGCGTAACCCTCGGCCCGGCGCCGGTCAGCGGTGGCCTTCGCGGTGGCCACGTCCGCGCGCAGCACCTGGACGGGCCTGCCCCGGTCGACCCCGTCCAACTGCACGGTCAGCGCGGTCTTCTCGGCACCGGCAGGGGCCCGCACCTCGTTGAGCGTGGCCTTGAGCGGGACGTCGACGGTCTTGTCGAGCAGGGACACATCGAGCCCGGTGCGGAGCACGACCGCACTCGCCCGTCCCTCGCCGCCACCCCCTGTGGCGTGCGCCGGCCCGGCGACCGCGACGGGTCCTGCGACCAGCGCGGCAGCTGCCGCCGCGGCGGCGCAGCGGCGTGCGGGCATGCGGAAGGTGTTGCTGTTCAAGATGGTGGAACCCCCACAGGAGACACGGCGCCGCTGCCGCCCCGCTGGGACGCACGGACGGCGGCGACTTGGGACACCGGAATCCTTGCGCACCGAGAGTGAACCAACAGACACCTGGAGCGAGTTCACCCCAACGTGGAGTTTCCGTGTCCGTATTCGATTCTTGAGGTACGAGTGTTCCTGCGGGGCCACCCTGTGGCCGCGAACGGGTGGTGCGCCGGTCGATCGAACCGGCTCGCACGTGAAGTGCCTCGACGAACGGCGGCAGCCTCGGTCACGCTGGGTCACCACGACTGCCGGAGGGGAGCGGCGCTCGTCAGCCGATCACACGGCCGTTGAGGATCACCCGCCGCGGCGCCGCCAGCGCCCTGACGTCCGCCCGCGGATCCGTGTCGTAGACCACCAGGTCCGCCGGCGCGCCCTCCTCCAGCACGGGGCGGCCCAGCCACTGACGCGCCCCCCAGGCCGTCGCCGACAGCGCCTGGACCGGCGGGATGCCCGCCTTCACCAGTTCCGCCACCTCCGCGGCGACCAGACCGTGGGCCAGCGAGCCGCCCGCGTCCGTACCGACGAAGACCGGGATGCCCGCGTCGTACGCCGCGCGCACCGTGTCGTAGCGGCGCTCGTACAGCCGGCGCATATGGGCGGACCAGTCGGGGAACTTCGCTTCGGCGCCCGCGGCGAGGTCCGGGAACGTCGCGATGTTGACCAGCGTCGGGACGATCGCGACGCCCCGCTCCGCGAACAGCGGGATGGTGTCCTCGGTGAGCCCGGTGGCGTGTTCGATGCAGTCGATGCCCGCTTCGACCAGGTCCCGGAGCGCGACCTCGGCGAAGCAGTGCGCGGTCACCCGCGCGCCCAGCCGGTGCGCCTCGGCGATCGCCGCAGCGACCTCGCCGCGCGGCCAGCAGGCGGTCAGATCGCCCGCGTCCCGGTCGATCCAGTCCCCGACGAGCTTGACCCATCCGTCGCCGCGCCGCGCCTCCCGCGCGACATACGCGACAAGGTCGCCCGGCTCGATCTCATGGGCGTAGTTGCGGATGTAGCGGCGGGTGCGCGCGATGTGCCGGCCCGCCCTGATGATCTTCGGAAGGTCCTCGCGGTCGTCGATCCAGCGGGTGTCGGACGGCGATCCGGCGTCGCGGATGAGCAGCGTGCCCGCGTCCCGGTCGGTGAACGCCTGCTTCTCGCTGGTCGTCTCGTCGACCGCGCCGTGATGGTCAAGACCGACATGGCAGTGCGCGTCGACCAGACCGGGCAGCGCCCAGCCCGCGACGGTGAGCGCCTCGGCGCGCGGCCGTTCGTACGTGATCCGGCCGTCCACCGCCCACAGCTCGTCCCTGACGTCGTCGGGACCGGCGAGCACCCGCCCCTTCACATGCAGCACCACGCGATCGCTCATGTCCAGCACTGTACGAGGCGCTGGGTACCCTCGGCGCGGCCGACCGGACACGGCGGCACGCGCACCGGCGCACCGGTGCTCGGCGGCGGTCTCGAGCCGTACGTCCACGAGGTGCGGGAGGCGGCGCCGGTGGCCACAACGCTGCGTGCCCCGGCCGGAGTCGACGCCTCCGAGCTGGTCGCGACGCTCTCGCGGCCGACCCGTCGCTGCCGCTGATCGCGGGTGGCTGGGTACGTGCCCAGGAGATTCTCCGGGGCAACCACTACGGCGCGGACGCCACCCTCGCCACCGTGCGATCCACGCCGGCGCTGCTGGGCGCGGCGCCAGGCGAGTCGGGTGTGCGGGTGGACCCTGAGGCGGCCCGGCGCACGGCCGCCGTGGCCTGACGCCATCCGTGAAGTGACCGCGGTCACGGCGCAAAGCATTCCTCGGGGATTTAAAGTCGCGTTAAATTGGAATAGACGGAAGCCGCTTTATTACGGGCAGCTTCCCGTATTCGTCTGCCCCGGTTTGCCGATCCTAAACACCAAGCTTTCGACAGGATCGACTGACGTAATTCGGACGGATCTCAAGAGGGTTACCTGCGTGTGACCGACTCCACAGCGCGTCCGATTAACCCCCATAATTCCGGCGCAAAAGCCCTGAAAATGGCGCCTCGCCGCCCCGAGGCTCGCGCCCGCGCGATAACACAAGGAGGCGCATCACCCAACCCCTTCCCTCGATGCATTTTTTGAATTTGCTCGGTAAATTTCCTCTGCATGACCGCCGCACAAGAAGACCTTGTACGAGCCAAGACCCCGAGCGAATTTCTGGAGATCGATACCCCACGAGTGGAGGACGGAGCCGCGATCTGGCGCATCGCCCGCGACTCCGAGGTCCTGGACCTCAACTCCTCGTACAGCTATCTGCTGTGGTGTCGCGACTTCGCCGCCACCTCCGTGGTGGCGCGCGGCTCCGACGGTGAGCCCATCGGCTTCGTCACGGGCTACGTACGCCCTGACCGCCCCGAGGCACTTGTCGTCTGGCAGGTCGCCGTCGACCAGGCGCACCGCGGCCGTGGACTCGCCGGCGTACTGCTGGACGCGCTGACCGTCAGGGTCACCGACGGCCGCGGGGTCCGTGAGATCGAGACGACCATCACCCCGGACAACGCCGCGTCCGACCGCCTTTTCACCTCCTACGCCCAGCGCCACGGGGCGCGGCTGGAGCGCGAAGTCCTCTTCGACGGCGGGCTGTTCCCCGAAGGAACGCACCAGCCGGAAGTGCTCTACCGCATCGGCCCCCTCTCCGCCTGACCTCCCCCACATCTGGAGACTGCTGTGACCATCACCCCGCCCGCCCTGAGTGTCTTCGAGACCCTGGAGTCGGAGGTACGCAGCTACTGCCGCGGTTGGCCCGCCGTGTTCGACCGCGCGCAGGGCAGCTACCTCCACGACGAGGACGGCCACACCTACCTCGACTTCTTCGCCGGCGCCGGATCGCTCAACTACGGGCACAACAACCCGGTGCTGAAACGCGCGCTGATCGACTACATCGAGCGCGACGGCATAACCCACGGCCTGGACATGGCCACCACCGCCAAACGCGCCTTCCTCGAGTCGTTCCAGAACGTGATCCTGCGGCCGCGCGATCTGCCGTACAAGGTCATGTTCCCCGGCCCGACCGGCACCAACGCGGTCGAGTCGGCGCTCAAGCTGGCCCGCAAGGTGAAGGGGCGCGAGTCCGTCGTCTCGTTCACCAACGCCTTCCACGGCATGTCGCTGGGCGCGCTCGCCGTCACCGGCAACGCCTTCAAGCGCGCCGGCGCCGGCATCCCGCTCGTGCACGGCACGCCGATGCCTTTCGACAACTACTTCGAAGGCCAGGTCCCGGACTTCATCTGGTTCGAGCGGCTGCTCGAGGACCAGGGCTCCGGCCTCAACAAGCCGGCCGCCGTCATCGTCGAGACGGTGCAGGGCGAGGGCGGCATCAATGTGGCCCGCGCCGAGTGGCTGCGAGCCCTTCAGGACCTGTGCCACCGCCAGGACATGCTGCTGATCGTGGACGACATCCAGATGGGTTGCGGCCGTACCGGCGGCTTCTTCTCCTTCGAGGAGGCCGGCATCACGCCGGACATCGTCACCCTGTCGAAGTCCATCAGCGGCTACGGACTGCCCATGTCGCTCTGCCTGTTCAAGCCGGAGCTGGACATCTGGGAGCCGGGCGAGCACAACGGCACCTTCCGCGGCAACAACCCGGCGTTCGTCACCGCCACCGCCGCGCTCAACACCTACTGGGCCGACGGCCAGATGGAGAAGCAGACTCTGGCGCGGGGCGAGCAGGTCGAGCGTGCGCTGCTGGCCATCGTCGACGAGAGCGCGGGGACCGGACTGAGCTTCCGCGGCCGCGGCCTCGTCTGGGGCCTGGAGTTCGAGGACAAGGCACGTGCCTCGGCGGTCTGCGCCCGCGCCTTCGAGCTGGGGCTGCTGCTGGAGACCTCTGGTCCCCAGAGCGAAGTGGTGAAGCTTCTGCCCGCGCTCACCATCTCCCCCGACGAGCTGGACGAGGGCCTGCGCACCCTGGCCCGTTCCGTCCGCGAAACGGCCTGACACCACCGTACGAGAAAGGCAGCGACTCACCGTGATCGTCCGATCGTTCAAGGACATCGAGAACACCGAGCGCCATGTGAAGGCCTCTTCCGGCACCTGGGAGAGCAAGCGCATCGTGCTCGCCAAGGAGAAGGTCGGCTTCTCGCTCCACGAGACCGTGCTGTACGCGGGTACGGAGACGTCGATGTGGTACGCGAACCACATCGAGGCCGTGCTCTGCGTGGAGGGCGAGGCCGAGCTCACCGATGACGAGACCGGCGAGACCCACTGGATCGAGCCCGGCACGATGTATCTGCTGGACGGCCACGAGCGCCACACCATGCGCCCCAAGACCGACTTCCGCTGTGTCTGCGTCTTCAACCCGCCGGTCACCGGACGGGAGGACCACGACGAGAACGGCGTCTACCCGCTGCTCACCGAGGAGGGCTGAACGATGACCACCGCCCCTGTACGCACCGACCTGTACCCGACACGCGGCGCGGGCGAGGTGACCACTCCGCGCCAGGACCCGGTTGTGTGGTCCGCGCCCGGGGCGCCGGGGCCGATCGTCCCCTCCGAACTCATGGGCTTCGAGCGGGACGGCTTCCTGACCGTCGACGAGCTGATCACGCCGGACGAGGTCGCGCTCTACCGAGCCGAGCTGGAACGGCTGGTCACCGACCCCGCGGTACGTGCCGACGATCGCTCGATCATCGAGCCGAAGTCGAGAGACGTGCGCTCGGTCTTCGAGGTGCACAGGCTCAGCGAGATCTTCGCCGGTCTGGTGCGCGATGAGCGGGTGGTGGGCAGAGCCCGGCAGATCCTCGGCTCGGACGTGTACGTCCACCAGTCCCGTATCAATGTGAAGCCGGGCTTCGGCGCCTCGGGCTTCTACTGGCACTCGGACTTCGAGACCTGGCACGCCGAGGACGGTCTGCCGAACATGCGCACCGTCTCCGTCTCGATCGCGCTGACCGAGAACCGTGACACCAACGGCGGCCTGATGATCATGCCCGGTTCGCACAAGACGTTCCTGGGCTGTGCGGGCGAGACGCCGAAGGACAACTACAAGAAGTCACTGCAGATGCAGGACGCGGGCACTCCCTCGGACGAAGCGCTGACCCGGTACGCCGACCGGCACGGCATCCGGCTCTTCACCGGCCGGGCCGGTTCGGCGACCTGGTTCGACTGCAACTGCATGCACGGCTCCGGGGACAACATCACCCCGTACCCGCGCAGCAATGTCTTCATCGTCTTCAACAGCGTGGAGAACGCTGCCGTGAAGCCGTTCGCGGCGCCGGTGCCCAGGCCGGAGTACATCGGAGCGCGGGACTTTACTCCGGTGCGGTAAGCCACTTCTGGCCGACGGCCGGCCCGCGGCGAAGCCGCCATGGACACAGCATCGGGGCACGGGACTTCACTCCGGTGCGGTAGCCATCCACGGCAGGGCCCGGCGCCCCTCGCACCGAGGGGCGCCGGGCCCTGCCGCGTGCGACTGCCTTACAGGGCCGGGTAGTCGATGTAACCCTTGTCGTCACCGCCGAAGAACGTGGCCGTGTTCGGGGTGTTGTACGGGCCTTCGGCCTTGAGCCTGGCCGGCAGGTCCGGGTTGGCCAGGAACAGCGCGCCGAAGGCGAGGACGTCCGCGATGCCGTCCTCGATCAGCCCCAGCGCCCCGTGGTCGGTGGGGCCCTCGGTCGACGGGTTGAGGATGAAGGTGCCGCTGAATTGCTTGCGCAGCGCGAGCGTCACATCCCGGAAGCCCGGAGTCATCTCGACGACGTGCAGATAGCCGAGGCCCAGCGGCTCCAGCTCTTTGACCAGCGCGGGGTAGACCGCCTCGGTGTCCGTCTCGGCGATGTCGTTGTACGCGTTGCCGGGAGAGACCCGCAGCCCGGTCCGCTCGGCACCGATCTCGGCCACCACGGCCTTGGTCACCTCGACGGCGAAGCGGATGCGGTTCTCGACGGATCCGCCCCACTCGTCGGTGCGCAGGTTGGTGTTGGGGGCGAGGAACTGGTGGATGAGATAGCCATTGGCGCCGTGCAGTTCGACGCCGTCGAAGCCGGCCTCGATGGCGTTGCGGGACGCGTCGACGAACTCGCCGATGATGGCGCGTACTTCGTCGCCGGACAGCTCCCGCGGGGCGATGAAGTCCTTGGGGCCCTCCTGCGTGTAGAGCTGCCCGGCGGCGGCGACGGCGGAGGGGGCCACGCTGAGAAGTTCCTGGTCCGGCCAGAGCACCGGGTGGCCGATACGCCCGGCGTGCATGATCTGGGCGAAGATCTTGCCGCCCTTGGCGTGCACGGCGTCGGTGACCTTGCGCCACGCGGCGACCTGCTCGGCACTGTGCAGTCCCGGGGTGTTCGGGTAGCCGCGGCCGACGACCGAGGGCTGGATGCCTTCGGTGATGATCAGGCCGGCCGAAGCGCGCTGGCCGTAGTACTCGACGGTGGAGTCGGTGACGGTGAGTCCTTCGCCGAACGCCCGGCTGCGGGTCATGGGTGCCATGGCGATCCGGTTGCCGAGCTGGGTACCGGACAGGTCGATCGGGTCGAAGGCGGTGGTCATGGGAGCCCCCAAGATTTATGTGGTCGGCCAAGTAAATACGACGGGGGCCACTGTAGCGCATTACTTGGTCGGCCAAGTTAATATCTCTGTGAGTACTCTCAGTACCTCAAACCCGGAGGTCCGAGGAGGCCACGATGTCCGCCACATCCGCGGCGCAGACAGATCCTGTCTGTAGCGAGCTGCCCAGGGCCGCCCGCGGCGGCCCGGTCAGCCATGCCTTGTCCCGGGTCGCCCGACTCCACCGCATCGCCGCGGGCAAGCTGCTCAAGGGAGCCGGCCTCTACCCCGGTCAGGAGTTCCTGATGATGCGCCTGTGGGACGCCGGGCCCGTACGGCAGTCGGAGCTCATCAAGGCCGTCGACCTCGACCCCTCGACCGTCACCAAGATGCTCCAGCGCCTGGAACAGACCGGGCATGTACGCCGCTCCCCGGACCCGGACGACCGGCGCGCGGTGCTCGTCGAGGCCACGGACAACAGCTGCGCTCTGTTCACCGATGTGAAGGCCGCCTGGGGCGAGCTGGAGGAGCACACGCTCGCCGGGCTCGACGCGGACGAGCGCCGCGAGCTCACCCGGCTGCTCGCCAAGGTCGAGGCGAATCTCTGCACCGAGACCGAGGGCTGCCCCGACCCGGGCTCGGAGCTCCACGGCGGCCCGGGCGCACAGCCGGGCTGCTGATCTCGCACCCTCAGCCCGACAGGACGTCCAGCACCCGGTCCGCCTCGGCGGCGGAGTTGTAGAGGTGGAAGGCGGCGCGCAGATTTCCCGCCCGGTCCGCGACGATGACTCCCGCGCGGGCCAGCTCCGCGACGCGGTGGCCGAGCCCCGGGACGGCGACGATGCCGGACTCACCGGGCACCGGTTCATGGCCCAGCTCCGCCAGCCCCGCCCGGAACCGCCGGGCGAGCGAGGTGTTGTGGGCGTGTACGGCGTCGATTCCGGTCTCCTCCAGCAGCGCGAGTGACTGCTTCGCTCCGTGGTACGAGAGGAAAGCGGTGGGTTCGTCGAACCGGCGCGCGGAGTTCGCCAGTTCCTCGATCGGTCCGTATGTGGTCCCCCACAGCTCCTCGGCGGCGAAGGTCCCCGCGTGGATCGGCACCAGGGCCTCCTGCGCCTCCTCGGTCACGGTGAGGAAGGAGGCGCCGCGCGGACAGAGCAGGAACTTGAAGCCGCCGGTGACGGTGTAGTCCCACGCGCCCGCGTCAAGCGGCAGCCAGCCCGCCGACTGGCTGGCGTCGAGAAGCGTACGGGCGCCGTGCGCGGCCGCGGCGGCCCGGATGGCCCGCGTATCGGCGATCCGGCCGTCGGCCGACTGCACCGAGGAGAAGGCCACCAGCGCGGTGCCCGGACGCACCGCATCGGCCAGCTCGTCCAGCGGTGCGTACCGCAGCTTGAGATCCCCGCGCACCGTGAAGGGCGTGATGACCGAGGCGTACTCCCCCTCGGGGAAAAGGACTTCGGCGCCGGTCGGCAGCGAGCTCGCGATCAGTGCGACATGCACGGAGACCGAACCGCCGACGGCGACCCGCTCCTCGTCCACACCGGTGAGGCGTGCGAAGGACTGCCGGGCGGCGGTCACCTCCGAGTAGTCACCCGCGCCGCCCGGCCGCCCTGCCGCGAGCTCCTCGGCCAGCGCCGTGACGGCCGCGACGGTCCTGCTGGGCAGCAGCCCGCAGGTGGAGGTGTTCAGATACGTCGTGTCAGGCGCGAACTCGGCGCCACCCAGGGTCTCCATGGGATCACCCTGCGGTGCCCCCCAACGGCTGGTCAACCGCGAATTGTCGAGGGGAACCGCTCAGCAGCGCTCAAGCATGTGCTCCGGGCTGCGGAACCTCGCAGGAGCCGTCGGTGTCGCAGGCGGCCGCGTCCGCGCCGATCGGGGTGATCGCCCGGCCCTGCCACGCCTGCTCCAGCGCCTGGGTGAAGACCTCTGCCGGCTGGCCGCCGGAGACGCCGTAGCGCCGGTCGAGGACGAAGAACGGCACGCCGGTGGCGCCCAGCTCGGCTGCCTCGCGCTCATCCGCGCGTACCTCGTCGGCATACGCGTCCTCGTCGGCAAGGACCGCCCGGGCCTCGTCCGCGTCCAGACCGGCCTCCACGGCGAGCTCGAGGAGGGTCTCGGCGTCGAAGACGGACCGCTCCTCGGCGAAGTTCGCCCGGTAGGCGAGGTTCAGCAGCTCGTCCTGGCGGCCGCAGGCCCTGGCCAGGTGCAGCAGCCGGTGGATCTCGAAGGTGTTGCCGTGGTCGCGGCCCTCGGCACGGTAGTCGAGGCCCTCGGCGCGCGCGTTGGAAGCGACGTGTTCCTCCATCGACCGCGCTTCCTCGAGGGTGCGCCCGTACTTCTTCGCCAGCATGGGGATCACCGGGCCGGTCTCGCCCTTGGCGCGGTTCGGGTCGAGCTCGAAGGAGCGGTGCACCACCTCGACCTGGTCGCGGTGGGCGAAGGCCGCGAGACCCTGCTCGAAGCGTGCCTTCCCGATGTAGCACCAGGGACACCCATGGACCAACGGAGCCATATGGCCTCTGACCTGGGGTTTTGCCGGTTCTAGGTAACCGACTCCCTAGAAGAGGTCGCCATCTCCGACCGAACGGGACGCCCCATGGAACGCGACGACCTGCCAGCCCTGCGCGCGCTGGGATTCGAGGACAGCGAGCTGAAAGAGCTGAATCTCTGGACCCCTGCCACCGGCACCCCCGCTGATCTCGCTGAGATGTACGTCCGGCGCTCAAAGCAGAAGGACACCGTTAGCTCACTGAGGGAGCAGGTTCGCCGAATGTGTGCCCACGCTGCCCACGAGGGTAAGCGAATCCGCCACGTTTGGTTTGAGCAGAAGAGTGCTAGCAAGGCGTACGTTCGCCGCGAGGAATTCGACGGAGCAACAGCGGCAATCGTCGGCGCTGGTCTGTCCAAGACTCTGTACGTCTTCAAAACCTCCCGCCTGTCACGCCGGGGCATGGGCCAAGTCGGTCTGCTGCTGGATGCCCTGGAAGAGCGACAGGCGCGTATCTACGTCGTCGCCGAGAACATCGATTCGACGCGTAGCCGCATGATCCTGGCGATTCTCAGCGAGCAAGCGCGGGAGCAAGCGGCGGATATCTCGACGTTCACCAAACTGGGCATCGACTCGAACAAGGCTGAGGGCCGCTTTACCGGCGGAGTGACGCCGTACGGTCTGCGCTGTGTCGCTGGTTCCGGGAAGCTGTCTCACGACCCGCAGGAGTACGCCACAGCGCGCCGCATCGCTGAGTACCTACTCGACCGCAAAACGCCCGGCTGGATCGCTGACAGGCTCAACAGCGAGAAGGTGAAAACCCGCCACGGAAAGAAGTGGACGGGGCCCGGAATCATCAGCCTGGCGCACAGCGTGACTTGGGCTGGCCTGGTTGCCAACCGGGAAAAGTTGCTCGACGGGAACGGAAAGGATCTCGGTAAGTACCACCGTGGCGGTACTCCGCTGCTGAGCAAGGATGGTCACCCGATCTCGCTGGGAGAGGGAGTCATCACGTTCGCCGAGCACGTCAAGATTTCCGCCATTCTCGCCGGTCGTGCTCAGCCTGGTACCAGCATTGGCGACCGGACGCGAGGCAAGCGGGAAACCGTGGCACTTCTCAGCGGCACGCTTCGCTGCGGGCACTGTGGAGGACCCATGGCCAATGGCGGGGTGAACTACCGCTGTTATGCGCGGCAGGTCGAGGGTCCGTCATCCTGCAAGGGGGTTTCCACGGAGCGATCCCGCGCTGATGACGCTGTCTCCACGATGTGGATTAACCACGTGCTGAACCTGGCACCCACCTCGCCGGTTATCCGAGACATCGCGCGTGACTGGCTGGCGTATCAGGACCCTGAGGCGGAAGCGCGTAAGGCGCAAGCAAATGCGGCCCTGGAATCAGCGGTAGGGCGAGAGATGCAGCTCCGTAAGGAACGGTTCGTTCTCAACCGGATCAGCGAGGCTGATTACGAGTACCTGTGGCGGTCACTCAACGCCCAAATCGACTCACTGAAAGCAGAGTTGGCAGAACTGGCGCAAGAGGCTGACCTCACTCCGCTGATGGACCCTGAGGGCATTGCGGGACTCTGGCAAGGGGCAGGCATCAGCGGGCAGCGCGCACTACTGCGGGCAGCGCTAAAGGGTGTGACGCTGGCACCTGCGCGCTATCGCGGTGACCGAACGCCGATCCTTGACCGGCTGGACCCTGACTGGCGGGACAAAGACAGTAGCCAGGAAGACGCTGCGTGGGATGCCTGGGATGCCCGATGAGCCGCGCTGAGGCAGCCGATTGGGCTGCGGAGTACAACGCCCTGTCGGCCCGCTGGGAAGTCCTGAGCGCCCGCCTGACGGCCGAAGGGGAGTCGGTATTGATCCGGCAGCGTCTAGAGCGCGTCGAGGCCCTTATGGACGCGCTGATGGGGGACGTTGGGGCGCTTAGCCGCTAGACCAGCGAGACAGGCCCCGGTGTCCCAGTACGGATGCCGGGGCTTTCTGCTGCCCGCTGGTATCCGACTCGCTAGACCTACTTCGAGAGGGACGGCGCGCGGCGCTGATGACACTTAGCGTCAAATTGACGACAACGAGTAACCGACTCGCTAGATACACGGTGAGAGGGAAACGAACCGCCCCCCTTCCTCCTGCTGGTCTGTCAACAGGAAACCCGGTAGCCACGCGCTGTCGGGTTTTTTGTTGCCCATCAACTGAACCCAAACATGGAACGGAGACAGCGTGAATGCACGCGAAGTCGAAACCAGGATTAAGACCCTCGGTATCCGACGCAAGGAACTGCGGGCCCAACTCGCTGCCGTTGACAGCGAACTGAAGACGCTAATGCCCACAGCGCGCGGAGTCATGAGTCAGGAAGCAATCCGCGACGCCTGTGCACTGGGCATCCCCACAATCCGCCTTTGGACCCAGGGCGCCTAACCGGTCTGACAGACCATGAGAGGAAACACCCATGAACGGATACGAGCACTACCAGCGCGCCGAAGTACTGATGGCGCAGGCTACGCACACTGTGCGAAATTCCCTCAACGGGATGGACATGTGCCTTGTCAGCGACGAGGAGGCCAACCGGCTTTCCGCGCAAGCCCAGGTTCACGCAACGCTCGCACTCGCTGCCGCTACCGCTGACGCGACGAACTTCAAGCGCGACCTGTACGCAGGCAACGGACTTGAGTCCCCGGAGCGCGAAGCGCGCAAGCGCAGGGCAGCGGACAAGAGCGCATCTGCCGCCGCTGACTTTCTGCCGGATGGGGTCTGACGTTGACGACTTTCGATGACGCCTACTGGTCGCGCACGGCCAAAGCCCTAAACGTTAGCGTCGACGTGCGGCACACGAATTTCGCCAAGTTCGTTGCTGACCACTGCGCCGATCGTCTCAAGTTCGTTGAAGGGCTCGGCTGGTATCGCTGGGACGGAAAGGTGTGGGCGCCGACTGGCGACGATGGGGCAGCGCTCCAGGCAGTGACCGAAGCATCCAACGCACTGATTCAGCGCATGGTCGCCAGCGAGGATGACCGCTCATGGGGTGGCGCTGCGGTATCCAAGATGCTCAACGGGCGGGAACGCTCCGTCATGGTCCGCGAAATGACAGCGCTGCCGGAATTCCGGGCCACCGTCGACGACTTCGACAACGCCCGGCACCTGCTGACGTTCCAGAACGGAACCGTGGACTTGCGCACCGGCGAGATCCGGCCGCATGACCCTGATGACCGACTCACCTTCGCTGCGCTGGTCGACTACGACCCCGACGCTAAGGCCCCCCGCTGGGAACAGTTCATCGCTGAAGTCTTTCCGGGCAAGCCGGAGCTACAGCGGTACTACCAAGACTTCCTAGGCGTCTGCATCACGGGCGAAGTCAGGGACCACCTGCTAGGCGTCTGGTACGGCGCTCACGGCCGCAATGGCAAGGGCACGACGTCCGGACCATGCAGGCTGCGTTCGGCCCTCAGATCGTCCGTGAAGTCGATTTCGGGCTGTACGAGGGTGGCCGGGGTCGGGAGCCGCACACGGAGCAGATAGCCGCGCTGAGGGGTGCTCGCATGGTGGTTGCCCAAGAGGGCGAAGCCGAAGTGCCCATGAACACAGCGAGGCTGAAGAAGCACACGGGCGGCGACCGAATCCAGGCGCGCCACCTGTACGGCAAGGAATTCACGTTCGTTCCCACGTTCACGCTGGTACTGGCCACGAACCATCTGCCGGAGTTTGCAGCGGGCGGAGCAGCGCTATGGGCCCGAACTAAGGCCATTCTGTTTGGCGAGTCTTTCGCTGGCAGGGAGGACCCGGAGCTAGAGCCGACGATTCAAGGCGCGGAGCTGCAAGGCGTCGCCGCATGGATCGTTGAGGGCGCGAAGCGCTATTACACAGCGGGCAGGCTGTACGACATTGACGAGGTCCGCGAAGCAACTCAGCAGCACAAAGAGGCGGTCGACCCGCTGAAGGCGCTGGTTGGTGAGATCTTCGAATACGACGATGGCTACGAGATCTCGCGTACCGACTTCAATCGGCGGCTCAAGGAATGGTGCGCCGACAACGGCGACACCTCCGCCAAGTACAAGCCTGGCAGCGTCAAGAAGCAGCTTCTAAACCGTGGGGTCATCGAGCGACGATCCAAGGACGGTTGGAAGTACGCGGGGATTCGGTTCCCGGAGGACCGGGCCAGCGAGCGGCAGCAGACCGCTGATGGCGTTACGGACATCTTCGGACAGCAGCAAAGCGCGTAAGCAACAGCGGGCCGGAGGGGTGCACAAAAATCTTGCACCGGTCATAACTCCCTAACGTATATGGAGAGTTCCTACCGGTGTCAAAAAATTGTGCACCCTCTCCGCTCCACCGCAAACCGCAGCGCAAAGGGCGATGCCTGCCCCGCAGCGTGCTGACCTGCCCTGACACCCGAGCCGGCCAGAACCCTGACCGGCCATCAGATAGCTAACGCAACCCCCACCACCTACTGAAATGAGTATGTGCCATGCCCACCCCCGCTGACATCGCTAACCGCCCGCGCACTCGCCAGTCGCTTGAAGTCCTGATTACCGTCATGGCCGCCCGCCTGCTTGACGACGACGCACCAAAGGTCGAGGACATCCAGGCACTGTGCAATGTGACTGACTCGCTGGCCCGGCTGGTCAACGCGCAGGCTGCTTCTAAGGCCACCACGTATCGGCAGGCTGCCCGATGAGCGACCGCACAGCAGATGTATTCGACGCGCTGAGGGCCGTAACGGTCGACGACGAAGAGCGCTTCATATTCCGGGACACCCTCTGGCTGGTCGTAAATGCGTACCTGACCGGTGCCGGTAAGCCAACCGTCCCATTCGGCGCCTTTCTCGCTGTAGTTACTCACGCAGGGTTCCGCATGGACGAGCGACGCCTGTACGGGCTGACTAACCCCTGGTGGAGCAAGGCTCGCCAGACCAACAACGCGCGACAGCGCACCAACTAGGGAGAACCACCCATGACTGACATCACCATGTTCCCGCCGTCCGAGCTGCTTCCGCAGGCTGTCGCTGAGCTAATCGCCGAGCGCGACCTAACCCATGAGCGGCTGACTGATTTCGAGGACAAGTGGGCTGACGTCCTCGCTGAGAACTGGCGGGCTATCGCTGAGGGCAAGGACATTCGCAGCGCGATTGACGCTGTGGCCGAGGGGAAGGACGGGCTAAAAGGCACCAGCGAGGTGGCCAAGGCCCGGGATGCCCGCCCGCGAGTGGTCGGCGTACACCAGGCCCTCACCTCTGCCGTGCGAAACGCTGACAGGGCTGCTGTGGAGGCTTACCGGCCGGTGGCTGGCACTCTCCTGCCGGAGGCCATGAACGGCCTTCAGGCGGCCGCACAGCGCACCGAGGAGGCTTACCGCGCATTCCTCGCTGCCCGCGATGCTTTCGGCGCTGCAACGTCATTCGTCAACTACGTGCGTGCCTGGCAGGGTTCCGGCCGCCCGGACTACAACGACAGCGTTTGCAATCCGCAGTGCGCTGATGGTCTTGTGCCGAGCTTCACTGAGCCGATCGCTGAGATTCGCGAGGTACTGGGCAGCTTCAAGACGGCCCGCGAGCCTGACCCGCTGGTAACGGTCACGTTCGGTGACGGAAAGTCGATGGAGATACAGCGTTCGCAGGCTGTAGCGCTGGCAAGGTCTGCCAACAATGAAATCCGAATCGCTGAGGGTGACGCCTGATGTACCCGTACCAAATCAAGGCAGTGCAGCAGTCCGCAGCCCTGGCCAATTACCGGCGCGCGACTGAGCCCAAGCCTGCCGAGCTTGAGCCGTCGACGCCTGCCGTGCAGCCTTGGCCCGAGGGGCAGCTAACCCGCGCTGATCTCGACGGTATGAGCCCTGCGGACATTGTCAGCGCCAAGCGTGAGGGGCGGCTAGACGCTCTTCTGGGCCGCATGGACGGCGTCAGCGAGTAAGGCGCGCAGCGCACCCACCCACCTACTGAAATGAGTAGGTGACTACCACCCCTGGGGGCTGGCTGGCGTAATGCTGGTCGGCCCCCTCTTGCTGAACGGAGGGCAAATGCCCAACCCACTAATCATCCTCGCGCCGTACCTGGTGCCCACACGTGACCCTGAATACTGGGCTGCGCTCCGCATTGTTGAGGCATTGCTGACTGACCATCAGCCAGCCGCTGGTGACCTTTGGCATTTCGGTAACGATGCACCGCGCATTGCCCAGGTGATCGCAGCGCAAGTGCAGTTGCCTACTAACGCTGACCGCGCTGACGTCTATGCAGCGATCAATGATCTGTCCTCGCTGGTCGTCAACAGTGAGCGGTCACGGAGAGTGGGGGGTTCTTAAACGATCATGTGGGGACGAACAACGCGGGGGAGGGCCGAAAGAGATCTGCCCGGTTCAAAGACACGATGCCCAGTTCAGAAGGTGACGGAATGTGACCCTGTATTGCCGCACCTGCGGTGAGCGTAAGCCACACACAGAGTTTGTGCACCGCTCTCTACTGCCCGACCCGCGTGTTCCTCGCTGCGCTGACTGCTACCGGAAATACACCCGGCGGGACAAGCCACGCCGACACGACGACTGAAACTGAACACGTTCAAAACTAGCTGCCCTGGTCTTCCCCGGCGGGAGGGCCAGGGCTTTTCCATGAGGAGGCACAGCGTATGACAGACCGAATCAGCGTCAGACACAGCGACGCCACACGGGAGTACCTGGGTGACATCACGGCGGCTACCGGGGTGACAAGCGTCAGCGAGATAGTGACCAACTCGCTGCACCTGTACCGGGATTACCTGCGAATGAACCCGGGTGACCCGCTGCGGGTGACAGGGCACACGCATGGGTGACGACCGGCTGAAAGCCCTACTCGCGCTGTCAGACATGGAACTCTGCCGCCCGCTGTGGGAATGGCTGCCGGATCAGCGCAGAGACGTCATACGCGCCCGCGAGAGACGCCGCTTTGCCCGCTGGGTCCCCGAATCCCCAGAGGACGTGTACCAGCCGTCAGAGGCTCACACAGCCGTTCTTGAATTCGCGCCGACCGAATGACCAGAAGCCCCGTACTCGCTGCCTTCCTGGTGGCCGGTGCGGGGCTTCCGTGCGTTCGGCCCTGCCCGCTGGGGAGTTGCGCCCGTAGGCTTGCTGTATGGCTGAGCACCTGGGCGACCGGCTAGCGCGTCTGCGCCGTCTTGCTGATCTGACGCAAGAGGGGTTGGCGGAGCGCTCCGGCGTGTCCGTGGACGTAGTACGAAAGCTAGAGCAGCGACGGAAGCACAGCGCACGACTGCCGACCCTGCACGCGCTGTCTCGTGGGCTAGGGGTTGAGCTGACGGCGCTGCTGGGCGACCCGCCGGGAGTGCCCAGCAACGGCGACGCGGACCCCCCTCAGCTAGTCGCTGTGCGCCGCGCAATCTCACCCCCGCTGTTCGCCCCACCCCCGGAGCCGAACGGTGCTGAGCGGCTGTCCCTGGCGCTGCTCCGCCGCGAGATTGCTGACGGCTGGACCCTGTACCACGACGCCGAGTTCGGCCGCCTTATGGAAGTGCTGCCCGGCATCATCGCTGACGCTCGCTTCACTGCTGCTGTGGGCAATACCGACGAGAGAGCAGCGGGGCAGGCTGCGTTGGGTAAGGCGCTGCAATTGGGCGGACACCTTGCCATCCGTTTAGGCAAGACGGACCTTGCGCTGTCAGCTCTTGAGCGCGCCATGAATGCTGCGTCCGACTCTTCCGACCCGCTGCTAGCCCCGATGATCAGTAACTCTGTGGCTTGGAACTATCAGCGGCAGAACCGATTGGACGACGCGGAGCACCTTGCCGTTTACGCGGCTGATGGTGTCGAGAAGCAGCACGGGCAGACGGCTGAGGGGCTACGCGTATGGGGTGGACTGATCATGTCCGCTGCAACGTCTGCTGCCCGTTCCGGCGACTACGACACAGCGAACGACATGATGACCACAGCGGAGAATGCGACGCGACGCCTAGCCACGCTGCCCGCTCCGGCCGACAGCAAGATGGTTTCGGTCTTCAGTCGGTCGTCCGTACGAATTGAGCGTGTCCGGCTCGCTGTACAACATGCACGGCCGGAAGAGGCACTGAGCCTCGCAAAGGGAATGCGCCTGAGCGCCGATACTCCCCCTTCCTGGCGTACGTGGCTCTTGCTCGACGTAGCGCGGGCTCATGCCGACCTAGGGAACGCTGAGGGGGCTGTGAAGGCTCTTGAGCGGCTGCGGCAGATTGCCCCGGCATGGATGCGTCATCACACGCTCGCTGTGGCCATAGTCAGCGATCTGTGGGCAGGGCCGTCCCGTCCCCCTGGTTTGCGCAAACTCGCTGAGTTCCTGGGAGTCGCCAACTAGGCCGCAAAAGTAGGCCGTTCCGTCCCTGTAGTCCCTCATGGCATGGCGAGATCCTCAGCGCATCCGAGACACGGCGGAGGGTGCGAGCGATGGCGCGCAGTACGACCATGACAGCGGCAGTCCAATTAACGGAGCCCTCCCAGGAGAAGCCCATTCCCGTGCCTGGCTGCGACGTCTGCAAAGCGCTGGCAGGACAGTGGGGACAAGCGATAGAGGCAGGGTCTCCCGCGTACGACCCCTCGCACGCCACTGATCTGGCGGTGGAGATCAGACGGCACCCTCACGGAAGGGGGCAACGGTGACCCGCTCCGTACTGCGGTATGTCGCCCACGTGATCAGACACGTACCAGACGGCGGACTCACGGCGCTGATCACGTGCGTGGCGCATGGATGCGGTGACACCAGCGGACCCCGGGATGATGCCGACGACGCCCAGGATTGGGCCCTTGCCCACACTGGCCGGACCGGGCACGACCTGTTCCGCCGTGAGTACGTAGACCATGCCCGAGTGACCCGCGCCGAGTAGCCCCGGCCCGCTGAGCGACGGCAGCAAGACAGCTCAGCGAGTCGGAACCGGCCCCGTCTGTGACCTGCCCCCGTGGGTCATGGGCGGGGCTTTCTCTGGGTTCATCCCCGCTGGTCAGACCGCCCGCGATAACCTGGTGTTCCGTTGGTTCAAGGGCAGGCGATATCGCTCCAGATCTCGACGCGCATGCTCATTCTCTCCAGGGTTGTACGGGGCCGGGGCGCGGAGGCCTCCTCCGCTCCGGCGTCAACGTGCTGCGGGTGCGGCTCATTCCGCCGCGGGCGGCACTGTGAGGCGCAGCACGAGATGGGTGTCTGCGCGCGGCTCGTCCGGGTCGGGGAGCCAGCCGTGGTACGCGTAGAAGGCCTGCGCGCGCCTGTTGTGCTCGAAGACCTCGAGGCGGGCGGTGCGGACCCCGGCGCGCTGCCAGGCCTGGACGCAGGCGGCGTGCAGGGCGGTGCCGATGCCGTCGCGCCACCGCTTGGGGTCCACATGGAGCTGGGTGAGTGTCATGACCGTACCGACCTCGCGGAAAGCGGCGGCTCCGGCGACGGTCCCGTCCTTCTCGGCGCAGAGCACCGCCCCGCGCTCGATGGCGGTGGCCCAGCCCGCGCGGGTGCGGGCGTGCTCGGCGTGGCCGTCGAAGGCGTCGTCCGGGAGATGGCCGCGGTAGTAGCTCGCGCGGGCCTCGGCGTGGAGGGCGGCGATGGCGTCCAGGTCGGCGGGAACGGCTGTTCTGATCACGGTGGTGGTGACGCCGGGAGATCAGCCGGCGGTTGCGGTCCGGCTGAGGAGGCGCTCGGTGGGCGCTCGGTGTGCGGCCGACGCGGTGCCGGATGTGCCGGCGCGGCGAGTCAGCCGTGCCGAGGCCGCCGGCGCGGGCGGGCTGTTCCATCGGCAGGGCGGTGGTCTCGAGGAGTTGGCGGGCACGCTCGATGCGCCGGTGGAGCAGTCACTGCTGGGTCTCCGCATGCGGCCGGGCGCCGCCCGGTTTCCGGGCGGTCCAGGCGCGGGCCCGGATCCGGGCCCGGGGCCCCACGGTCGGCAGTCCGCCCTCAGCTGCCGTCGCGCAGTCCCTCGGGCCAGCCCGCGCGGAACTCGATCCGGTCGAACGTCACCACACAGCCCTCACCCACCGGGGACTGTGCCAGGAAGCCCACGAGCGCGGCCCCGGCCTGCTCCTCCGTCCCGAGGGCGAAGATCCGCACGAAGGTCCAGTGCTCGCCGTCCGTCGAGGCGTGGAAGGCGAAGGCCTTGCCCGTCCGGCTGATCCGCAGCCATGCGCTGCCCGCCACCTCGAAGGAGTTGGCGTCGTCGGAGTGGCCGCGGGTGACGACCGTGCAGATGGTGGGCTTGTCCGGGGAGAGCTCCAGGCAGAGCTTGGCCCACTCCCGCTCGCCGACGTGCAGATAGAGCACGCCGGCGTCGAAGGCCGCGGCGAAGCCGACGGTGACCCGCGCGATGAGCTGGAAGTCGCCCTCCGGCGAACCGAGCAGGCGTGGCGCGTCGGAGGCGGGTTCCAGCGCCTCGCCGGCGGGCGGTACGAAGCGGTCCTGCCTGGCTCCCGCCCAGCCGGTCAGCACCCCTTTCTCGTAGGACCAGTTGGCCTCGGGGCCGTAGGAGCGCAACGGGAAAGGGAGTTCGGGCAGGTCGATGGGCTCGGTCACGGACTCAGCTTCGCGGAGTCTCGAGGCGGCCGTCCACCCGGCGCGGCAGCCCCAGCGGGTTTTCGTCGCGCAGTTCGGGCGGGAGCAGCGCGCCGGGCGTCGTCTGGTACGTGACCGGGCGCAGCCAGCGCTCGATCGCGGTGGCCCCGACCGAGGTGGAACCGGAGGTGGAGGCCGGGTAGGGGCCGCCGTGGTGCTGGGCGGGGGCGACGGCGACACCGGTCGGCCAGCCGTCGACCAGGATGCGGCCCGCGAGCGGGGTGAGTTCGGCGAGCAGCTCCGCGCCCCGGCCCTCGCCCGCGGCCTCGCTGTCGGAGAGGTGCAGGGTGGCGGTGAGGTTGCCGGGCAGCCGGCCGAGGACTCCGGTGATCTCGGCCTCGGACTCGTACCGCGCGACGACGGTTACCGGGCCGAAGCACTCCTCGAGCAGCAGATCGTGCGGCCCTTCGGCAGCCAGCAGCCGAGCCGGTACGGAGAGGAAGCCGGCGCTCACGGTGTGATCGCCGCCCGCGCCGGGGGTGATCGGGGCCTCCACCCCCGGCAGTTCGGCCCGGTCGCGTACTCCCGCGACGAAGGCGTCGCGCATCCGGTGGTCGAGCATCACGCCGGGCTCGGTCTCGCTGACCGCCGCCGTCAGGGACTTGAGCAACCGGTCGCCCGCGTCGCCGGCGGGAGCGAGCACAAAGCCGGGCTTGGTGCAGAACTGGCCCTCGCCCAGGGTCATCGAGCCCGCGAGCCCGGCGCCGAGCTGCTCGGCCCGCTCCCCGGCGGCCGCTTCGGTGATCACAACGGGGTTGAGGGAGCCGAGCTCACCGTGGAAGGGGATGGGGGCGGGCCTGGCGGCCGCGGCGTCGAAGAGCGCACGCCCGCCGCGTACGGATCCGGTGAAGCCTGCGCCCGCGACCAGCGGGTGCCTGACCAGCTCGACGCCCGCCTCGAAGCCGTGGACGAGGGTGACGACGTCTTCGGGCACGCCGACCTGGTGGGCCGCCCTGCGCAGTACGGAGGCGCACAGTTCGGAGGTGCCGGGA
Organism: Streptomyces sp. NBC_01750; assembly: GCF_035918095.1. NCBI lineage: Bacteria > Bacillati > Actinomycetota > Actinomycetes > Kitasatosporales > Streptomycetaceae > Streptomyces > Streptomyces sp. NBC_01750. The sequence goes on from NZ_CP109137.1 coordinate 2,203,737, forward strand.
TGGTCGGGGTGGGCCTTGACGACGACCGGGCAGCCGGCCGCCAGCGCGCTCGCGGTGTCGCCACCGGGTACGGAGAAGGCGAGCGGGAAGTTGCTGGCGGCGTAGACGGCGACGACGCCCAGCGGGATCTTGAAGCGGCGCAGATCGGGCCATGGCGGCGTACGGCTGCCGTCGGCGTGGTCGATGTGGATGTCGAGGAAGGCGCCCGCGTCCACGACCTCGGCGAAGGCCCGCAACTGAGCGGTGGTGCGCGCGAGTTCACCGGTGAGGCGGGTGGGACCGAGCGCGGTCTCCGCGTCGGCGGCCTCGATGACATGCTCACCGGCCTCGTCGAGGAGGTCGGCGGCGGTGCGGAGCAGACGCGCGCGTACACTCCGGTCGGCGAGTGCGGGGCGGGCGGCGTGCGCGGCGCGGACCGCGAGGTCGATCTCCTCAGGTGATGACTCGATCGCAACCTGCTCACGCGGGTTCCCGGTTCGGGGGTCGACACTCCAGACTGGTGCTGCTGCCACCGCGGCTTCCTTCCCGGTCTTCTGCCATCCAGCAGGATTTGTTCGGTATTCTGAACAGTGTTCCTGATGATGAATATATGGGGACTCTATTTCCGGGCGTTCTGCTCGGTCAAGAAGGGGCGAAGAGCAATGTCAACTGCGGATTCCGGTGGAGCTCAGGTCAAGTCCGCGGTGCGGACGGTGGAATTGCTCGAATACTTCGCGGGGCGTCCCGGCATGCATTCCCTCGCCGCGGTCCAGGAGGCCGTCGGCTACCCCAAGTCCAGCCTCTACATGCTGCTGCGCACCCTGGTCGAGCTCGGCTGGGTGGAGACGGACGCGACGGGCACGCGGTACGGCATCGGTGTGCGCGCCCTGCTGGTGGGCACCTCCTACATCGACGGCGACGAGGTGGTCGCGGCCGCCCGCCCCACCCTGGACCGGCTCTCCGACGACACCACCGAGACCATTCACCTCGCCCGGCTCGACGGCACCAACGTCGTCTATCTCGCCACCCGTCAGTCGCAGCACTATCTGCGCCCCTTCACCCGCGTCGGCCGCCGGCTGCCCGCCCACTCCACCTCGCTGGGCAAGGCTCTGCTCGCCACCCACAGCGACGAGCAGGTGCGCAAGATGCTGCCGGAAACCATGGCGCCGCTGACCGAGCACACCATCACCGACCGGGAGAGGCTCATCGAGGAGCTGCACCTCATCCGTGAGCAGGGCTACGCCGTGGACCGCGAGGAGAACACCCTCGGGCTGCGCTGCTTCGGCATCGCCATCCCGTACCGCACCCCGGCGCGGGACGCCATCAGCTGCTCGGTGCCGGTGGCCCGGCTGACCCCCGGCCATGAGCAGATGATCAAGGACGCGCTCTTCGACGCGCGCGACCGGCTGACGCTGGCGACCCGGAGGCTCTGAATGCCCCGCAGATCGCGCTGCGCGAAGTGAACGACAGCGATCTGCCGGTCGTCACCGGCACTGACCGGGGCTTCGCCCACGTACCTGGTGCGGAGACCGCCGAGGCGCTTCTCACCCTGGCGGGCCGATCCGTCTCCACCGCACGGCGGAGGGGGATCGTCGCAGCGCAGGAGGTGCGGGGAGGCCGGGTCCCGGAGCGTTGTCGTCATGACAGAGACACCGCTCACTCCCGCTCTCCCGGTCACGGATCCGGCAGGCCCCGGACGGACCCGCACCGTGGTGTGCGCCGTCGCGATCGCCTCCTGCGTCCCGTATCTCTCGCTCAAGACCGCCTGGATAGCCGGCAGCCGGATCGGCATCCCGGACGGCAGCGTGCTGCTCGAGCACCGCGCTCTGATGGCCGTCGCCAACAGCGTCACCGTCCTGATGGACGGCGCCGTCATCGTCCTCGCGCTACTGCTCACCCAGGCCTGGGGCCGCCGCGTCCCCGCCTGGCTGCCGGCCGTGCCCCTGTGGATCGCGGGCGGCCTGCTCCTCCCGATCATGGTCGGCTTCCCGGTCCAGCTGCTGACCCACGCCTTCACCGGCGCCCCGTCCCGGCGGGCCGGGGACAAGCCCTTCCTCGACGAGTGGGTCTTCGGGGTCGTCTACACCGGCTTCATCGTCCAGGGCCTGGCCCTTGGAACACTCTTCGTGCTGTACGCGCGTGAGCGCTGGAGCCATGTGTGGCGGGGCCGGGTCTGGGACCTGCCCACCGCAGCCACCGGGCGGACACTGAAGGTGACCGCTGTGACCGCCGCCGTACTCGCGCTCTTCCCCGCCACGATGCGCCTGCTGTGGGCGTGCGGCGCGACGACCGGTCTCTCCGCGACGCGGATCGAGCAGCGTACGGCCGACTTCTACGTGCTCGAAGGGATCAGCGCCCTCTTCGTGGCCGTGGCGGTGACCGGGGTGCTGCTGATCGCCTTCCGCCGGGGCCGCGCGCTGCCGCTGAGGACGCCGCTGGCCATGGCCTGGCTCGGCTCGGGCGCGGTGGGCTGCTGGGGCGTCTGGCTGCTGATCGCGGCAGTGCTGCCGGGGGGCGAAGAAGGCGAGCGGGCCTCGGGGTTGATGGCCCTGACCTACGCTGTGGGCGTGATCGTCGGTCTGCTCGTCGTCACCGGCACCGTCTCCTTCCTGCGGCGGCGCGGCGCGTGAAGAGAGTCCTCGGGGCGCTGTTCGGTGCGCGGGCCAGGCTGCGCTGGCTCCATCTGATCCTGGGCGGCGCGCTGTTGATGCCGTACTGGCTCCTCGGCACCGTGGTCGTCGGCCCACTCGTCGACGCGAAGGGCATGTTCTCCAACTCCCTGCCGCTCCAGTTCGGCGCCTACGGCATCGCCCTCCCGATAGCCGCGGCCACGGCACTGTTCCCGCTGGCCAGGCCGCTTTCGGTGGCGGCGGCCCGGGCGCTGTGCGGAGTACCGGCGGATCGGTTCGCGGACGGCCCGGCACGCTCCGGGGCCGCGCGCGTGCGGACCTCGGGGTGGTTCACGCTGCATGTGGGGCTCGGCGCCCTGATCAGCGGTGCGTCCCTGGCGCTGCCGCCGTTCGCGGTGACACTGATCGCGCTGCCGCTCTCCGCCGGGCTGCGGGACTTGATGATGGTGCCCGACCACCTCGACCACCCGTGGGCGCTGGCCCTGGCACCGCCGGCCGGGATCGCCATGCTGGTGGCGCTCGCGGGCTGCGCCGCGGCGGCCGGGGCCCTGCTGGCCCGCCAGGCCCCGGTGCTGCTCGGGCCGAGCCCCGCGGACCGGCTGGCCGCCGCGGAGCGGCGGGCGACGGAGCTGGCCGAGCGCAACCGCCTCGCCCGCGAGCTGCACGACTCGGTCGGCCATGCGCTGAGTGCCGTCACGCTGCAGGCGGGCGCGGCCCGCAAGGTCCTGGACAGCGATACGGAGTTCGTACGGGAAGCGCTGGCCGCGATCGAGGAGACCACCCGGCGGACCGTGGGCGAACTCGACTCCGTACTGGGCCTGTTGCGCCGGTCCGACGAACGCGAAGGTGCCGCCGCCGGACAGGTCACCGGACCGGCCCTGGACACCCTGGACGGTCTGCTCGACCGCAGCGGTGTTCCCGTCTCGCTCACCACCGACGGCGATCTGGCCGCTGTCCCCGCGCTCGTCTCGCGCGAGGCGTACCGCATCGTCCAGGAGGGGCTGAGCAATGCTCTGCGCCATGCCGGAGCGTGCCCGGTATCCCTGTGGATCGTCCTGAGCGGCGAGGAGTTGGAGATCACGATGGAGAATCCGCTGCCCGGCAGGGCCCCGGTCATCCGCCCGGGAGGCGGCCGCGGAGTGCGCGGTATCGCCGAGCGGGCCGCCCTGCTCGGCGGACACGCGCAGGCGGGCCCGCGGGACGCGGTGTGGCGGCTCTCGGCCCGGCTCCCGCTGGCGGGCCGCCGATGAGCGCGATCCGGGTGGTCATCGCCGACGACGAGCGGATGGTCCGTACGGCACTGCGCGTCATCCTCGAGGCCGAGCCCGATCTGGAGGTCGTCGGCGAGGCGGCCACGGGCGCGGAGGCAGTGTCGGTGGCCCGTGAGCTGCGGCCCGACGTGGTGCTGATGGATGTCCGGATGCCGGAGATCGACGGCATCCGGGCCACCGAGCAGATCCTGGGCTCGCCGGCTGCCTCCGGCGGGAGGACCCCGTTGAGGATCGTGGTGGTGACGACGTTCGAGAACGACTCCTATGTGTACGACGCACTGCGGGCCGGAGCGGCCGGATTCCTGCTCAAGCGCGCCGCGGCCGAGGACCTGGTCCAGGCGGTCCGGCTGGTCGCCCGGAGCGACTCGCTGCTCTTCCCGGCCGCCGTGCGTTCGCTGGCCGCCGAGTACGGCCGCAGCCGGCCCGCGGCTCCGCCGCCGTGGGCGGCGCGGCTGACCGGGCGCGAGGCCGATGTACTGCGGTTGATGGCCAAGGGCCTGACCAACGCGGAGATCGCCGGACGGATGGGCGTAGGACCTGCGACGACGAAGACCCATGTGGCGTCGGTGCTGGCGAAGACGGGCGCCCGGGACCGTACGCAGGCGGTGATCGCGGCGTACGAGTCGGGCTTCATCTCGCCGCGGTGAGGCCCGTCCGCCGCCACTCCGGATGAAGAATTCATGAGAAACCGGGCAGACAGGGAACGTCACGCTCCGCCCCGTTCGTCTCTTCTGCGGGATGAACAAGACGATCAGGAATGCCGCGGTCTTCAGCCTGCTGCTGGTGCTCGCCCTGCTGCTGCGGGCGACCTGGGTCCAGGCGTACAAAGGCCGGGCGCTCGCGGACGACGACCACAACCGGCGGAAGATCATCGCGCAGTACGCGCAGCCGCTCGGCGACATCATCGTGGCCGGATCACCGGTCACCGGCTCGAAGAGGACGGCGGGTGATGATCTCGCGTACAAGCGCACCTACACCCACGGCTCGCTGTACTCGGCCGTCACCGGCTACAGCTCGCAGGCGTACGGAGCCACGCAGCTCGAAGGCATCTACAGCGAGGTCCTGGACGGGACCGACAGCCGGCTGAAGAACCCGGTCGACGCGCTCACCGGGAAGCAGCAGGAGCCCGGCGATGTGGTGACGACCATCGACCCGGCGGTGCAGAAGGCCGGCTTCCGGGCGCTCGGCGACACCAAGGGCGCGGCCGTCGCCATCGACCCCAAGACCGGGAAGATCCTGGGAATGGTCAGCACGCCCTCGTACGACCCGTCGAAGATCAGCGGGACGACGGACGGTGACGCCTGGCAGAAGCTGCTCGCGGACCAGGACAAGCCGCTGGTCAACCGGGCGCTGCGACAGCCGCTGCCGCCCGGCTCGACGTTCAAGCTGGTCGTCGCGGCGGCGGCGCTGGAAGACGGCCTCTACGGCTCGGCCGACGAGAAGACCGAGAGCCCGAATCCCTACACACTGCCCGGCACGCGCACGGTGCTGGAGAACGAGAACACCGCCGCGCCCTGCGAGAACGCCTCCATCCGCACGGCACTGCAGTACTCCTGCAACAACGTCTTCGGGAAGATGGCCGCCGATCTCGGGCAGGACAAGGTCAGGTCGATGGCGGAGAAGTTCGGCTTCAACGACACGACGCAGGACGTGCCGGTGCGGGCCTCGGCGAGTCTGTATCCGACGGGCATGGACAAGGCGCAGACGGCGCTGTCGGGCATCGGCCAGTTCGATGTGACCGCGACGCCACTGCAGATGGCCATGGTCTCTGCGGCGATCTCCAACGACGGCGTACTGGAGTCGCCGCACATGGTCTCCAAGGTCGTCGACGCGGACAACGACACACTGCAGTCCTTCGAGGACGAGAAGTCGCAGCGGATCGTCTCCTCCTCGACCGCCGAACAGCTGCGCAGCGCGATGGTGACGGTCGTGAACGAGGGCACCGGGACCAACGCCAAGGTCGACGGGGCCGAGGTGGGCGGCAAGACGGGCACCGCGCAGCACGGCGAGAAGAACAGCAAGACGCCGTACGCCTGGTTCACCTCGTACGCAAAGGCCGACACCGGCAAGGAGGTCGCGGTCGCCGTGATGATCGAGGATTCGGGCGCGGCCCGCTCGGAGGTCAGCGGCAACAGTCTGGCCGCGCCGATCGCGCAGAAGATGATGGCGGCCGCCCTGGAGTGAGGAGCGGGGACGCTCACCCCCGGGGCGGGTGCTGCCTGACGTCGGGCGAGGCTGCTCGGCGCCGAGCAGCTGCTCGGCAGGGTCGATCGCGGCCCGGCCGGGACGGCGGTCGCGACGGGGCGAGGAAGAGCGCCGGGCCGAACAGCGCGACGGTGAGCGGCACGCCGAGACCCGGCCCGGAGCCTCAACCCGCGCGGGACAGCGCGTCCGACACCAGCGCCAGGTCCGTGTCCGACGCCAGTCCCGCATGGTAGAGCCGGAGTTCGGTCGCCCCGAGTCCCGCCGCCCGGGCGGCGTCGTCCGCGAGCGCGCCGGGGCTGCCGCCCATACCGCCGACGACCGTGAAGTTGGCGGCGAGCACGGAGCCTTCGGCCCGCTGGTCCGCGAAAGGTGTCAGCAGTTGAGGCCCGGCGGTGCAGGGCACGACCACGCCGTCGGCGACGAACAGGATGTGCGCCGGGTCGACGCCGGCGTTCGCCCCGCAGTGGTACGCGACGGGGTCGGCGTGCAGCAGCACCTGGAAGCCCGCCGGGGCGGCGGCCCGTACCGCGGCGACCGTATCCTCCTGGAGCGTACGGGCGGTTCGCGCCCGGAACTCCAGGGTGACCGCGGCGAGTTCGGCGCCGAGCAGCTTCTCGATCCCGGCGTCGGCCGGCGCCGCGCCCTGCCAGACCGGTTCCAGGCCGTGCCGTACAGCGGCGGCCAGCAGATTGGCGTCCAGGCCCTGTTGTACGTAGCCGGCGCGGCAGGCGGCGCAGAAGCAGAGCGACATCAGATACTGCGCCGCATCGCCGAGACCCACACCCGCGGTCTTGTCGTGGGCGTGCAGATGCGCGAAGCCGTACCAGCCGCAGGACTCCAGCTCGGTGCCGCGCGCACCGGGCCGCGTCGCCGCCTCCGCCGCCAGCTCCACCACCAGTGCGCGGACGGCGGGCTGCGCGATACAGGGCGCCCAGGGGTAGCGGTCGCCGTAGGCGTTGACCACGGAGGTGTCCGGACGCTCGGCGCCGAGGCGGGAGTTGTGCGCGAGGACCACCCAGCTGTGCACCTCGAGTCCTGCTTCGGTGAGGACGGCGGCCGCTTCGCCGTAGGCGTCACCGGGAGCCCAGGCCCCGGCGGCATACGGGCGCAGCTCCCGGGCCGCCCAGCGCACCTCGTCCATCTCATAGAGCACGGCGGCGTGCTGCGCGGTGACGACCCGGCGCCGGGGGTGGCGCGGTGTCAGGGCCCGGGTGGAGTGGTAGGCGGCGGCCAGGGTGACCTGCTGGACGCCGAGGTCCGCGATACGGGAGGCGGCGTCCGGGTCGCCGACGACGTCCCAAGGGTAGAGGAAGGCGGAGGTCTTCACGCGCTCTCCTCCAGCAGGGCACGGCCGCGCTCGATCAGTGCCGCCAGGGCCTTGATGTGGAGAGCCAGGGGTTCGCTCAGCGGCGGCCGCACCTCGCCGACGTCCAGACCTCCCAGCCGCACGCCCGCCTTGACGAGCGACACGGCGTATCCGCGGCCGAGATTGCGCAGTTCGACCAGCGGCACGTAGAAGCCGTCCAGCAGTCTGCCGACCGTCTTGTCGTCGCCGGTGGTCAGCGCTCGGTGGAAGGCGATGGCGATGTCGGGCGCGAAGGCGAAGACGGCGGAGGAGTACAGGGTGACGCCGATACCCCGGTAGGCGAGGCCGGTGAGTTCGGCGGTGGGCAGCCCGTTGAAGTAGAGGAAGTCCTGGTCGGGCAGGTCGCGGCGGACCGCGCTGATGATGCGCTGCATCAGATCGAGGTCGCCGTAGCCGTCCTTGAGGCCGATGATGCCGTCGACCTGCGCGAGTCCGACGACCGTCTCGGGAGCGAAGACGGCGTTGTCGCGCTGGTAGACGATGACGTCGAGGGAGGTGGCGGCTGCGAGCGCGGTGTAGTGGCGCAGGAGTCCGCGCTGGTCGGCGATGACGAGGTAGGGCGGCATGGCGAGCAGCCCGTCCGCGCCCGCCTCTTCGGCGAGCGTCGCGAACCGGACGGCGAGCGCGGTGCCGTAGCCGGCGCCGGCGACGACGGGCACCTCGCCCGCCGTCTCCTCGACGGCCGCGGCGACGCAGTCGCGGAACTCCTCGGGGGTCAGGGCGTGGAACTCTCCCGTGCCGCAGCAGGCGAAGACCGCGGCCGCGCCGGCGTCGATACCGGTTCTCACATGTGCGCGGAAGGCATCGAGGTCGAGGGCGCCGTCCGGCCCGTACGCGGTGACGGGGAAGAACAGCGGTCCTTGGGCCCGGGCGAGCCGGGCGGCGAGCGGGGCTGAAGTCACGGGCGCTCCCTGGGCCGTGCACAGAGCCTCCGCGACCCGTGCACCATTCTGATCGATGTCCACACTTCTGAACGCCGTCACGCTAAGGCAGCCGCATGGCGCCGGTCAAGACGGAAAACCGCAACCCAGAGGCGGAGCCGGTCCCTCCACGCCACACTTGACGGTGCCCGGACCGCCCCTCAGCATGTCCACACATGTGAATGCCGTCTACGGACCTGAGCACCTCGAGGAGATCCACCCATGCCCGCTCCCCGCACCGTCCTGCTCACCGGCGCCGCAGGCGGCCTCGGCACACTGATGCGGGGGCTGCTGCCCGCGTACGGCTACGAGCTCCGCCTCTTCGACGCCACTCCCATCGAGGGGGTGCCGGAGGCGGTCACCGCCGACCTCGCCGACAAGGAGGCGCTGCGCGAAGCGGTACAGGGCGTTGACGCGATCATTCACCTCGCGGGAATCTCGCTGGAAGCCCCCTTCGAGAAGATCCTGCGCGCGAACATCGAAGGGACGTACAACCTCTACGAGGCGGCCCGCGAGGAGGGCATCGGACGCATCGTCTTCGCCTCCAGCAACCACGCGGTCGGCTTCACCCCGCGCCCCCTGGGGCAGCCACCCTTCGCGCCGGACCAGCTGATCCCCATCGACACCCCGCGCCGCCCCGACACCTTCTACGGCCTGTCCAAGTGCTTCGGCGAGGATCTGGCCCAGCTCTACTGGGATCTGCACGGCCTCGAGACCGTCTCCGTCCGCATCGGCTCCTGCTTCATGGAGCCGACGTCCGTACGGATGCTGTCGGTCTGGATGAGCCCGGGCGACGGCGCCCGCCTCTTCCACGCCGCGCTCACCGCCGAGCACGTCGGCCACGCCGTCGTCTACGGCTCCTCCGCCAACAGCCGCCTGTGGTGGGATCTCACGACGGCGCGCGCTCTCGGCTACGAGCCGCAGGACGACTCGGAGCAGTACGCCGAGAAGCTCGTCGCGCAACAGGGCGAGCTCGACCCGGACAACCCGGACCACGCGCACCTCGGCGGCCACTTCACCACCAACCCGCCCCAGTGGCCGTACTGATCGCACCCCGGATATCCGTTTGCCGGGCGGGACGTGGATATTCGCGTGCCGGGCGGGACGTGCTCCGGCCATGATGTGGGCCATGGCCAGGCCCTTCGGATTCAACTACGCGCAGCACGGCGACGGCAGCGTCGTCATCACCCACCGCGGCCGCGCGGCCGGCACGCTGCGCGGCGCCCGCGCGGAGAAGTTCCTGGCCGAGGTGGAGTCGGGCGACGCGCAGCTGGTCATGGCCCGCTGGACCGGCGCATACAAGTTCGGCAACGAACGCACGGCCCGCAACCACCCGCGCAACCGATAGCCCGAAGGTAAGGGAACGGTAAAGCGCCCTCGCTCGTTACCCCAGGCATGACAGCTATGACCCCCGGCTCGAACATCCCTCTCTCCGTCGCCCGCGTGGCGGTGGACGTCGCCGCCCCGGTGCGGCTCGACGTATCGGGCCTGCTGCTCACCGCCGACGGCAAGGTGCGCTCCGACGACGACTTCATCTTCTACAACCAGCCGACGGGCCCTGGTGTCAGTTACCGCTCCGGCGGCGGCAGTGCGCCCGACGCGATCGTGGTGGACACCGCTGCCGTCCCGCCGGGCATCGAGAAGATCGTCGTCACGGCGAGCCCGGACGCCGCGGGACAGACCTTTCAGGGCATCGAGCCGACCGCCACCATCCGCAGCGCCGACGACGGCAGCGTGCTCGCCACCTTCACACCGCCGCAGCTCGGTGCCGAGACCGCGCTGGTCGTCGTGGAGATCTACCTCCGTAACGGCGTCTGGAAGGCCCGTGCGGTCGGCCAGGGCTATGCGAACGGGCTGGCGGGCATCGCCACCGACTTCGGCGTCTCCGTCGACGAGGAGCCCGCCGCCGCGCCCGCTCCGGCCGCCGCACCCACCCCCGCGTCCGCACCGGCAGCGCCGCCGGCCGATCCGCGACTGGCCGCGTCGGCTCCGCCCGTCCCCTCCGCGCCCCCGGCCGCTCCCGCCGCCGGCGCCGGAAAGATCAATCTGGACAAGGGGCGGGTCAGCCTCCAGAAGAACCAGACCGTCTCCCTGGTCAAGGGCGGCCGGCCGCTGCTCTCGCAGGTCAAGATGGGCCTCGGCTGGGAGCCCGCGTTCCGCGGCAAGGACATCGACCTCGACGCGTCCGTCATCGCCTACGGCCCCAACCGCAACCACCTGGACAGCTGCTACTTCGGCAAGCTCTCGATCCTGAACGGCGCGATCAAGCACTCCGGCGACAATCTGACAGGTGAGGGCGCGGGCGACGACGAGGTGATCGTCGTTGATCTGGGCCGGCTTCCTGCCGATGCGACGGGCCTGGTCTTCACCGTCAACTCATTCTCGGGACAGAAGTTCACCGAGGTGGCCAAGGCTTACTGCCGGCTGATCGACGCGGCGACGGGCGAGGAGCTGGTCCGCTTCGATCTCACCGGCGCGGAGCCGCAGACCGGCGTCATGATGGCGAAACTGATCAAGCAGTTCTCGGGCGAGTGGGACATGACAGCCATGGGCGATTTCGTGAAGTCCCGCACCGTGCGCGGCATGGTCAAGCCGGCCGCCCAGGCACTGTGACCCACAAAGCACCGTGACCCGCCCCACCGGGGCCGCCATCGCTGCTAGGTGATGGCGGGCCCGGGGGCCAGGTCCTCAGAGTTTGGCCAGCTTGGAGTATGGGCTCAGGATTCTTCCCTGGCGCCCGGAGAAGTCGACGAGCACAGCGGCGTTGTCGCCCTCGACTGCGATGACTCTTCCGAGTCCGAACTGGTCGTGCGAGACCCGGTCCCCCACTTGGTATTGCTCAATGGGTGGGGACGCCGCGGCCGGTTTGTTGAAGGGACTGGAGGGCAGGTAGCGCCGGGATCCGGCTGACTTTGTCATTACCTCGAGTATGCGCCCTCGGGCCCCCGCCACGCCACGTCAGAACAGCGCGCTATAGGCATCGGGCGCCGGCCGGCCGCCGGGACGGGCATGGAGCACGGTCGCTTCGGACCCGATCTCACCACGTGTGACCAGGTCTGTCATCCCGGCCATCGACTTCTCCTCGTACACCGGATCCGTCACCGTCCCCTCGGTTCGTCCCGAAGGACGCATCGCCTCCGGCGTCGCGTCTTCCGGGACGCCGTATGTTCCCGCGTGATATCGCGCGGGGATGCCCGATGTCCTGATCCCATAGCTCCCGCTCCACTCCGATGAGTGAGGCGGTCTTGCGCGCGATGCGTACGATCTGCTCCCGGCTCCGCTCCGGGGCGTCCGAAGCATCGATACCGATCACGCGCCTCGGCCGGCCGCCGGCCTCCTTGAGCGCCGCGAAGCCCGTGAAGCCCGCGGAGCCCACGATCATTCCCGCCTGTGTACTGCCGGTGACCGAGCAGACGGAGCCCGGGGGCCGCGACGGCCGCGCCCTGGCGGGTGTGGCTGGACCGCGCTCCACCGATGGGCGCCAGGGTGTCGCAGCCCTGGGGCAGGGATCACTTCCAGGGCCAGTCCGCGTCCCGGCCCCGCTCGAGCAGCGGCACCATGCGGAAGGCCGCGTCCGTGAGCCCCCCGAAGGTGTGCCGGTTCGGCTTGCCCGACGGTGCGTGGCCGGCCCGGTAACCCGCCAGGTTCCACGTGTAGACCGGGATGTCCACCGGGACCTGCTCGGTCGGGTCGCCCCAGTAGCTGTCAGCCGCCTGCTCGTCGGTGACGATCAGCACCCGGTCGTGCTTCTTGTAGTGCTCGCGGACCGCCTCGGTGGTGTTCGTGCCACCGAGATCGCCGAACCGCTCAAGGACCTTCAGTACGGACTCACCCTCGCGGTACTTCACGGGTGCACTGCTCGTACCGAACTCGACGAGATCCGCTCGGTCCGCCCGCATCGCCACCGCCGCACCGAACACCGCGGCCGCGTCGGCGCGATTGAGCTCGGAGCGGTCCGAAAGCCGCGCCCACATGGAGCCCGAACGATCGACCAGGATCAGCGTCCGGCCGGGCAGTGCGGGCACATTGGCCAGCGAGTGGCCCAGGGCCCGCTCCAGCGGGTACGACCAGCGCAGCGAAGGTGCGTGCTGGTACGCGGCAAGGTAGCGGAAGGGGAACTGCCGCGACGCGGCGACCACGTCGGGGTCCGAGATCTCCGCGGCAACGCGCGCGGCGACCCGGTCCGAGACACCGGCCTCGTCGAAGTTCCGCAGGTTGCGGACCAGCGCCATCGGCCCCATCGACGGGATGACGGCCTCCCAGGCCGCCGCGTCCATCGGGCCCTGCAGCCAGCCTGCGAGCGCCTCCCAGGTCATGCCTGCCCCGGCGAGGCGCGCCGCGCCGTCGGCCGCAGTGATCACCGCGCGCCGCTCGGCGACGGGCACCGCCATCAGCGCCCGGTGGGCGGTGAGCGTGCGGTTCGAGGCGGGCGGCTCGGCCGTGTCCGGGTTGTGCCGACGGTCGAGGGCGTACTGGAACAGCGCGCCCTGCCACGGCTTCCCGGGGTCGGGCGAGGCGTGCACAAGGTTGAGGATGTCGCCGAAGCGGTAGCCCTTGGAGGCGGTGTCGTACTTCAGCAGCGACTTTCCGCTGTAGAGGCGGGAGACGGCATCCGCGATGCCGCGCTTGACGGGCTTGGGGACATTGCGGCCGTACTGCGAGGTCCAGTAGCCGAGCATTTCACCGGGCTCGTCGGCACGCCGCAGCACGGAGTCGACGACCTGACGGTTCGCCGGACCCGCGGTCACGGACGCGTCGAGGCGCGCCTTGACGTATTCGGCGGCGCCGACGATGGAGGCGGTCCGCATATTGCCCTCGCCGCGCAGCCACGCGAGCAGGCCGGCGGTCCACTCCGGGTCCTCGACGGCGAGCCGGCGTACAAGGGCGGTGAAGCGGTCGTCGCGGTCGCCGCCCGACTCGTAAAAGGTCTGCTGCGAAACGAAGTTGGCGACGGCCAGCAGAAAGAGCTCGGAGCGTGCGTCGCGCTCGGCGCCGACGCCGGCCTGGTGGGTGCGGACGGCGCGGCCGGTCGACCGCACGGGCGACGTGGCCCCTGCCTTGGCGGTGCGGGTGTTGAAGCGTGCCATGTGAATTCCCCCGAATTCTTTGGGGGAAGCGCAGCAAAGGGGTGCCCGGGATCAGGAGTCGGCGACGGACTTGTGCCGGGCGTGATTCCGGATTTCACCACCAGCCGTGGCTGGACGGGATGTGAACCCGCAGCCTCCAGGTCGGAGGAAGTAACCGTTGCCTGCGCACCGGGCACCCCGAATGCTGCGCCTCCCGAGATCAAGAGTGGCTGCGGCGTGATTTCGTTGGAAGAAGTAGCCGCGGCCTTCGCACCGGGAGGTGCATGAAGTTTTGGTGTGTCCAGAGATCGAGGCCGGCGGAACCGACAAGGTGCTCTGCCAACTGAGCTACACCGGCCCGAAGCCGGTGACGGGACTCGAACCCGCGGCCTCCCCATGAAGAGTGGAAGTAGGTCCTGCCTTCGCACCTGGACGAGAATCACTTTAGGAGGGCAACGTCCGGATGTGCCAAGGGTTTTCCGCGACCGCAGTGGCGCTGTGAAGACCGTGAAGGCCGAGAGAACGGTGCGCCCGTACCGGCACGAGGACGGTACGGGCGGACAACCGCGGCGGCGTCAGTGGCGCCGGCAGTGGCGCTGTCAGTGGTGGTGCGGCTGGCGCTTCCAGGGCCCCGTGATCGCGAGCATGATGCCCGGGGTCTGGATGTTGGCGTAGAGCGTCCGGCCGTCGGGCGAGAACACGACTCCGGTGAACTCGCTGTACTCGGGCTCCGCTTCGGTGCCGATGTTCAGCTCGTTGCGCGCGATCGGGTACGTACGGCCGCGCTCGGTCGCGCCGAAGAGGTGCTGGACACCCTCGCCGTCCTCGGCGATGACCAGGCCGCCGTACGGCGAGACGGTGATGTTGTCCGGGCCGTCGAAGGCGCCGTCCTTGGACGGGTCGGGGTTGACGCCGAGCAGCACCTTCAGCGTGAGGGTGCGGCGCTTGGGGTCGTAGAACCAGACCTGGCCGTCGTGCTGGACGGGGCTCTCCTCACGGGCGTACGAGGAGACTATGTACACGCCGCCGTCGCCCCACCACATGCCTTCGAGCTTGCGGGCGCGGGTGATGTCCTTGTCGGCGAACTGCTTCCGCACGGGGACGGTGCGGCCGTCGCGGTCGGGCACGTCGACCCAGTCCACGCCGTAGACGGTGCCGATCTTCGTGGCGCGGGACAGATCGTCGACGAAGCGGCCGCCGGAGTCGTAGCACTTGGTCGCCTGGAGTACGCCGGCATCGTCGGCGAGCTGGCGCAGCTGTCCGCGGCCGTGCTTGAAGCCGTGCGGCGGGACCCAGCGGAAGAGCAGCCCGTTGGGTCCGGAGGCGTCCTCGGTCAGAAAGGCGTGGCCGCGCTTGGGGTCGATGACAACGGCCTCGTGGGCGTACCGGCCGAAGGCCTTGACGGGCTTCGGGTCGCGGTTGGCGCGCCGGTCGTAGGGGTCGACCTCGAAGACATAGCCGTGGTCCTTGGTCATACCGTTCTTGCCGGCGAGGTCCTCGGTCTCCTCGCAGGTGAGCCAGGTGCCCCACGGGGTGCGGCCGCCGGCGCAGTTGGTGGACGTGCCGGCGATGCCGACCCACTGGGCGACCTCACCGCTGCGGTGCACCTCGACGACCGAGCAGCCGCCGGAGGCCGCGGGGTCGTAGACGAGGCCCTCGCTGAGCGGCACCGGGTACTTCCAGCCGGAGCGGGGGCCCTTGAGCTCGTGGTTGTTGACGAGGAGGGTCACGCCGCGCGGGCCGTCGAAAGTGGCGGTGCCGTCGTGGTTGGAGGGGGTGGACTCGCCCGACTCCAGCTTGGTGACGCCGCTGTGGGTGATGATCCGGTACGAGAATCCGGCGGGCAGTGCGAGGATCTTCTTGGGGTCGGACAGCAGCGGTCCGTAACCGGGCCCGTGGCCGCCGTGCTCGCCGTGGCCGGTCTGCTCCGCGGTGTCGGCGGCGTCCTCCGCGGCGAGAGCGCCGGGCGCGGTGGCGAGCGTACCGACGGCGCCGGTGAGGACGACTCCCGCGCCGGTGAGCGCGGACTGTCTGGTGAATTCCCTGCGGGTGAGCGGCATCGAGGTCTCCTGAGGGGACGCATCCGACTGGCTGATGACGGCCCCACCCTTCCGCCCGCGTATAAACGGCACTTGAACACCGCCCGACATCGAGAGGCCCCGCTGCCCATGAATATCCCAGCCACCGGCCGCCGCGTCCTGGTCAGCGGAGCCTCCCGGGGTCTCGGCCGTGCCGTCGCCCGGGCCTTCGCAGCCAACGGCGACCGGGTCGCGGTGCACTACGGATCGCGCGAGGACGAGGCGTGCCGCACGCTGGAATCCCTCGCCGGTACGGGCCATGTGCTGGTCGGCGGTGATCTGTCGGACCCGGCGGAGGCGGCCCGTATCGCGGGCGCCGCGGCCGGTGAACTCGGTGGCATCGATGTGCTCGTCAACAACGCCGCCGTCAATCTGCCCCATCCGCTCGCCGATACCTCGTACGAGGACTGGTCGGCGCTCTGGCAGCGGCATGTATCGGTCAACCTTCTCGCCACGGCCAATCTCAGCCATCTCGCCGCCCGCCGCATGATCGAGGCGGGCACGGGCGGCCGGATCGTCAACATCGGTTCGCGCGGTGCGTTCCGCGGGGAGCCGGACCATCCGGCGTACGGTGCGACGAAGGCGGCCGTGCACGCGCTGGGCCAGTCGCTCGCCGTCTCTCTCGCCCCGTACGGCATCGGGGTCGCGTCCGTCGCACCCGGCTTCTTCGACACCGAGCGGGTGGCGCACCGGCTGAGCGGGGCGCAGGGCGAGGCGATCCGGGCCCAGAGCCCGTTCGGGCGGGTGGCGTCGGCGGAGGAGATCGCCGCGGCGGTGCTGTGGCTGGCATCGCCGGTGGCCGAGTGGTCCTCCGGTGCGGTGCTCGACCTCAACGGCGCTTCGTATCTGCGTACCTGACGGACCATCCGAAAGATCTTGGTAACAAGGTCAGCAGGTGTGGATCACCACTGAACCCAAGATTTAGCGCAGAACGCCTTGACCGCCGATGGGCGCGGCAATAGACAGGGCCTACCTGCCGGCGGCGGACACCGCAGGGTGCCCGCCGCCGTCCCGTCCGCTACAAGCGTGCCACGCCCCGAAGCCTGCCGGTCCGGCCCGATCGGGACGGCAGCCGCCTCAACCGCCGGTCCGCGACCGTGCCTTGAACGCCGCCTTGCGGGCTTCCTTCGCCGCCCTCTTGTCCGGGTGCAGCCGGCCCATCGCTTCCAGTACGTCCGCCGTCGCCGGGTGATCCACCCGCCACGCCGCCTCGAAGAAGCCGCTGTGCTGGCCGACCAGTCCCTCCACCAGGTCCCGGAGTTCCTCCAGGTCCCCCTCCGTGCCCAGCTGCGCCGCGATCGTGTCGATGGCCAGCCAGAAGATCATCGACTCCGACGGCGCCGGCACGTCCGACGCGCCCCGCTCCGCCAGCCAGACCCGCGCCAGGCCGCCCAGCTCCGCATCGTCGAGCACTGCGCGGACCGCCGGCTCGGCCTGCGGGCCCACCAGGGTCAGAGCCTGCTGGCAGTGGAGGCGGCGCAGTGGAGCGCCCTCGTCCGCGCCACGCGCCGCCGCGAGGAGTTCGCGCGCGGAGTCGGCGGGGGTGCGCCGGGCCAGCCACTGCTCGGTCTCGGCCCGGGCCGACAGCTCCGGGTAGTGCGCCAGCCCGTCCAGAAGTGCGTCCGCGTCCTCGTCCGCCAAGTCCCCCACCGCCGGCGCGTCGATGCCCGCCTCCCGCATCCTGGCCCTGACGCCGTAGAGGCCGAGCGGGGTGAGCTTGACCATCCCGTACCGGGACACGTCCTCGTCTTCGGCCGGAGGCGCCGATTCCTCCTCGCCCTCCTCCGCCATCAACGCCTCGTCCACCGGCCGGTATTCGACCAGACCGATCGGCTCGAGCAGCCGGAACTGGTCGTCCAGCCGCATCATCGCGTCCGAGACCTGCTCCAGTACGTCGTCGGTGGGCTCGCCCATGTCGTCGGGCACGATCATCGACGCGGCCAGCGCGGGCAGCGGCACCGGCTCATCGCGCGCGCCGCCCTCGGCGACGGTCAGCAGATACAGGTTCCCGAGGACCCCATCGAGGAACTCGGACTCCGCCTCCGGGTCCCAGTCGAGCGTCTCGAAGTCGATCTCACCGTCCTCGTCGATGGCGCCGGCCAGGTCCTCCAGAACAGGAGCGGTGGCGTCCGCGTGCACGGCCTCCAGGGCGTCCTGCCAGATCGCGAGGATGTCCTGCGGTCCGCCCGAGACGATCAGTTCGAGGTTCTCCCCCGCGGTGACCGTGCCGTACTTCGCATCGTCGTCCTGCGGATCCTGGACTTCCACCAGCCCGGCGTCGACGGCGAGGCGCCACGCCTCGCTCGCGTACGCCGGACCGTCGGCCCCGCCGAGCCCCAGCTCTTCCGCGGCCATGGGCAGCTGCTCGTCGACGAGTTCGCTGCCGGCGCCGACCCGCGTCCCGGGACCCGCCCAGCGGGCAAGACGGACGGCCCTGGTCAGCAGCGGCGTGGCGAGCGCGTCCCGCGCCAGCTCCGCGTCCGAGTGCAGCCGCACCGGCGGCAGGGTGGGGCGGTCTTCCGACATCTGGTGGTTCTCCTCGGGGCGTACGGGTGCGGGCGGCCCGGTGGGCGGCCCCCAGCGTAGACGCATTTCACCGCGTTTCGCCGAGCCCGGGCAGTACGCGCAGTGCACGCCGGGCAACGAGCGGGCTCCCCCACGCCGGTTCATCCGCCCGCCGGTCGCCGTACACCCGTCAACCCTTGACAACTCCCCTGTGGAACCAAGAGATTGACGCGCGTAGAACCATTTTTGCGCCACCCCTCATCCCTCACTCCCGGAGTTCGTTGATGCCTTCCTCCGTCGTACCGAGAACCACCGCCGTCTCGGCCGTCGTCGCCGTCGCGCTGGCCGCGGGCCTGCTCGCCGGCTCCTCCGCCGCCTCCGCCGCGGAGGTCCGGATCCATGACATCCAGGGCTCCACCCGGATATCCCCGCTGGTCGGGCAGCAGGTCACCGAGGTACCCGGCATCGTCACCGGCGTACGGACCTACGGATCCAAGGGCTTCTGGTTCCAGGACCCGCAGGCCGACGCGGACCCGGCCACCAGCGAGGGCGTCTTCGTCTACACCGGTTCCAACCCGACCGTCGCCGTCGGCGACCAGGTGCTGGTCTCCGGCACTGTCGGCGAGTACATCCCCGGCGGCACCTCCTCCGGCAACCAGTCGCTCACCCAGATCGCCAAGCCGACCGTCACCGTGGTCTCGTCCCAGAACCCGCTGCCCGCGCCGGTGACCGTCTCCGCCCGGTCGGTCCCCTCGGCGTACGCCCCGGCCAGTGACGCGGCGGCGGCCGGCAGCATCAACGCGCTGCCGCTGAAGCCCCGCGCCTACGCTCTGGACTACTACGAGTCGCTCGAGGGCAGCAACGTACGCGTCGGCACCTCGCGCGTCGTCGGCGCGACCGACGCGCATGCCGAGCTCTGGGTGACCGTGAAGCCGCACGAGAACCCGGTCCCGCGCGGCGGCACGCTCTACAGCTCGTACACCGCGCAGAACACCGGGCGGCTCCAGATCCAGTCGCTGACGCCGCTGGCCGAGAAGCCCTTCCCCACGGCGAACGTCGGGGACGTACTGTCCGGAACGACCGAAGGGCCCCTGGACTTCAACCAGTTCGGCGGCTACACCCTGACGGCGCGGACCCTCGGCACGGTGCAGAACCTCGGTCTGAAGCGTGAGGCGACGCGCAAGCAGCGCAAGGGCGAACTCGCGGTCGCCACCTACAACGTGGAGAACCTGGACCCGTCCGACCCGCAGGCGAAGTTCGACGCGCTGGCGGCCGCGGTCGTGACCAACCTCGCCTCGCCCGACATCGTCGCCCTGGAGGAGATCCAGGACGACAACGGCGCCAAGAACGACGGCACCGTCTCGGCCGAGGAGACGCTGAAGAAGTTCACGGCGGCGATCACTGCGGCCGGCGGTCCCGCGTACCAGTGGCGCACCATCAACCCCGAGAACAACAAGGACGGCGGCGAGCCGGGCGGAAACATCCGTCAGGTCTTCCTCTTCAACCCGGAGCGGGTGTCCTTCACCGACCGCCCGGGCGGCGACGCGAAGACGGCGACCGCGGTCGCCCAGGAGGGGGGCCACGCGGCCCTGACCCTCTCACCCGGCCGGATCGACCCGTCCAACGCCGCCTGGAGCGACAGCCGCAAGCCGCTGGCCGGCGAGTTCACCTTCCGCGGCCGTACGGTCTTCGTGATCGCCAACCACTTCGGCTCGAAGGGCGGCGACGAGTCGCTGACCTCGCACCACCAGCCGCCGAACCGTTCCTCCGAGACCAAGCGCCTCCTGCAGGCGCAGGCCGTGAACGCCTTCGTCAAGGACATCCTGAAGGCCGACCGCCGCGCCGATGTCCTGGCCCTCGGAGACATCAACGACTTCGAGTTCTCGGCGACGACAAAGGCTCTGACGGACG
This sequence comes from Streptomyces sp. NBC_01750, assembly GCF_035918095.1. Classification (NCBI taxonomy): domain Bacteria; kingdom Bacillati; phylum Actinomycetota; class Actinomycetes; order Kitasatosporales; family Streptomycetaceae; genus Streptomyces; species Streptomyces sp. NBC_01750. The sequence goes on from NZ_CP109137.1 coordinate 2,223,668, forward strand.
GCGGCGCGCTCTACCCGGCGGTCAAGTCCCTCCCCTGCTCGGAGCGTTACTCCTACGTCTTCCAGGGCAACAGCCAGGTTCTCGACCAGATCCTGACGAGCCCGTCGATCCATGACTTCGCGTACGACAGCGTGCACATCAACGCGGAGTTCTCGGACCAGAACAGCGACCACGACCCGCAGGTCCTGCGCTTCCGCCCGTAGCCGCTCGCCCTACCGGCGACGTAGCGCATACCGCAATGCCGCCGCGGCACCGCAGCACCGCCGAGGTGAACCGCGGCACCAACCGGCTACACGCCCGCGCTGAGGCTCAGCGCGGGCGTGTACCGGTTCACGCCGCCACCTGTCACGCCGGGGAAGCTCTGCACCTTCGCCCACTGCGGGGCCTCGACCCGACTCCGTCGCCGGGCGCGGTAAGCGCCTCGCGGTGTGCCTCGGCGCTCTCCCACTCGGCGTAGTTGAGCACCCGGGTCCCGTCGACGCTGACGTGGAAGTGCCCGGCGATGCCGCCCGGATCGGGGTGCGGTTCCGTTTCCAGGGCTTCGAAGACACCGTCCACCCAGGCTCGTTGGCGCTCGGTGTCCGGCTCGTCGAACGCCACGTCCACGATCACCGCGCAGCCCGCGATCCGCCGGTCGTCCGTCCCAAGGCCGCCGCTGCGGTAGAGCTGGTAGCAGTGCGGCCCGAGCCGCTGGATGCCGGGCACGGCCGCGTCGATCTCCTCGTTCCTGTCGTCCCGGTGGGCGCGGAGGAAATCCTGGTACGCGTCCTCGTCCCGGTCAACCGCCGACGCCCACGTCGTTGTTGGGTGCGCCGTCGCCCACCGGCGGCAGATCGCCGCGCTCGACCGGCGCGGTGGGCTCCTGCTGCTGCGGCAGTATCTCGTCCAGCTCCCGGTCGTCCGCCGGGTGCGCCGCCTTCGCGGCACGCCGCAGGGTGTCGCGGTCCACGGCTCCGTCGGCGCCGATCCGTACGACATGACCGTCCTCGGCCCGCGCGTACTCGTGGGCGTCGCCGGACGTCCGGTACCAGTACGTGCCGTCCCGCTCGCACTTCACCGGCCGCCCCTCCGCCGGATACAGGGAACGCTCCGTGCAGTTGGCCTCGGTCAGCGTTCCCCGGTCGACCTCCAGCCGTATCTGCTCGCCGCTCTTGGAGACATACACGCTGGAGAAGCCGTCGCCGCCCAGGACTCCGACGGACTGCTTCGCGAGGTTGTATCCGTCGACGGCCGTGACATAGATGTGCTCCATCGCGGACTGCATATAGCGGGCCCTCGCCTCCAGTCGAGACCGGTCGGGCGCCGGTCCCGAGGACCCCGTCCGCCCCGGGGTCCCTGAGGCTCCTGACGCGGCCTTCTCGGTGCCGCAGGCGGTCAGGGCGAGGGGCAGCAGCAGGATCAGCGGGAGGTGGCGCGCGGCTCGGAACATGGATACATCCTGCCGGGTGCCCTACGGAGAACCGGCCCTGGCCGCGATCACCGTTCGGTGACGGGTAGCGGAGTGCGTGGTTCCCGCCGCCGAACCCCCTGGGGCGTACGAGGATCCGGCGCCCAAGGCCGCCCGAGCATCCAACAGTTCAGCTCCACTTACCTTTCACCCCAAGAGAATTTAAGTAGACCTTCACCCTCTGCCCGGCCGAAACTGCGGTATGGCCATATCCCGCCCTTTCGGCCGCGCGCTCTGCGCGATGATCACGCCCTTCACCGACGCCGGTGAGCTGGACCTGGGCGGCGCCCAGAATCTCGCGGACCAACTGGTGACCGAGGGCTGCGACGGCCTCGTACTGAACGGCACCACGGGTGAGTCGCCGACCACCTCGGACGCGGAGAAGACCGCTCTCGTCCGGGCGGTGGTGGAGGCGGTGGGCGACCGCGCGGCCGTCGTCGCCGGCGTGGGCAGCGCGGACACCCGGCACACCGTGGAGCTGGCGCGGGCCGCCGAGGCGGCGGGCGCCGACGGGCTGCTGGTGGTGACGCCGTACTACAGCCGTCCGCCACAGGCAGCTGTCGAGGCGCACTTCAGGCAGGTCGCGGACGCGGTCGGCATCGCCCTCATGCTGTACGACATCCCGGGCCGCACCGGCACCCGTATCGAGCCGGACACGCTGCTGCGGCTGGCCGGGCATCCGCGGATCATGGCCGTCAAGGACTGCGCGTACGACCTGCTCGGCTCGACGAAAGTGATTGCCCGGACCTCGCTGGCGTACTACTCGGGCTCCGAGGAACTGAATCTTCCGCTGTACGCGGTGGGCGGAGCGGGCTTCGTCAGCACGGTCGCGAATGTCGCGCCGCGGCAGCTGCGGGCGGTGCTCGACGCGTACGACACGGGGCAGGTCACCGAAGCCGCCCGCCTGAATCAACTCACCGCCCCGCTGAGCGAGTTGATGATGGCGTCGGGGCTGCCAGGCACGGTGACCGTGAAGGCACTGATCGACTCGGGACCGGTCCGTGCACCGCTGCAGCCCGCCGGCCGGGAGGCGGCCGACGGGCTGCGAAGGGCATACGAGGAACTGCTCGCATCAACATCCGGCCCGTCCGCCTGAGGACCTGCGGCGGGGCCGCCCCCTGAAGACACCTCAGTTGTGGCTGTTCTGATGTTGTTGCAGGCCAGAGGATCAATCCGCCCCGTGGGCCGTGTCGGGGCCGTCATCTGCGACGTCATGGTTCTTGAAGACGTGATCCACCGCAGCCCGCGTCCGGGTCTCACTCGCCGGCATCAGGTGCGTGTACGTCCGGAGTGTGAAGCTCGGGTCATGGTGGCCGAGGTACTCGCTCAGGGCCTTGATGCTCTCCCCCGCGTCCAGGAGCACTGAGGCGTAAAAGTGCCTCAGCGCATGCATGCCGTTCTCACGACCGAGAGGTACAGCAGCGGCCCGAAGTGCCGGTTTCCACACGTGCTGGTTGAAACGAGTTCGGTGCAGAGACTTGCCATGCGCACTGAGGAAGATCAGCGAGGCAGTCACCGGCGGGCCGTCCAGCGTCTTCCACGGCAAGGTGATCTCAACCGGCTCATGTCGCGTGATGTGCGCAGCCAGCGCAAAGGCCACGGTTTCGGGCAGCGGCACGTCACGTTCCTTGCCGCCCTTCGGAGGCCCGAACACGGGCCGAGTTCCACGGATCAGCTTGACCTGACGGACCACGTGAACCGTGCCGCCGAGGAAGTCCACATCTTCAACGGCCAGGCCGAAGATCTCTCCCTGTCGCATGCCGCAGCCTGCACCGACCGCGATCATCTCGCGATAGTTGTCGGGTAGTGCCTCGTGCACAGCCATGACGCGATCAACCGGCCACGGCTTGACCTTGCGAGGGTCCAATCTCGGCGCCCTCACCGAACGCGCACGGCAAGGGTTCTCGGAAATGATCCGGTCTTCCACGGCAGCGGTGAACACCGCAGATACGTTGGCGAAGATCGACCGCCGGTACGAGGCTGCTCGGCCGGTTGCCTCCAACTCCCGTATCCACACACGCAGATGAGAAGGTCGGAAGGATGCCATCGGCCGATCACCCAGGTACGGGATCGCGTGCACCCTCAGCCGGATCTCGACACTCTCGCGCGTAACCGGGTCCGTCGTGAGCGCAGCCATCCACGTCTTGGCGTACTTGCCGAAGGTCACCGCGCCCGCAGTCGGATCTATGTAGCGCCCCTGCGACATGTCCGATTCGATGTTGGACAGCCAGGCTTCGGCCTTGCGCTTCTGCTTATCCGGGAAACTCCTGCTCTTCTCGGAGCCGTCCGGACCGATGTAGCGAGCGCGGTACCGGTGGCCCACGCCGAAGCGGTCGGTCTTGGTCTTGGTGGCCCTGCCGTCGGGTCCCGGTTCAGTCTTGTACCAGCGGTCTTGGACGTGTCCAGCCATCAGGCAGCCCCTTCCATGAGGGATTCGACCCAGACCCGTACGTCTTGCGGGTCGTAACGAAGGTGTCGGCCGACGCGGAAGCCGCGGGGCCCGGTGCGCTTGCGCCGCCACTGATAGACCGTCTCGATCGGGACGCCGAGGAGGTCAGCGAGATCAACCGGGGTCAGGTAGCGGTCGGGGAGCAGTCGGTCCATGGTCACCACTCCCCCTCGGCTTCAAGTTCCGCCCGCATCTCACGGCCGATGTCGCGGTTGTCCTTGAGGTCTTGGGCGATGGAGGCGGCGAGCCAGGATTCGCCGGGGGTGTGGCCCTGCCCGGCGTACTCCCAGTGCGCGAGCACCAGGGTCGTGTCCTCTGCTGTGTCGTCGTCCTGGTCGAGGGCGGGCAAGCCCTTCTCCCGGCGTTCTTGCTGGGCACGCCAGTCGGCCCGTGCGCCGCGCAGAGCTCCGAGCGTGGTCGAGTACCGAGGCGTCTTGGTCGAGAAGTGGCCCCGGAAACCGAGCATGTGAGACCAGTGGGCCAGCAGCCGTTCCGGATAGTCCGCGTCCAGGTCCCAACAGGCCTCGATTAGACGCCGGGTGTGCTCCGGCAGTTCGGGGTGGCCGTCCAGTTCCCTCAGCTCCCCGATACGACGATCCAGTGTGCCGGTCGTCTCCGCTGCCTTGGTGGCGTACTTGGCGACGTACGCGCCCACGGCATGCTCGGTGACGTCGGCCCGGTCTTCCAGACTGCCGATTGGCTGCACATCGAGTTGCGTTCCCCAGTGCAGCGTCCGGGCGGGGAAGCGGCCGGCAGCAGCCACCGGAACCGTGGCCCGCGAGGCAGCAGCGCGGATCGCGTCGTCAAGGAGTGCGACCGTGGCCCAGGCCGGAGCCGGAGACTCGGGCCCCTCTGATCCGTCGATACGAATGATGGCGTGGAAGTGGACCGCCCCGCGCTTCTGGAACTCCGCCACCTTCCCGAACGAGACCCGGGCATGGTCCCGAAGCGCAGCTTGGGTGAGCCCAGCGCGGGCGGCGACCTCACGGCGAAGGTAGATGGTGAAGCGCTGCCACAGAGCGCCAGCGTGGTTGTTCCACAGCACCGCACTCGCGTAGTCGTAGCGCTCCGGATCAAGCGCCGTACCCAGCGCGGGATCGTCCTCCATGTGGGCGGTGCCGCAGAGGCAGCGGCCGGAGGCAGGCCGATTATGAACCGGGCCGAACGACGGAGCGGTCAGCGTCGCGAAGACGCGAGGGCGCTCGGCCACGGTGGCAGGAATGCCCTTGCCGCCGACCAGTCCGGCCATGATCAGGTGATAGGTGTCCCCCGCGTAGGTCCACGCGCAGGAGGGGCAGCGCGAGGCCCGGCGGTTGCCGCACGCGATCCGTAACCGGCCGCCCGGTTCGTCGCTGGTGGAGTACTCGAAGAATTCACCCGTGCGCGTGTCCACAGTCCGCGAGAAGCCGCTCAAGTGGATGGGGTTGGCACAGCCACCGGTCCGCCGGACCTGTTCCTGCCAGCGCTCGAAGCGAGGCGAGTTGGCGACCCGCAGCATGTCGGCCAGGGTCACGGGGTCAACGCCCACAGCGGCCGCAGTGTCAGCCACGGCCGCCGGGGAAACAGCAAGCTGGGTCACCAGCGTCGCCCCCTCTGATGGGTGCTGGCCGACTCGCAGGACGGCCCGGAGGTGTCCCGCCGGTTCTTCGTCGCCTGACCAGAGCGCGGGTTCTCGTAGTTGTCGTGGAACTGAGCCACCTTCAGCAGCTCACTGCCCTCTCGCTTGGCCTTCTCGATGTCGGCGTTCACATCGCGGTCGGAGTCGCGTTCCTTGCGGCTGAAGATTCCCATCACGCAGCCACCGCCTCAGCGGCCATCGCGACCAGATGACGCCGGACCGTGACCAACTGCCGAGGCGGGAACGAGCAGTGGATGACCCGGTAGTTGTCGAACCGGCCGTAGTGGGCGTCCCATACTTCCGCCGTCGCCGTCTTGTCGGCGCAGTGGCTCCAGAAGGTCACCAGGTCGCAGGTCCGAACGATGATCTCGCGCAGGCCCCAGCGGTTCGCGCCGTCAACCATGAACGCGGCGACCTTCGACAGGTCCGGACGACGCTCGTTCACCCAGTCCGATGCGTACAGCGCGAGAATCAACGACACGTCAGGCAGTTCAGCCACAGCAGCCGGAGATAAGGCCGAGTGCGGAGCGGTAGGCGTCGCAGGCATGATGGAAGCTCCCTTCGAGGGAGCCGGGGGCGGCGATTCTGCTTGGCGGTAGGCCGTCGCCCCCGGCGACGTGTACTAGCTCACGTCCATGTATACGTGTGCTAGTACACAATCGCAAGGGCTTTGCGGGGTACTCTTCTCTGTGTGCTAGCAGACGAGCTCGGAGGAGGAGAAATGACACCGCGAGTCCAACGGGCCGCGCCGCCGTTCATGCAGATCGCGGATCACTTCCGACAGCAGATCGTCGACGGCGCCCTGCCACAGGACACCAAGCTGCCGTCTATCGCTGAGATCGCCGAAGAGTGGGGTGTAGCCACCGCCACGGCAGCGAAGGGCGTGAAGCAGCTCCAGGCCGAGGGGTACGTGCGGTCCTCGACGCAGGGCACGTTCGTGGACCTCGGACGGAAGCTGACGAGCGGCTCGGACCGCCTCCAGCTCCAGCGGGCGACGGGTAGCGGCTTCCGCCCCGGCGAGCGCGTTGAGATCGTGAGCGCTGGTCTGGTGCCCGCGCCGGCCAATGTCGCCGAGGCTCTCGGGCTGGACGAGGGCGCACAGGTCGTCCGTCGCCAGCGGCGGTACCTGGACGACGAGGGTGTCATCACCCTGTCCACGTCGTGGCTGCCGGGTGAACTGGCCGAGAGCGCCCCCGAGCTGGCCGTGCCGGAGAAGCTGCCGAAGATGACGTTCGGTCTGATCGAGGACCGGACCGGGCGGCGTGCCGTGCGGAGGCGTGACGTTGTGTGCGTGCAGCCTGTGCCCGAAGACGCGGCTGCCTTGCTCGATATCGAGGCGGGCACTCTCGCCCTGACCATGAGCAACTACTACTGGGACCAGCACGGTTCTGTGACGGAGTACGCCACCGACTTCATGGGGGCGGGACGCCAGCTCACGGCGGAGTACGACCTGAACTAAGCAGTTCCAGGGGACCTGTTACAGGTTTCTCTACCTCGATCAAGGCTCGCTGCGCTCGCTGTCCGACCGGCATTCGGTCAGCGAGCGAGGATCATTACCAACCCAGCCACCGCCACGCAGCCCAGCCCCACGGGATGGCTTCTTCCCCTTGCCCGCCATGGGCCCGCGTGGCCCCCAGAAGGCTTCAACGACACCAGGGAACTGGCCCATCGGGAGAACGGTGGAAGCTCAGGAGAATGACCACAGTTGACGCCTGGGGCGTCTGCTTTCCCGGCCTCCTGAACTGCGGTAGCAGTCTGATCAGAGATCAGAGGTGCCGCACGGAGTGCGGCGGCGCCGGCCGGACGCCGCCGCGCTTGCCCCTCCATGTCTACGCCACCGGGGCCGCACGTCGTCGCCCGCCCGCGCCCACAAGGGGGCGAAAGAACCAGGCCGGGGGTGGGGACGGACGGCTCCACGGCTTTACCCACACTCCCCGATTCGGGACCCGCGTCGAGCAAGACCAGGGGGCCACTCGGACACATTGCGGGCAGGGGTGAAACCTGCCCGAGTAGCCGGCAAGCGTACGGCCCCCTGATCATGCACGACCCCAAACCAGGCAGGACACCGGCCAAACCCGCTCCGCCGACCTCGCCAAGGAGCCCGTCCGCAGCGTCAGCGGGGCTCTACTCAACGAGCTGGATCTTCTAGAGAGGGCTTGTTGGCGCCGCACCTCCTCTGGCGCTGCAGGGGCGAAACAACGGCGGACGTGAAGGTAGCGGCTGACGAGTGAACAGGGAATATGGTGCCGCCGTGGTTGCCCCCGTGCCAGATACCGAGGTTGGAACCATCTTTGCCGTTCTGGCCCGCGGCCGACTCCCGTCGCACTGTGGCTGGTTAGGCCATCGTGTCGGCGGACGTTTTCTGATGAGCTTGCATCGAACATACGTACGCTCATGGAAGGCTCTAGGTTGAGACCCTTACGCACTCTGTCAGGGCTACGGAACGTTGCTGCGGGCGCCGTCCTGGCTCTGCTCGCGGGAATAGGCACGGCCACGGCCGCCGACTCCGCACCCAGCCCCACCCCCTCCTATTCTCCGGCGTCGCTTGCGGCTGCCGGCCCGGAAGACCTCGCGGCCGGCGGGCAACGCCCCGAATCGGGCAAGAACCCGTCGGCCGGCCCGCAGTTCGTCAAGAGCGGCAGCACCTGGAACGTCATCACTCCCGATGTCGTGCTGCGCAACACCGTCACCGATCCAGACCGCGACAAGGCGAACCTGACCTTCGAGGTATGGACGACTGACGCCAACGGCAAGCCCAAGACCAAGGTCGACTTGGACGGCCCCGGCGAGTACGGGGTTCTGGTATCGGGCTACGTCGACTCGGGCAAGCTCGCGCAGGTCCCTGTCCCGTACGGGAAGCTGAAGCCGGGCGTGACGTATACGTTCCGCACCTCCGCCTACGACGGCAGCCTGTACGAGACCGAATGGTCGCCGTACGCGAACTTCCGCATCAACCCCTACGTGACCTTCCCCGCGCCCCAGACCTCGTCCATCATCGACCCGGTCGCGCAGAAGGTACGAGAGTTCACGCGCACCAACGCCGATCCTCCCAGCGCCCGCAAGAGCGACCGGAAGTGCTCTGCAGCCGATCCCCAGGGCCGCAAGCTGTGTATCGAGATGACCCCGCCGTCCAAGGATGGCCCGCCTGCTGACCCTCGACTGGCTCCCGGGAGCCCTGCCGTCGAGCTGGTGGACTGGTGCTACGAAAAGCCGGCGGGCAAGGACTACATGAACCGCACCGAAGCCTGCTTGAAGAACGTCGGTGGCGTTGACATGTACTTCCTCAGCACCGATCCGGACAGCCCCGCGCTCGGCATGGCCCACTTCGAGATCGAGCAACGCATCAAGGCCTACCCCAACAAGGGTTCCAGCGGCAGCAACTTCGCGGAGTTCGACCAACAGATCTACCTGGTCCCGACGCGAATCGACCCAGATCTTGAGGGCGTCACCCTCAAGTGGAACGCCGGAGACAACTGCGACTCTTGCGTTGTCTCCCAGACCAAGTGGGCGGACAACCAGAACAACACGTCCGACGCACACTGGGACGCCAACGACTGGACGGAGTTCAGCGGGCGCTGGGGACGATACCTGACTCAATGGAACGGCACCGGCAAGGAGACAATCGACCTCGGCTGGTCGATCACCGGCACCGTGGACGCCAGCAATGCCCTTCAGGTGACCGTCGGTCTGGGTACCAGTGGAGTCGAGTCCGTACGGGAACTCGCCCCGCGCTGCGACGACATCCTCAATGGCGTGGCGCCCGGATGCGTGCTGCCGTTCTTCAAGCCGACCTACACCGTCGACACCAACCTTTACCCTGCCGCGGGCGCCTACTACTGGCTGATGCAGGAGAAGATGCCCGACCACGCCGGCTCGGTGAGGTGGGATTCGCTCCTGCACTACTTCGGCCCCGACTCGACCGCGACTGGTCCCGACGGCAAGCCGTGGGACTCGGACAAGAGCCGTAACAAGGTATGTGGCAACTGGACAGTACCCAAGGCGGATGCCTCGGTGGGCACCATGGACTGCGACGAGTACGCCATGGCCTCCACCCACGAGAGCGGCGGCTTCCCCGGCGGTGTCAACCAGGTCACCTCCGGCGACGAGTGTGCCCAGCTCAACACCGACAAGATGGGTGACGGCAGCGCCAACTTCGGCCTGTTCGCCGACACCCGCAAGGCCACCAAGGGGCCCACTGGGAAAGAGCGGTGCGGGCGGGCCGGAATCAACGCGGACCAGAACCGAGGTGCCTTCAAGAAGCTCCAGCCCTCCATCTGGCGTCTCCTGGACAACGACGGATTCTTCGTCAGCAACCCCGGATTCGAGCACTGCGTGAACGCAAGCACCACCTGCTCCTGGCGCAAGGCCTGACATCGACCGAAGCAGGGGGCGGGGGCCAACATTGCTGGCCCCCGCCCCGTCTCGTGGCCCGTCAGCAGGTCAAGGAGTTCCCCACACGAGGGCGCCGTCTACCAGGCCAGGCTTGGCCGAACCCGCCAGGGAAGGCGCCTCAAGGGCGTCGGCCATCTCCTCAAGAAGGGTGGTCAAAGACTCGAACTCGACCCGCCGGTTGGCGAACTCGTCCCAGGACCACACTTCGCCCGTGCCGGCATCCAGGTAGAGGCCGTTCGACCAGCTGTGTTCGCCGAGCGTGCAGACGGGTATCCAGCGGTGGTCCCACAGGCCGTCGCCGAAGTCGTAGATCTGCCCCCAGCGCTGGTGAAGTTCGATGGCCTCGGCAATGGTCATGAGCTTCGCATTATCCGGCAAGAACGCGGCACCGGAGCTGGACTGGACGCCGCGATGCAGATGCCACAGAGCTCTCAAGTCACCCGGAACCCTGACGCCGAGTTCCCTCTCCGCCCTGTCGATCTCCTCGCTTGACGCCCCTTCTTGCAGCGAATCGAACGACACGGGCGCATGGTCGCGCAGCCACGTTTCGACGCGCTGCCAGGCGGCAGTGACCTGCCGCGCCGCCATCTCCTCCAGGCGGGGATCTGGGGCCGCTACGGGCTCCCGTTCCGGGGCGACGGCAGCCGGTTGCGCTGCCTCGACGCTCACGATCCGTACCTGCCCCTCGGCCAGCACGGGAGGTCCGTAGGCGTACTGCACGTCCAGTTCCGGGCAGTCCTCGAAGGTTTCACCGTCGATCCGTGCCGCGTACATAGACGGCTCTCCCGTGGGGCTCCCCAGCAGGGGATTGTCCTCAAGCTGCCCGCACAGCACCTTCAAGGCGTACCTGACACCCCTCCCCAGCCTCTCGCCCCGCTCCTGTACCTCCGCCGGTAACTCAACCGCCACAGCCTGCTCCTTGCTATTCGCCGGATCTCCAAGGCTCTCAGACCCAGGAGAGAAGAGGGCGAGTTGCAGCCGATCGCCGTTCGTGACGCTTGCGAGTGCCGCGGCGACGGTCGAAGGACCGGACCACCCATCGGGAGAACTCGGTGCAGAGTCCCACTGCCAGAAGTCCAGCTAGCCATCACCGCGATCCGCTGGTTCGAAGCACACAAGCGGTAGGCCGGGGCCGCCTCCGTGCCGTGATCGCATTTACAAGGCACGTGTTGGCGGCGCGCGCGTGCCAGATCCGTGCCAGATCGAGCGGTCAGTCACGGTCAATTGGGGTGTGAGGCGGTGCAGGTACGCGCTGACAGGCTTGGCCCTGCTGTACGGCTGCTGACCAGCCAAGACCGTCCTACGTTCGGCGCCAGGCTTACAAAGCAGATGTCACCCCAACGAGTTGAGCGCCCTCCCCCGGGCCGTCTCCGGGCCGTGGAAGGGCGCTCAATGATGACCAACGCCGACAACTGCCGACAGCTCAGCAGCAGGCCAGAGCACTGATCGAAAACACGGCCGCAGCTCACGGCCACCAATGATCAGTTGTGGCTGTGCAGTACCTCGTTGAGGCCGCCCCAGACCGCGTTGTTCGGGCGGGCCTCCACGGCGCCGGTGACCGAGTTGCGGCGGAAGAGGATGTTGCTCGCGCCGGACAGCTCGCGCGCCTTGACGATCTGCCCGTCGGGCATGGTGACCCGGGTGCCGGCGGTGACGTACAGACCGGCCTCGACGACACACTCGTCGCCGAGCGCGATGCCGACGCCCGCCTCGGCGCCGATCAGGCAGCGCTCGCCGATGACGATACGGACGTTGCCGCCACCGGAGAGCGTGCCCATGGTCGAGGCGCCACCGCCGATGTCGGAGCCGTCCCCGACGACGACGCCCGCGGAGATCCGGCCCTCGATCATCGACGTGCCGAGCGTGCCGGCGTTGAAGTTGACGAAGCCCTCGTGCATGACCGTGGTGCCCTCGGCGAGGTGCGCGCCGAGGCGGACCCGGTCGGCGTCGGCGATGCGTACACCCTTGGGCGCGACGTAGTCCGTCATCCGCGGGAACTTGTCGATGCTCGTCACCTGCAGGTGCAGACCCTCGGCACGGGCATTCAGCCGGACCTTCTCCACGTCGTCGACGGCGACCGGACCGAGCGAGGTCCAGGCGACATTGGCGAGCAGCCCGAAGAGGCCGTCCAGACTCTGGCCGTGCGGCTTGACCAGGCGGTGCGAGAGCAGGTGCAGACGCAGGTACGCGTCGTGGGCGTCCAGCGGCTTGTCGTCGAGCGAGGCGATGACCGTACGGACGGCGACAACCTCGACCCCGCGGCGGGGGTCGGACCCGATGGCCTTCGCGGCGCCCGCTCCAAGGAGCTCGGCGGCCTGCTCGCCGGTCAGCCGCTCGGTGCCGGCCGGACCGGGCTCGGCGGCGAGCACGGGGGCGGGGAACCAGGTGTCGAGGACGGTGCCGTCGGCGGTGAGGGTGGCGAGTCCGGCGGCGACGGCGCCGGTGGTGCGAGGAGCAGTGGTGTCGGTCATGACAGAAAACTTAACCGGCCGGGGCGGGCCGGGGCGAACCGGTCTCAGGTGCCGGTCTCGCGTCCACCCCGGGCCGGACCAGGGGCGGAGGTGAGGGTTGCCGAGGACGGCGGTCTCCACGAGGGTGTCGGTACCCACCACGGTGTCCCCGCCGGAGGCCGGCAGCCGCACCGCTCAGCCGATGATCCGCGCCAGGATCTCACGCGCGTACTCCGCCTCGTAGCGCGCGCCCGTCAGCAGCACCTGCAGACAGATCCCGTCCATCAGCGCCACCAGGGCCCGCGCGGTGACCGGATCGGTCCGCCGGGCCAGCGTCTCGGCGAGGCCCTCGCACCACTGAGCCGCGACCGGCCGCAGCGCGGGCCGCCGCAGGGCAGCCAGATAGAGCTCGTACTCCAGCTCGACCCCGGTGCGGTCACCCGCGAGCCACTCCCCCATCAGCCGCGCGAGCTCCTCCGCGATATCGGCGTCCGGGTCGGCGAGCGCGCCACTGTCCCGTACCGCCGCCGCGAAACCCTCGTTGGCCTGGCGCAACGCGGCGACCAACAGCTCGTCGAGGGAGGCGAAGTGGTACGTCGTCGAGCCGAGCGGCACATCCGCCTCGGCCGCCACGGTGCGGTGGCTGAGCCCGGCGATCCCGTTGCGCCCGACCACCCGGATCGCGGCGTCGATGATGCGCTCGCGCCGTTCGGGGTCGTACCTTCGCGCCATCAGTGGGCTCCGCCCATGCTGAGCACCACGACTCCGGCGATCACCAGGGCGATGCCCGCGATCTTGACCAGGCTGGTCGACTCGCCCAGGAACATCATGCCGATGACGGCGATCGCGGCCGTGCCGACGCCGGCCCAGATCGCGTACGCGGTGCCCACCGACATCGTCTTCAGCGTGCGTGCGAGCAGCGAGAAGGCGAGCAGATAGCCCACGACGGTGAGCAGCGAGGGCCACAGCCTGGTGAAGCCTTCGCTGTACTTCATGGCCGTCGTCCCGGCCACCTCCGCCGCGATCGCCGCGGCCAGCAGTCCGTATCCCATGCGTACGAGTGTACACATCGTTGCGTACGACCGTACACAACGGCGCATCGTGCAATATATGTACGGGCGCAAACAACAGACGGCCAGGTGTCCCGGGAAAGGTGGCGGACGATGTCCGACCAGGAATACGGACCGCTGCCCGGGCAGCTCGCGCGCGTCTACCGCGACTACCTCACCGCCGTCGTCCTGCACGGCCAGGCGGCGGCCGAGACTCTCGGGCAGAACCCCACCGATGTGTACGCGCTCAACGCCCTGGAACTCGCAGGACCCTTGACCACCGGTGGGCTCGCCGCACGCATCGGACTCTCGCAGAGCGCCACGACCCGGCTCGTCGACCGCCTCGAACAGGCCGGCTGGATCCACCGCCGCCCCGATCCGGCCGACCGCCGACGGGTCGTTGTCGAGGCGGTGCCGCTCACCCGCGAGCAGGACGAGGCGGCCTTCGGCGCGGGCCGCCGCCGGATGGCCGAGGTCTTCGACGGCTTCAGCGCCGACGAACTGCGCGTCCTCGTCCGTTACTTCGAGCAGGCCGGGCCCGCGCTCCGCGAGGCGACGGCCGAGACCAGGAGCGGGGCACGGGCCGCGACGAAGGGCAAGGCGAAGGGGGCGCCGTAACCCGCCGCCGCCCGTCCCGCTACGGTGTCCCGTCCGACCAGGCACAATACGCGCGGGAGACACACCGATGGCATACGGGAACACGCCGCACGCAGGCCCTCCGGGCTGGGGCGGCTGGATGCCCCCGCCGCCACCGAAGCCCGGAGTGATCCCGCTGGCTCCGCTCGGCCTCGGCGATGTCCTGGGCGGGGCATTCGCAACGATCGGCCGCTACTGGAAGCAGTTGTTCGGCATAGCCGCGGTCGTCTACGGAGCGGCGGTAGCCGTGGTCGCGGCGGCGTTCGCCGGCGCCTATGCGGCTGTGGGGAGTCATCTCCCGCGGGTCTTCGCCGACGAAGGGACTCCCGCCTGGGAGGACGTCCGGCCGTTGCTCATCGCCTTCGGCTGCGTCTGGCTCGTCGGCCTGCTGGCGATGCTGCTCGCCACGACGATGATCTACGCCGGCTGTGCGGCGATCGTGCAGGAAGCGGTGCTCGGCCGGCCCACCACCTTCGGCGCCGTCTGGCGCCGGGCCCGCGCCCGGGTACCCGCGGTGATCGGCGCGGTCTTCCTCACCAGCCTGATCCTGCTGGTCCCGGTCGCGCTGTTCCTGCTGGCCTTCGTCACCCTCATGATCGCGCTCCTCGCCATGGGGAGCGGGCCGCTCGTCGTGCCGCCCTTGGCCTTCCTGGGCGCTTTGACGACCACACCGCTCGCTGCCTGGCTCTGGGTGAAGTTCAGCCTCGCCCCGGCCGCCGCCGTCTTCGAGGGCCAGGGTTCGCTGGCGGCGCTGCGCCGCTCCTCCCACCTCGTACGCGGCGGCTGGTGGCGGATCTTCGGCAGCACACTGCTCGCTTTCGGCATCGCCGCGGCGGCGAGCTACATCATCCAGCTTCCGGTGAACCTGATCGGGATGTTCCCGGGTGCGATCGGCACCTCGGACCTGGGTCCGGATCCCACGGCCTCGCAAGTGCTGGTCTCCATGGGCGGTCTGCTGATCGTGCTGCTGCTGAGCCAGCTGATCGGCGATATCTTCGTCGCCACCTTCCCGCAGCTGGTGACCAGCCTGCTCTACGTCGACCAGCGCATCCGCAAGGAGAACCTGGCCCCGGTCCTCGCCGAGGCCGCCGCCGTACCGCCCGCGTACTAGTCGATCCGGTCGGTCTGGTCGATCAGGGTCTTCTTCGGCCGCAGCACACAGAACTCATTGCCCTCGGGGTCGGCGAGCACCACCCAGGTCACGTCCGGCCCCTGCCCGACGTCGGCCCGCCGCGCCCCGAGCCCGATGATCCTCCCCCAGCCTTCGGCCGGGGGGACCCCCATCTCGCTTCGCTCGCCTCGGCGGCCTGGTCGTCGGGCGTGAGATCGATGTGCAGTCTGTTCTTGACGGTCTTCCGCTCGCCCACAGGCACAAAGGTGATCCCCGGCAGGGTGGACTCGTCGGCCCCGATGACGATCTCGTCCTCGGCCTCGAAGGCCACCTTCCAGTTCAGGACCTGACTCCAGAAGCGGGCGAGCGCGGGCAGATCGTGGGAGTCGATGACGACGGTGTACAGAGAAACGGCCATGCCCGCCAGTCTGCCTGGCGGGCATGGCCGTTTGCCGGATCTCGGGGTGGCCGGCCCAGACGTGGGCTCAGGCCAGGCTCAGACGTCGGCTCAGACGTTGAAACCGAGCGCGCGCAGCTGCTCGCGGCCGTCGTCCGTGATCTTGTCCGGGCCCCACGGCGGCATCCAGACCCAGTTGATCTTCAGCTCGTTGACGATACCGTCCGTCGCCGCCTTCGCCTGGTCCTCGATGACATCGGTCAGCGGACAGGCCGCGGACGTCAGCGTCATGTCGAGGGTGGCGATATTGGCGTCGTCGATATGGATGCCGTAGATCAGGCCGAGGTTGACGACGTCAATGCCCAGCTCGGGGTCGACGACGTCGTACAGCGCCTCGCGGACTTCTTCCTCGGAGGCCGGCTTCAGTGCGGCTCCTGCGTTCTCGGTCATGCCGTCTTCCTCTCCGCGCCGTCTCCCAGTGCCTGGGCGGTCGCGTCCTTCCAGGCCATCCAACTCAGCAGAGCGCACTTAACCCGGGCCGGGTACTTGGAGACGCCGGCGAACGCGACCGCGTCCTCCAGCACCTCCTCCATCGCGTCGTCCGGCTCGGTCTGACCCTTGGACTGCATCAGCTCCAGGAAGGTGGCCTGGATCTTCTGCGCCTCGGTGAGCTCCTTGCCGACGAGCAGCTCGTTCAGTACGGACGCGCTGGCCTGGCTGATGGAGCAGCCCTGACCCTCGTAGCTGATGTCCGCGATGAGCGAGCCCTCGTACCGTACGCGGAGTGTGATCTCGTCGCCGCACGTCGGATTGACGTGGTGCACCTCGGCATCGCCATCCCGCAGACCACGCCCATGAGGGTGCTTGTAGTGGTCCAGGATGACTTCCTGGTACATCGAATCAAGCTTCACTGCGATTGACCTCGCGTCCTCTCGCCGGTCCGTCCAGGTGCCTCTCCTGCCGGGGGACGGGGGTTCCCCCGGGAAGGCACAACACGTCCCAGCCCCTAGCCGAAGAAGTTCCGTACGTGCTCCAGCCCGTCGACCAAGGCATCGACCTCCGACGGCGTGGAGTACAGATAGAACGACGCTCGCGTGGTCGCAGGAATTCCGTACCGCAGGCAGACGGGCCGCGCGCAGTGGTGGCCGACCCGGACCGCGATGCCCTGCTCGTCGAGGACCTGGCCCACGTCGTGCGGGTGGATGTCGCCGAGCGTGAAGGAGATCGCCGCGCCGCGGTCCTCGGCCGTGGTGGGGCCGATGATGCGCAGGTCCGGGACCTCGAGCAGCCGCTTCACCGCGTACTCGGTGAGGACGTGCTCATGCTGGGCGATCTTGTCCATGCCGATCGAGGTGAGGTAGTCCACGGCCGCGCCGAGGCCTACGGCCTGGGCGATCGGGGGCGTACCGGCCTCGAACTTGTGCGGCGCCGGAGCGTACGTCGACGAGTGCATCGACACGGTCTCGATCATCTCGCCGCCGCCGAGGAACGGCGGCAGGTCCTCGAGCAGCTCCTGGCGGCCCCACAGCACACCGATACCGGTCGGGCCGCACATCTTGTGGCCGGTGAAGGCCACAAAGTCGGCCTGCAGCGCCTGCACGTCGAGCACCATGTGCGGGGCGGCCTGCGAGGCGTCTATCAGGACCAGCGCGCCGACCTCCTGCGCACGGCGGACGATCGCCTCGACGGGGTTGATGGTGCCCATGATGTTGGAGACCAGCACAAAGGAGACGATCTTCGTCTTCTCGGTGATGATCTCGTCGATGTTGGACAGATCGAGACGGCCGTCGTCGGTGAGGCCGAACCACCTCAGCTTCGCGCCGGTGCGCTGCGAGAGCAGCTGCCACGGAACGATGTTGGAGTGGTGCTCCATCTCCGTGATGACGATCTCGGTCTCGTGGTCCACGCGGTAGGGCTCATCGGCCCAGCCGAGCATGTTCGCCACGAGGTTGAGCGACTCCGAGGCGTTCTTGGTGAAGATGACCTCGTCGCGGCTGGGCGCGTTGATGAAGGCGGCGACCTTGTCGCGGGCACCCTCGTACAGCGCCGTGGCCTCCTCGGCGAGCACATGAATACCGCGGTGGACGTTGGCATTGTGCTGTTCGTAGTACTCGCTCAGCACATCGAGCACCTGGCGCGGCGTCTGTGACGTCGCCGCGTTGTCCAGGTACACGAGCTTCTTCCCGTCGTGGACCAGGCGGTCCAGGATCGGGAAGTCCTTGCGGATCGCCTCGGTGTCGAGGAGGCCCGGCAGCTGTGTCACGCGGATACGCCACCCTTCGTGTATGCCTCGTAGCCCTCGGCCTCGAGCTTGTCGGCGAGCTCGGCGCCGCCGGACTCGGCGATGCGGCCGTTCGCGAACACGTGCACGAAGTCGGGCTTGATGTAGCGCAGGATGCGCGTGTAGTGCGTGATCAGCAGGGTGCCGACCTCGCCGGTCCCGTGGACGCGGTTGACGCCCTCGGCGACCTGACGCAGCGCGTCGACGTCCAGGCCGGAGTCGGTCTCGTCCAGGATCGCGATCTTCGGCTTGAGAAGTTCCAGCTGAAGGATCTCGTGGCGCTTCTTCTCACCGCCGGAGAAGCCCTCGTTCACATTGCGCTCGGCGAAGGCCGGGTCCATCTGGAGCTGTTCCATGGCGGACTTGACCTCCTTCACCCAGGTACGCAGCTTGGGGGCCTCGCCGCGGATCGCCGTCGCCGACGTACGCAGGAAGTTGGAGACGGAGACGCCGGGGACCTCGACCGGGTACTGCATGGCCAGGAACATGCCTGCGCGGGCGCGCTCGTCGACGGTCATCTCCAGGACGTCCTCGCCGTCCAGAGTCACGGTGCCACTGGTGATCGTGTACTTGGGGTGGCCCGCGATGGAGTAGGCGAGGGTCGACTTGCCGGAGCCGTTGGGGCCCATGATGGCGTGTGTCTCGCCCTGCTTCACGGTCAGGTCGACGCCCTTGAGGATCTCCCGGGGGCCGTTCTCGGCCTCGACGGAGACGTGCAGGTCGCGGATTTCAAGCGTTGCCATGGGTGACTCAGGACTCCTGGGTGACGGAGACGAGCACATCGTCCCCTTCGATCTTTACGGGGTATACGGGGACGGGGCGCGTCGCGGGAAGGCCGGACGGCTTACCGGTGCGGAGGTCGAAGCTGGAGCCGTGCAGCCAGCACTCGATCTGACAGTCCTCCACCTCGCCCTCGGACAGGGAGACATTCGCGTGCGAGCAGATGTCGTTGATCGCAAACACCTCGCCCTCGGTGCGGACGAGGGACACCGGCGTGCCGTCGAGTTCCACCCGCTTCGGGGTGCCCTCCTCCAGCTCGCTCAGCCCACAGGCTCGGACGAAGGCTGCCATCAGACGGATGCCTCCAGCTCCGCGTCGATCTTGGCCAGCAGGCGCTCCTCGACGTCGGGCAGGCCGATCTTCTGGACCAGCTCGGCGAAGAAGCCACGGACCACCAGGCGGCGCGCCTCGTCGGCCGGGATGCCACGGGACTGCAGGTAGAAGAGCTGCTCGTCGTCGAAGCGGCCGGTGGCGGAGGCGTGACCGGCGCCGACGATCTCGCCGGTCTCAATCTCCAGGTTCGGTACGGAGTCGACGCGCGCGCCGTCCGTGAGGACGAGGTTGCGGTTCATCTCGTATGTGTCCGTGCCCTCGGCCACGGCCTCGATCAGGACATCGCCGATCCACACCGCGTGCGCGTCCTGGCCCTGCAACGCGCCCTTGTAGGCGGCGTTGGAGCGGCAGTGCGGGGCGTTGTGGTCGACCAAGAGGCGGTGCTCCTGGTGCTGACCCTCGTCGGTGAAGTACAGGCCGAAAAGCTCGGCCTCGCCACCGGTGCCCGCGTAGGAAACGCGGGGGTGCAGGCGTACGACGTCGCCGCCGAAGGTGACGACGATCGACTTGAAGGAGGCGTCCCTGCCGACCAGCGCATTGTGCTGGGAGACGTGGACGGACTTGTCGTCCCAGTCCTGGACGGAGACGACGGTGAGCTTCGCTCCGTCGCCGAGCAGGTAGTCGACATTGGAGGCGAGCACCGCGTCACCGGTGTGGTCGATGACCACGACGGCCTCGGCGAAGGCGCCGAGTTCGATGATCTGGTGGGCGTAGGCGGTGCCGCCTTCTCCGTGCACGGCGATACGGACCGGCTCGGTGAGCACCGTCTCCTTGGGCACGGTGACGACCGAGGCCGTCTCGAAGGAGGAGTACGCCTGGGCGGCGACACGGTCCACCGGGGTGCCCGCCCTGCCGAGCCGTGGGTCATCACGGCCGACGGTCTCGATGATCACGCCTTCGGGGGCGTCGATCGCGACCTTGACGGCGCTGCCGGTAGCGACGGCGGTGCCGTCGTGCAGACCGGCCAGCCGCTCGAGCGGAGTGAAGCGCCACTCCTCCTCCCGGCCGTGCGGGACCGGGAAGTCCGCCACGTCGAAGGACGGCGGTGCACTCATGCGGGTGGCGACGGTCGACTCGGCGGCCACCGCGATCGAACCGGCAGTGGTGGAGCCCGCCGGAATGTTCTGAGCCTCAGCCATGGCTGTCGTCTTGCTCTCTTCCTACGTCGAAAAACAGTCGCTGCTCGGGGAGGGCGGGGCCTTAGCCGACCGACCCCTCCATCTGCAGCTCGATCAGCCGGTTGAGCTCCAGCGCGTACTCCATGGGCAGTTCCTTGGCGATCGGCTCGACGAAGCCGCGCACGATCATCGCCATCGCTTCGAACTCCGTCATACCGCGGCTCATCAGGTAGAAGAGCTGGTCGTCGGAGACCTTGGAGACGGTCGCCTCGTGGCCCATGGACACGTCGTCCTCGCGGACGTCCACGTACGGGTATGTGTCGGAGCGGGAGATCGTGTCGACCAGCAGCGCGTCACAGAGCACATTGGACT
The DNA here is from genome assembly GCF_035918095.1 of Streptomyces sp. NBC_01750. NCBI lineage: Bacteria > Bacillati > Actinomycetota > Actinomycetes > Kitasatosporales > Streptomycetaceae > Streptomyces > Streptomyces sp. NBC_01750. The sequence continues at coordinate 2,244,101 of NZ_CP109137.1, forward strand.
TCGAGCCCGCAGCGCCCTCGCCGATCTCGATCAGACCGCGGTAGGAGGTACGGCCGCCGCCTCGCGCCACCGACTTGGAAACAATGTTCGAGGAGGTGTTCGGGGCCATGTGGACCATCTTGGCGCCGGCGTCCTGGTGCTGGCCCTCGCCCGCGAAGGCGATGGACAGGGTCTCGCCCTTGGCGTGCTCGCCCATCAGGTAGACGGCCGGGTACTTCATGGTGACCTTGGAGCCGATGTTGCCGTCGACCCACTCCATGGTCGCGCCCTCGTACGCCACGGCGCGCTTGGTGACCAGGTTGTAGACGTTGTTCGACCAGTTCTGGATCGTCGTGTAGCGGCAGCGGCCGCCCTTCTTGACGATGATCTCGACAACGGCGCTGTGCAGCGAGTCCGAGGAGTAGATCGGGGCGGTACAGCCCTCGACGTAGTGGACGTAGGCGTCCTCGTCGACGATGATCAGCGTCCGCTCGAACTGGCCCATGTTCTCCGTGTTGATACGGAAGTAGGCCTGAAGCGGGATGTCGACCTTCACGCCCTTGGGGACGTAGATGAAGGAGCCACCGGACCACACGGCGGAGTTCAGCGAGGCGAACTTGTTGTCGCCGACAGGGATGACCGTGCCGAAGTACTCCTGGAAGAGCTCCGGGTGCTGCTTCAGCGCGGTGTCCGTGTCGAGGAAGATGACGCCCTGCTCCTCCAGGTCCTCACGGATCTGGTGGTAGACGACCTCGGACTCGTACTGGGCCGCGACACCGGCGACCAGGCGCTGCTTCTCCGCCTCCGGGATGCCGAGCTTGTCGTACGTGTTCTTGATGTCCTCGGGCAGGTCCTCCCAGGACTCCGCCTGCTTCTCCGTGGAGCGCACGAAGTACTTGATGTTGTCGAAGTCGATGCCCGACAGGTCCGAGCCCCAACTCGGCATGGGCTTCTTGCCGAACAGCCGCAGACCCTTGAGCCGCAGCTTCAGCATCCACTCCGGCTCGTTCTTCTTCTCCGAGATGTCGCGGACGACCGCCTCGGAGAGGCCGCGCTTGGCCGTGGCACCGGCCGCGTCGGAGTCGGCCCAGCCGAATTCGTACGTACCCAGACCCTCGAGTTCGGGGTGGGCAGTCTCCGTGGGGAGAGTCATGCGGGGTTCCTCCCGGCCGTATTTGCAGATGCTGACTGTGTGGTGGTCTGGGGTGAGCTGTGCGGGATGAACGTCGTACAGACGCCGTCACCATGGGCGATGGTGGCCAGACGCTGTACATGCGTTCCCAGGAGACGAGAGAAGACCTCGGTCTCAGCCTCACACAGCTGGGGGTACTGCTCGGCGACATGAGCGACCGGGCAGTGGTGCTGACAGAGCTGCTGGCCGACCGGTGCGTTACGCGCCGTAGCAGCGTACCCGTCGACGCTCAGGGCCTTGGCCAGCGCTTCGGTGCGTTCCTCGGGCGCCGCGGCGTCCACCGCCTTGCGGTAGGCCTCCGCCTGCGTGGCCATCCGGTCCCGGGCGAAGGCGGCGACGGCCGCCTCTCCCGCCGCTCCGCCACCCGCGGTCCGCTCGATCCAGCGGAGCGCGTCGACGGCCAGCGTGTCGTACGACTGGTCGAAGGCGTCCCGGCCGCAGTCGGTGAGGGCGAACACCTTGGCGGGTCGCCCGCGGGTGCGCGCGCCGTAGATCCGCTGCTCACGGGGCTCGACGACATTGTCGGAGACGAGCGAGTCGAGGTGACGGCGTACAGCTGCCTGGGTGAGGCCGAGGCGCGTAGCGAGGTCGGCCACGGTGGACGGGCCGTGGTCCAGGACGGACCGGGCGACCCGGTTGCGCGTGGAGCGCTCCCCGGTCGCAAGTTCCTCGTGAGGAGCCTCGCCAACGTTTTTCACAACGCCATTGTTGCGTAATTCCTCTGGCCGTGACAACCGACGTCCAAGACGTGGTCCGGTGCGCTTCATCACTAAGGGTCACCTAAGCGCCGGGGCCGTCCAGCGGCTGCCGGACGGGTCCTGACCAGGTCATTGCTACGAAATCAACCGGCCGGATCCGGGCGGTCGGCGACCCTGATCGAATGCACCGGAGCCTTGCCGAAATGTGCCACCGACCACAGGTTGACCAGCCCGCCTGCCCCCGTCCGTGACCCGGAACTCGAGGCCCGGTCATGGACCGAACGGATGGCCGCCTCCGGCGCCGGATCGAGGTTGGGCACGTACTGCGTCCCCTCGGCTCAGCTCCGCGAAGCCCCCGGCGCTCCGCCGCACGGGTCGCATCGGCCACCGGCAGTCACCCTGAGGTGCCGGGTCCACCGCGTGACGGAATCGGTGTGCGACGGTCCCGGGCCCCCGCGCCCCGGGGCCCTCGGCCCCCCGCCTAGACTTCCCGGCATGCGAAGCGAGCCCGTCGTCCAGATCCGTGGCCTGGTCAAGCAGTACGGATCCAAGACGGCCGTGGACGGCCTCGATCTCGAGGTCCTCCAGGGCTCCGTGACCGCCGTTCTCGGCCCCAACGGAGCCGGCAAGACCACCACGATCGAGACGTGTGAGGGCTACCGGCGCGCCGACGCGGGCACGGTGCGCGTCCTGGGCCTCGACCCCGTCGCCGACGCCGGCAGACTCCGCCCCCGGATCGGCGTGATGCTCCAGTCCGGCGGTGTGTACTCGGGCGCCCGGGCCGACGAGATGCTGCGCCATATGGCCAAACTGCACGCCCATCCGCTGGATGTGGACGTGCTGATCGAGCGGCTGGGGCTCGGCAGCTGCGGCCGTACGGCATACCGGCGGCTTTCCGGCGGCCAGCAGCAGCGGCTCGCGCTGGCGATGGCCGTCGTCGGCCGCCCCGAACTGGTCTTCCTGGACGAGCCGACCGCCGGCCTCGACCCGCAGGCCCGCCGATCCACCTGGGAGCTCGTACGCGAGCTCCGTGCCGACGGTGTCTCGACCGTCCTCACCACCCACTTCATGGACGAGGCCGAGGAGCTCGCCGACGATGTCGCGATCATCGACGCGGGCCGGGTCATCGCCGGCGGCAGTCCCGAGCAGCTGTGCCGGGGCGGCGCCGAGAACACGCTGCGCTTCACCGGGCGGCCCGGGCTGGACGTCGGCTCGCTGCTCAAGGCGCTGCCGGACGGTACCGCGGCGGCCGAGCTCACGCCCGGGGCGTACCGGATCACCGGCGAGGTGGATCCGCAGCTGCTGGCGACCGTCACGTCCTGGTGCGCGCAGCACGGCGTGATGCCCGACGGGATCGCCGTCGAGCGCCACACCCTCGAAGATGTCTTCCTCGAACTCACCGGCAAGGAGCTGCGTTCATGAGCCTCGGTACGTACACGCCGAAGCCCGGCGCCGCGCCGCTGCCCCGCATGATCGCGGCGCAGACCGCGTTCGAGACGAGGATGCTGCTGCGCAACGGCGAGCAGCTGCTGCTCACCGTCGTCATCCCGTCGCTGCTGCTGGTCCTCTTCTCCACCGTCGACATCCTCACTCTGCCCACCGCGACAACGGGCGGCAGCGGCAAGGCCGTCGACTTCCTGGCACCCGGCGTGCTCGCCCTCGCCGTGATGTCCACCGCCTTCACCGGCCAGGCCATCGCGACAGGCTTCGAGCGGCGGTACGGAGTCCTCAAGCGGCTCGGCGCGTCGCCGCTCCCCCGCTGGGCCCTGATGAGCGCCAAGACGCTCTCCGTCCTGGCCACCGAAGTCCTCCAGATCGTGCTGCTGACCGTCATCGCCTTCGCGCTCGGCTGGTCTCCGCACGGCAACCCTGCGTCCGTACTCCTGCTGCTCGTCCTCGGCACCGCCGCCTTCTCCGGCCTCGGCCTGCTGATGGCGGGGACGCTCAGGGCCGAGGCCACCCTGGCCGCCGCCAATCTGGTCTTTCTGCTGCTCCTGGTGGGCGGCTCGGTGATCGTGCCGCTGGACAGGTTCCCGGACGGCGTCCGGTCGGTGCTCGCGCTGCTGCCGATCTCGGCGCTCTCGGACGGTCTGCGCGATGTGCTCCAGCACGGCGCCGGAGTGCCGTGGGGCGATCTCGGGATCCTCGCTGTCTGGGCGGTGCTCGGACTCGGCGCAGCCGCACGGACCTTCCGCTGGGACTGACTCACGGGCCAGTATGAGCCTGCAAGATCCGGGCACGGTGGGAGGCGTCTATGGAGCGGACTGCCGCACTGCGACTGGACGCGGAGTGGGCGAAGGTGAGGTCCGGAAGGGCCGGTGCCTCCCCCCGGGAGCGCGAGCGCATGCTGACGGACCTGATCGCGGCGCTCGCCGCGCATGCCGAGGACGATCTCTCACTCACCGCGCGGCTGAGCCTGCGGTACGGCGATCTTGCGCGCCACCACTTCGACACCGGCCGCCGCGACGACGCGCTGGCCGCCGTCGACATTGCGATCCGGCGCTGCGAGGAGCCGGCCAGACATGACGAGAAGCACGCCCGCTGGTACGCCCGCGCGCTGATCAGTCAGGCCGTCTACCTGGCCGAGCCGCTCAGCGACGAGCTGGGTCTGCCCCGCTACGCCCTCCATCCGATGGGCGAGCAGCCCTCGCGCGGCGAGCGCGAGGACGGACTCGCCGCCCTGACCGCCACCCGCCGCGCCATCGAGGTCTGGGAGAGCCTCGACCGCTCGGACCCGCGCAACCGGGAGGGCCTCGCTCAGGCGCATGCCTGTCTCGGCGACCGGCTGGAGGAGCTGGGCCTGCCGGTGGAGGCGGCGTCCTGGGCCGTGCGGGCCGAGCGTGAGTTCCACGCCCTGTGGTCCGCGTGCGACCGGCCCGAGGCGGCGCACGCCGTGGCCCTCGAGCACCTCGACGACCAGCTGGAACGCAGATTGCGGCGCTGCCCTTTCGACGGTGGACTGACACATCTGCGGGCGGAGAACCTGCTTCCGGAGCGGCTGCTGCCGCTCGCGGTCCTGGCGGCACGGATCGAGGGTGTGGATCCGGATGCCATCGCCGGAGGGCTGGGGCTGGACGGCGCGGAGGTCAGGCGGATCCTGCGGGCCCGGTCGTGGCGGGCGGTGTGGCGGTTCGACGTACGGGACGGCGCCGACGGGCCCTGGACCCCGCTGACGCACCCGTGGCGTGGCACGGACGCCGTCACGGACCGCAGCGCGGAGGCGGTGGCGGCGGAGCTGGCCGACGCGTTCCTGCACTCGCCCGACCGCCCGCCGCCCTCGGCGCACTGGCGGATCGCCGTGTGGTGGGAGGAGGAGGACCATCTCGACGACTCGCGCTTCCGGCTGGCGTACGCGCCGTCCTGACCGGACCGGCGGGATCCCCGGACCCGACCCCTCGTGAAAACGTGCACAATCGCCCGCCTACGATAGAGCCCGTGCAGACCCCACTCGCCCAAATCGCCCGGCGCTGGACGCCCACACCCCGGACCCTCCGGCGCGCTGCGCTCTCCGCGGTCGTGATGAGCGTGGTCATCATCGTCACCGGCGGCGCGGTCCGGCTGACCAGCTCCGGTCTCGGCTGCGACGCCTGGCCCAAGTGCACGGACGACAGCCTCTTCGCCACCCCCGAGCAGGGCATCCACGGCGCGATCGAGTTCGGCAACCGGATGCTGACATACGTCCTGTCGGCGGCGGTCGGCTGGACGATCGTCGCGGCACGCGCCACCAAGCCGCTGCGGCGCGGACTGACCCGGCTCGCCTGGTCACAGTTCTGGATCGTGATGGGCAACGCCGTGCTCGGCGGCATCACGGTCTGGGCGGGCCTCAACCCCTGGACCGTGGCCGGGCACTTCCTGCTCGCCACCGGGCTGCTCACGGTCGCCACCATCACCTGGCAGCGCACCCGCGAGGGCGACGGCACGCCGCGCCCGCGCGTCCCGCGCCCCGTCTGCAAGCTGTCTTGGGCGATCGTCGCCGTCTCGGTGCTGCTCATCGCACTGGGCACGACGGTGACCGGTTCCGGCAAGCATGCCGGCGACAGCAGCGACGTACCGCGTATGCCGTGGGACTGGGCGGACGCCGCGCATATCCACGCCTTCGCCGCCTGGGCGGTCTGCGCGCTGGCCGTGGCGATGTGGCTGGTGCTACGGGTGGTCGACGCCCCGGACGACACCCGGGCGCGCGCCCGCGATCTGCTGATCGTGCTGCTCGCCCAGGGCGTCATCGGCTATGTCCAGTACTTCACGCACGTCCCGGAGACGCTGGTCGCCGCCCATATGCTCGGCTCCGCGCTGATGTGGATCGCGGTGGTGCGCCTCGCGCTGAGCCTGCGCGAGCGTCCGCAGAACGACGCGGAGATCCCGGCGCAGGCCGACTCGGCGCTCTCCCGCGTCTGACGGTCGGGCGTCCGGCTGCCGGACGCCCGACCGTCAGGCGTCCGGCAGTGCGTAGACCCGTCGGGCATTGCCCGCCGCGATCATCCCCGCGACCCGTTCCGCGTCCGTACGGGCCCAGGCGCCGTCGCCGACCCAGCCGCCGAGCACCCGGCTGAGCGCCTCCCGGAAGATCCGGGCACCCACCACATGCAGCTCCGGCAGGCCGCGCGCACCGCTGGAGAACAGCAGCTTCCCGAATGGCGCGAGCTCCAGGATCTCCGCGAGGACGGCGGCGGCCCGAGCCCCTGTGTGCACGAGAGCGGGCCCGAGATCGGCGTACACATGCGGGTAGACGCTCGCCAGATGCGCGGCGTGCCGGTGGTACGGATAGCCGTGCAGCAACACCAGATCGGTGCCGAGACCGGCGGTGGCGGCCGCGAAGCCGGTGAGCAGCATCGGATCCTCGACCCCGACATGCAGCTGGAGCGGCAGACCTGAGGCGACCGCGATCCACAGCAGATGCCGCACCAGTACGGGATCGGTGAGTCTGCCGCCGACCTGCCGCCCGGCCAGCCAGCGTCCGGCGGCCCCGCGCACCTCCCCGGGGCCCGGGGGCTCGGGGGCGAGGGCGAGTCCGTGGCCCACGGCCGTGACCGAGGTGAAGGCGACGGCGGAGGCGGCGGCCCCGTGCACGGCCTCGGCGAGATTCGCGAGGAAGCTCTCCACGGTGCCCGAGGTGTCGGCGACCTGCTCGGCGAGGAGTTCGAGACGGACGATCTCGCGCGCGTCGGCCGAACCGGCCGCGGCGATCTCGCGCGGGCCCGTGAGGTCACCGGGCAGCCCGGTGTCCACGAGATAGGTGGAGATTCCGCTGCCCCGCAGCAGCCGTCTGCCCGCCTCGAGCACGCCGAGCTCGCGGCGGCGGGCGAGATAGCGGGCGGGCGGGCAGTGCGGCTCAAGACCCAGCAGCGGCGGGCACCAGCGCCGTACGGCGAAGCCTGTCTGGGTGTCGAAGAAGGTGGTGCCGGGCGCGGGTGGCCCCGCAGTCCTGCCCAGCTGGGCCTCGAAGGTGCCGAGGCCCAGCTCCGTACGGAGCACTCCGTGGCAGTACTGGTCCACAAGGGTCGGGGTGTCGATCATCCGGTCTCCCATTCGTGGACCGTGCTTCCACAGTCCTAACGGGTGACACCCCGACGAGGTGTTGCTCAGTCGTTGGACGGACCGCCGACCTGGATGCCCGCCATCCGGGTCCACTCGTACGGCCCAGTGCGGACCTTCGCCGCGAACTCGCCGTCGAACGACTCGTGCAGCGTGATCCCGGCCTTCTCGGCCGCGGCCTGTGCGATGGAGTGGCTCGGCGCGACAAGGTCGCCCCAGCCGCCGTCCTCGCCGACGAGCACGAGGCGGGTGCCCGCCTGACCGATGTACTCGAGCTGCCCCTCGGCGCCGCCGTGCGCCTTGGCGAAGGCGCCGATCTGCTTGGCGAGCTTGGCCGCCTTGCGCTCTGCCTGCTTGGTGTCTGCCATGCATCGATGCTACTTGCGGGTACGGCGCCCTGGCGACGCCGGGTCACGTGGTGTGGGCCACTGGTGCCCGCCCGGACCCCCGGTCCTCGGGTGTCCGAAGGGCCGGAGTGCGGCTAGCGCAGGAAGGGGTCCACCGCGACCGCCACGAAGAGCAGCGACACATAGGTGATGGACCAGTGGAAGAGCCGCATCTCCTTGAGCTTGCCGCCCGTCGCCCCGGACTTGGCGCGGCGCTGCAGCGAGTGCGCCTCCCAGAGCCACCAGCCGCCGGTGACCAGCGCCACCGCGGTGTAGAACCAGCCGGTGTAGCCGAGCGGCGTCAGCAGCAGCGAGACGGCGACCATCACCCAGCTGTAGAGGACGATCTGCCGGGCCACCACGGTGTTGGAGGCGACGACCGGAAGCATCGGCACGCCCACGCGCGCGTAGTCCTCCTTCACCTTCATCGACAGCGGCCAGTAGTGCGGCGGCGTCCAGAAGAACATGACGAGGAAGAGGATGACCGCGGCCCACGACATCGAGTTGGTGACGGCGGACCAGCCGATCATGACCGGCATGCAGCCGGCGATGCCGCCCCAGACGATGTTCTGTGAGGTACGGCGCTTAAGGATCATCGTGTAGACGATGACGTAGAAGAGCAGCGCGCCCAGCGCCAGCGCGGCCGACAGCCAGTTGACGAGGAGCCCGAACCAGAGCGTCGAGACGACGGCGAGGGCGAGACCGAAGACCAGGCACTCGCGCGGCGACACCATGCCGGTGACCAGCGGACGCTGCGACGTACGGTCCATCAGGGCGTCGATGTCGCGGTCGATGTACATGTTCAGTGCGTTGGCGCCGCCTGCGGAGAGGTAACCGCCGATGCACGTCGTGAGCACGAGCCAGAGGTCGGGAACATCCTGCGCGGCGAGGAACATCACCGGAACTGTGGTGATCAGCAGCAGCTCGATGATCCGTGGCTTGGTCAGCGCCACGAATGCCTTGACGCGAGCCCCGAACGGCCGATGGCCCCCCGGGCTGGGAGTCAAGACGACCCCTGCGGGTCGGGACTCGACGGCCGTCACGCACACCCCTGACAGAGAAATCCCAGCAAGCTCCGGGGGGTACCTCCCATGCCCGATGGGCTATGGGGGAAGTGAATACCCGTGAAGACTTGCGCGTACCACGCCACTCTAGACGTTGCCCGGACACCGATCTTCGCGGGGGTGGGCTCGTGTTGAGCGGTGGCCGCACGGCACGCGTATACACCGCCGACAGGCGGAGACGACGCTCTGACGGCACCCTGGCTGTGTCCGGTTTTTTGAAAGGCGTGCACTCGAAAAGAGGCGCGTTGCTCCGGGGGTAGGCTCGACAGCGCCCGGTCTTCCGTCGTCACCGGGATACGAACATGTGGAGAGGAGCCCTGACCCAGGGTGAGCACCAAGCCGACCACCACAGACCTCGAGTGGACCGATCTGGACCAGCGGGCCGTTGATACCGCCCGCGTCCTGGCCATGGATTCCGTACAGAAGGTCGGCAACGGCCACCCCGGTACGGCCATGAGCCTCGCGCCCGCCGCCTATGTCCTGTTCCAGAAGCTCATGCGGCACGACCCCGCCGATCCGGACTGGACCGGCCGCGACCGGTTCGTGCTCTCCGCGGGGCACACGTCCCTGACCCTCTACATCCAGCTCTTCCTGGCCGGGTACGGCCTGGAGCTCGATGACCTGAAGGCCTTCAGGACCTGGGGTTCGAGGACCCCGGGCCACCCGGAGTACGGGCACACGCCGGGCGTCGAGACGACGACGGGCCCGCTCGGCCAGGGCGTCGCCAATGCCGTGGGCATGGCCATGGCCTCCCGCTACGAGCGCGGCCTGTTCGACCCGGATGCCGCCCCGGGCACCTCGCCGTTCGACCACACCATCTGGGCCGTCGCCGGTGACGGCTGTCTCCAGGAGGGCATCTCCGCCGAGGCGTCCTCGCTGGCCGGGCACCAGAAGCTCGGCAACCTGGTGCTGCTGTGGGACGACAACCACATCTCCATCGAGGGCGACACGGAGACGGCCGTCTCCGAGGACACCCTCAAGCGGTACGAGGCGTACGGCTGGCACGTCCAGCGTGTCGAGCAGAAGCCCGACGGCGACCTCGACCCGGCCGGTCTCTACAAGGCCCTCAAGGCGGCGCAGGCCGAGACGGAGCGCCCCTCCTTCATCGCGGTCCGCTCGATCATCGCCTGGCCCGCCCCGCACGCACAGAACACCGAGGCCGCGCACGGCTCGGCGCTCGGCGACGAGGAGGTCGCGGCCACCAAGCGCGTCCTCGGCTTCGACCCGGAGAAGAGCTTCGAGGTCTCCGACGAGGTCCTCGCGCACGCCCGTGAGGCGCTCGACCGCGGCCGCGAGACCAAGGGCGAGTGGGAGAAGACGTTTGCCGCGTGGCGCACCGCCAACCCGGAGCGCGCCGCCGAGTTCGACCGGATCCGCTCCGGCGAGCTCCCGGTGGGCTGGGAGGAGAAGCTCCCGGAGTTCGAGACCGGCAAGGGTGTCGCCACCCGCGCCGCTTCCGGCAAGATCCTGCAGGCGCTGGGCGCGGTCATTCCCGAACTGTGGGGCGGCTCCGCCGACCTGGCCGGTTCGAACAACACGACGATCGACAAGACGTCGTCGTTCCTGCCCGACGGCAACCCGCTGCCGGGCGCGGACAAGTACGGCCGCACGATCCACTTCGGCATCCGCGAGCACGCCATGGCCGCGACCATGAACGGCATCGCGCTGCACGGCAACACCCGTATCTACGGTGGCACCTTCCTGGTGTTCTCCGACTACATGCGCAACGCCGTACGTCTCTCGGCGCTGATGCACCTGCCGGTGACGTACGTGTGGACGCACGACTCGGTCGGCCTGGGCGAGGACGGGCCGACCCACCAGCCGGTGGAGCACCTGGCCTCGCTGCGCGCGATCCCGGGCCTGAACATCGTCCGGCCGGCCGACGCGAACGAGACCGCCATCGCCTGGCGCGAAATCCTCAAGCGCTACACCAAGAAGTTCGGCAAGGGCGCCCCGCACGGCCTGGCGCTGACCCGCCAGGGTGTGCCGACATACGAGGCCAACGAGGATGCCGCCAAGGGCGGTTACGTCTTGTTCGACGCCGAAGGGCCCGAAGGGCAGGGCACGGCGCCGCAGGTCATCCTCATCGGCACCGGCTCGGAGGTCCAGCTGGCTGTCGAGGCGCGCGAGCAGCTGCAGGCCGCGGGCGTTGCGACCCGGGTGGTCTCGATGCCGTCCGTCGAGTGGTTCGAGGAGCAGGACCAGGCGTACAAGGACAGCGTCCTGCCGCCGGCCGTGAAGGCCCGTGTCGCGGTCGAGGCAGGTATCGGTCTGACCTGGCACCGCTTCGTCGGCGACGCGGGACGCATCGTTTCGCTGGAGCACTTCGGCGCTTCGGCCGACGGCAAGGTCCTCTTCCGCGAATTCGGCTTCACTGCCGACAACGTGGCCGCTGCCGCCCGGGACTCGCTTGAAACTGTCAATGGGCTGGAAGCCGCCGCGCGCTGACGCCGGTATACGACAAGTAGGAGATGCAATTCTCATGACAGACGCACTCAAGCGCCTCTCCGACGAAGGCGTCGCGATCTGGCTCGACGACCTGTCGCGCAAGCGGATCACCTCCGGCAATCTCGCCGAACTGATCGACCAGCAGCACGTCGTGGGCGTCACCACCAACCCCTCGATCTTCCAGAAGGCCATCAGCAGCGGCGACGGTTACGAGCAGCAGCTCGCCGACCTCGCCGTGCGCAAGGTGACCGTCGAGGAAGCCGTACGGATGATCACGACGGCCGACGTCCGGGACGCCGCCGACATCCTGCGTCCGGTCTTCGACGCCACCGGCGGCCAGGACGGCCGGGTCTCCATCGAGGTCGATCCGCGGCTCGCGCACAAGACCGCGGCGACCATCGCCGAGGCCAAGCAGCTGGCCTGGCTGGTGGACCGTCCGAACACGCTCATCAAGATCCCGGCGACGAAGGCCGGCCTGCCGGCGATCACCGAGGTCATCGGCAAGGGCATCAGCGTCAATGTCACGCTGATCTTCTCGCTGGAGCGCTACCGCGAGGTCATGGACGCGTACCTGGCCGGTCTGGAGAAGGCGAAGGCCTCGGGCCTGGACCTCTCCAGGATCCAGTCCGTGGCGTCCTTCTTCGTGTCCCGTGTGGACACCGAGATCGACAAGCGGCTGGACGCCCAGGGCACCCCGGAGGCCAAGGAGGCCCGCGGCAAGGCGGCTCTCGCCAATGCCCGTCTGGCGTACGAGGCGTACGAAGAGGTCTTCAGCAGCGACCGCTGGGCCGCGCTCGACAAGGCGCAGGCCAATAAGCAGCGTCCGCTGTGGGCCTCGACCGGCGTCAAGGACCCGGCGTACAAGGACACCATGTACGTCGAGGAGCTGGTCGCCCCGGGCACGGTGAACACCATGCCGGAGGCCACCCTGGAGGCCACCGCCGACCACGGTCGGATCACCGGTGACACGGTCCGCGGCACGTACGAGCAGGCCCGCGCCGACCTCGACGCCGTCGAGAAGCTCGGGATCTCCTACGACGAGGTCGTGCAGCTGCTCGAGGACGAGGGCGTGGAGAAGTTCGCGACGTCCTGGAACGACCTGCTCAACTCGACCGAGGCCGAGCTCAAGCGCCTCGCTCCTTCGGAGGGCTGACCAACTTGTCCGGTCTCAGCGGAGCCAACCCGCTCCGTGACCCTGCAGACCGACGGCTCCCGCGTATCGCGGGGCCGTCGGGCCTGGTCATCTTTGGCGTCACGGGCGATTTGTCACGTAAAAAGTTGATGCCAGCCGTCTATGACCTGGCCAACCGCGGGCTGCTGCCGCCGGGCTTCTCGCTCGTCGGTTTCGCCCGCCGTGAGTGGAAGGACGAGGACTTCGCACAGGAGGTCCACGACGCCGTCAAGGCTCACGCCCGTACGCCGTTCCGCGAGGAGGTCTGGCAGCAGCTCATCCAGGGGATGCGCTTCGTCCCGGGCAACTTCGACGACGACGACGCCTTCGAGCGGCTGAAGTCGACCATAGATGACCTCGACAAGAAGCAGGGCACCGGCGGCAACTTCGCGTTCTATCTCTCCGTACCGCCGAAGTTCTTCCCGAAGGTCGTCCAGCAGCTCAAGAAGCACGGGCTCGCCGACCAGAAGGAGGGTTCCTGGCGCCGCGCGGTCATCGAGAAGCCGTTCGGCCACGACCTGGTCTCCGCCCAGGAGCTCAACCAGGTGGTGCACGAGGTCTTCCCGTCCAACGAGGTCTTCCGGATCGACCACTATCTCGGCAAGGAGACCGTCCAGAACATTCTGGCGCTGCGCTTCGCCAACACCCTCTTCGAGCCGATCTGGAACCGGTCGTACGTCGACCATGTCCAGATCACCATGGCCGAGGACATCGGCATCGGCGGCCGTGCCGGCTACTACGACGGTATCGGCGCCGCCCGTGACGTCATCCAGAACCACCTGCTCCAGCTGCTCGCGCTGACCACGATGGAGGAACCCGCCTCCTTCGACGCGGACGCGCTCGCGGCCGAGAAGACCAAGGTGCTGGGCGCGGTGAAGCTGCCCAAGGACCTGTCCAAGAACACGGTGCGCGCGCGGTACACGGCCGGCTGGCAGGGCGGCGAGAAGGCCGTCGGCTATCTCGAGGAAGAGGGCATCGACCCCAAGTCGAAGACCGACACCTACGCGGCCATAAAGCTGGGGATCGACAACCGCCGCTGGGCCGGAGTCCCGTTCTACCTCCGTACCGGCAAGCGGCTCGGCCGCCGTGTCACGGAGATCGCGGTGATCTTCCAACGCGCCCCGCACTCCCCCTTCGACCACACGGCGACGGAGGAGCTGGGCCAGAACGCCCTGGTCATCCGCGTCCAGCCGGACGAGGGCGTGACCCTACGGTTCGGCTCGAAGGTGCCCGGCACCTCGATGGAGGTGCGGGACGTCTCGATGGATTTCGCGTACGGCGAGTCCTTCACGGAGTCCAGCCCGGAGGCGTACGAGCGCCTCATCCTCGATGTCCTGCTCGGCGACTCCAACCTCTTCCCGCGTGTGGAGGAGGTCGAGCTGTCCTGGAAGATCCTCGACCCGATCGAGAAGTTCTGGGACGAGCACGGCAAGCCCGCGCAGTACCCGGCCGGGACCTGGGGTCCGGTCGAGGCGGACGAAATGCTCGCACGCGACGGACGGAGCTGGCGTCGGCCATGAAGATCGACCTTACGGACACCACAGCCAGCAAGATCAACAAGGCGCTGGTGCAGGGACGGCGGGCCGTCGGCACGCAGGCCGTCGGCATGGTGCTCACCCTTGTCATGGTCACCGACGAGGAGAACGCCTACGACGCGCTGAAGGCTGCCAACGAGGCGTCCCGCGAGCACCCCTCGCGAAAGCTCGTCGTCATCAAGCGGGTCTCGCGTTCGCCGCGCGACCGGGCGAAGGCACGCCTGGACGCCGAGGTACGGGTGGGCGCTGACGCGGGCACCGGTGAGACGGTCGTCGTGCGGCTGTACGGCGAGGTCATCAACCACGCCCAGTCGGTGGTGCTGCCGCTGCTCCTGCCGGACGCGCCGGTAGTGGTCTGGTGGCCGGTTAACGCGCCGACCGACCCGGCCAAGGACCCGCTGGGCGCGCTGGCACAGCGCCGGGTGACGGACATCTACGCCTCCGAGAAGCCGGTGCGGGAGCTGGCGGCGCGAGCCGAGGTGTACACCCCCGGCGACACCGATCTTGCCTGGACCCGGATCACGCCGTGGCGCTCGATGCTCGCGGCCGCTCTGGACCAGGTCAACTGCGACGTCACCGGGGCGGAGGTGGAGGGCGAGGAGTTCAACCCGAGCTGCGAGCTGCTCGCCATGTGGCTCGCGGACCGGCTGAAGGTGCCGGTGAAGCGCTCGTCCTCCGCCGGTCCCGGCCTCACCGCCGTACGGATGGAGACCAGCTGCGGTCCGATCGTGCTGGACCGGGCGGACGGCTCGCTGGCGACGCTGTCGATCCAGGGCCAGCCGGACCGGGCGGTGGCCCTCCACCGGCGTGATACGGCCGAGCTGATCGCGGAGGAACTGCGGCGGCTCGACCCGGACGACATCTACGCCTCGGCGCTGCGGTTCGGCGTGGACCGGCTGGCCGGTCCGGAGGAAACCGGGGCTGACGATACGTCGGAGTCCGATGCCAAACCCGCCTCCGCGGCCAAGAAGTCCGCTCCGGCCAAGAAGGCGGCTGCGAAGTGAGTGCTCCACAACTCGTTGTCCACCGGGACAAGGAGTTGATGGCACAGGCCGCCGCGGCCCGGCTGATCACGAAGATCGTGGACGCCCAGTCCGCGCGCGGCTCGGCATCGGTGGTCCTCACGGGCGGTCGCAACGGCAACGCCCTGCTGGGCGCTCTCGGCACCTCACCGGCCCGGGACGCGATCGACTGGCCGCGGCTCGACCTGTGGTGGGGCGACGAGCGGTTTCTCCCGGAGGGCGACCCGGAGCGCAATGTCACGCAGGCCCGCGAGGCCCTGCTGGACAAAGTGCCGCTGGATCGGGCCCGGGTGCACGCGATGCCCGCGTCGGACGGCGAGTACGGCAACGACGCGGACGCGGCTGCTGCCGCGTACGCGGCCGAACTCGCGGCCGCGGCGGGTCCTGAGGACCATGGTCCGGTGCCGACGTTCGACGTACTGATGCTGGGTGTCGGCCCGGACACCCATGTGGCGTCCCTCTTCCCGGAGCTCCCCGCGGTCCGCGAGAGGGAGCGCACGGTGGTCGGCGTCCACGGCGCGCCCAAGCCGCCGCCGACCCGTATCTCGCTCACGCTTCCGGCGATTCGCGCGGCACGCGAGGTGTGGTTGCTGGCGGCGGGCGAGGACAAGGCGAAGGCCGTGAAGATCACGCTGTCTGGCGCGGGCGAGGTGCAGGCTCCCGCGGCGGGCGCGTACGGACGCGGCCGGACGCTGTGGCTGCTGGACGCTGCGGCGGCCGCACAGCTGCCGCGCGGCCTGTATCCGCCGGCGTCGGCCTGACCGTGGGGCTCCGCCCCGGACCCCACGCGCCCGCAGGGCGGCGTACGGGGTCCGGGGCTCGCCCCCACGCGGCGGAGCCGGACATCGATGCAGCGGGAAGGGGCGGGTCCCGGAACAGGCCCCGCCGCGGGCGCTCATCCCGCCCGGTTCTCCACCCGCCGGACGAACTTCAGCCCGGACCAGTCCTCACCCAGCGCCGCGACCTTCACATCGACGATGCCGAGCGGGAGGAAGAGGTCCCGCAGCGCGTTCTCGGTGATGTCGCTCTCATGGCCGGCAGCCTTGCGCGGCCAGGCGATCCAGAGCATGGCCGGGTCCGCCAAGTGCTCGACGAGCGCCGCCGCGTCGGCTGCCAGGATCGGAGTGCGCACGGTAGAAGGCCAGCGTCACATCGGCGTCGCGCGAGCCGCGCTCGCCGACTCTGACTCCTTCGGGCAGTTCGGGAAGTGTCCAGTCCTGGGGCCGGTGTCTGAGCGCGACGCGCTGACCCGGCTTGATGCCGAGCTTCTTGGCCAGCGGAGTGCCGGGGTAGCCGGATGTGGTCATACGGGGATTGTCGCGCCGTCCTCGGCCGCATCGCATCCCGCCGTCCGCTCCTCCCGTATCAGAACGGCTCCAGCGGCCCCGTGCCCTCCCGGCGGTGCACCCGGAACCACCACGCGGTGAAGAAGACGGTGCAGGCCGGACTCAGCACCGCCGGCACCCGGGCGGGTGTCAGCAGCCACGGCCGTGCGGGCGCTGTCAACGCGCCCAGCACGGCCAGGACCACCACCGGTACGGCGGTGGTCAGGAGCCACCGCACCCGCCACCAGCCGACGACCCGCTCATCGGGCGTGTTGTCCGCCGGCCGCAGCCGCACCGAGCCCTCCCCCGTCGTCGGCTCAACGACCGCGTAGCGTGCGGTACTTGGTGACCAGCGTCGAGGTCGAGCTGTCCAGGTTCTCGCCGCCCTTTCCTGCGGTCAGCACCGGCTCGATCTTCCTCGCCAGGACCTTGCCGAGCTCGACGCCCCACTGGTCGAAGGAGTCGATGTTCCAGATGGCGCCCTGTACGAACACCTTGTGCTCGTACAGTGCGATCAACTGCCCCAGCACGGACGGCGTCAGCCCCTCGGCGAGGACCGTCGTCGTCGGGTGGTTGCCCGCGAACGTCTTGTGCGGCACCAGCTCCTCGGGGACGCCTTCCGCCCGTACCTCCTCCGGAGTCTTGCCGAAGGCGAGCGCCTGTGTCTGCGCGAAGAAGTTGGCCATCAGCAGATCGTGCTGGGCGACCAGACCGGGCGGCAGGTCCGCGACCGGATGGGCGAAGCCGATGAAGTCCGCCGGGATCATTTTCGTGCCCTGGTGGATCAGCTGGTAGTACGCGTGCTGGCCGTTGGTGCCCGGCGTGCCCCAGACCACCGGACCCGTCTGCCAGTCCACCGGATTGCCCTCGCGGTCCACGGACTTGCCGTTGGACTCCATGTCGAGCTGCTGGAGGTAGGCGGTGAACTTGCTCAGATAGTGGGAGTACGGCAGCACCGCATGCGTCTGCGCGTCGAAGAACTCGCCGTACCAGACCCCCAACAGGCCCAGCAGCAGCGGCGCGTTGGCCTCTGCCGGGGCCGTACGGAAGTGCTCGTCGACCAGGTGGAAACCGTCGAGCATCTCCCGGAAGCAGTCCGGGCCGATCGCGATCATCAGCGAGAGGCCGATGGCGGAGTCGAAGGAGTACCGCCCGCCGACCCAGTCCCAGAACTCGAACATGTTCGCCGTGTCGATGCCGAAGTCGGCGACCTTCTCGGCGTTCGTCGACAGCGCCACGAAGTGCTTGGCCACGGCTTCCTGGCCGGCCTGGAGACCGGTGAGCAGCCAGTCGCGGGCTGAGGTGGCGTTGGTGATGGTCTCGATGGTGGTGAAGGTCTTGGAGGCGATGATGAAGAGCGTCTCGGCCGGGTCCAAGTCCCTTACGGCCTCGTGCAGATCGGCCCCGTCGACGTTCGACACGAAGCGGAAGGTCAGCTCGCGTGCGGTGTAGGAGCGCAGTGTCTCGTACGCCATCGCCGGGCCCAGATCGGAACCGCCGATGCCGATGTTCACGACGTTCTTGATGCGCTTGCCGGTGTGTCCGGTCCACTCGCCCGACCTGATCCGGTCGGAGAAGGCGCTCATCCTGTCGAGCACCGCGTGCACCGCGGGCACCACGTTCTCGCCGTCCACCTCGATCACTGCGTCACGCGGGGCGCGCAGCGCCGTGTGCAGGACGGCGCGGTCCTCCGTGATGTTGATCTTCTCGCCGCGGAACATCGCGTCCCGCAGTCCGAATACATCGGTGGCCACGGCCAGCTCGCGCAGCAGCGCCAGCGTCTCGTCGGTCACCCGGTGCTTGGAGTAGTCGAGATACAGATCTCCGACCTCGAGGGTGTACTCGGTGCCGCGCGCCGTATCGGCTGCGAACAGCTCCCGCAGATGCGTCTCCCCCAGCTGCTCGCGGTGCTTGCCGAGAGCAGTCCATTCGGGCGTCTGGTTGAGCCTGGTACGGCCTTCTGCGTTCACAGAGATTCACCTCGCGTGGACGGTCGGTTCAGCCCCGCTGACCTGCTTTTCGGCCGGGGGTCCGGGGGGTTCCCCCCGGGAAGACACAGCATCTTGGACATCAGCCCACTTCTTCTCGTACCTGCCTGCATGCCCCACTGCGTCTCCAACCTAATTGATCAGCGGGGTCAGCGACGCGACAGCGGGCACGAAGAGTACGGCCGTCAGCAGAGCGGGTGCGTTCGGTCCCCAGGCGGCGGCCGCCGCACCGCCCAGCAGGGCGCCGAGCGGGGCTCCGGCGACCGCGAGCGTACGGAAGGCGGAGTTGATACGGCCCAGCATCGCCGCCGGACTGCGCTCCTGCGTCAGCGTCATCCGGTTGACGTTCCACACCATGCCCATGACCCCGAAGACCGCCATCGAGGTGATCGTCACCCACAGCTCGCGCACGGATCCCATCGCGACCAGGCATCCGGTCTGCACGATGCCGGCTGCGAACACGCTCCGTATTCGGCCGAAACGCTCGGAGAAACGGCGGGCCAGCAGACCGCCGACCGCACTGCCCGCCCCGGCAGCCGTGATCACCGCCGCATACCCGCCGTTCCCGGCGTCCAGCCAGCCGGTGACATGGACGACGAGGGTGGCGACGAGGGCACCCATGCCGATATTGCAGAGGGTGGTGGCGATACAGAGTCCGCGTTGCACGCGGTCCCGCCACAGGGTCCGCAGCCCTTCCCCGATCTCGCCGCGCAGGGTGCTGCCGGCCGCTCCTGGAGCCCTCGAAGGCGCCCCGACCCGCAGTGAGGCGACCAGCACCGCCGCCACGGCATACGTCGCCGCATCCGCCGCGTACGGCATGGCGGCGCCCACCACGAGCAGCGCCGGCACCACCGGGGCGGCCAGGAAGCTGCCGACGATCTGCTGTGCGGTCATCAGCCTGGCGTTGGCACTGCCCAGCGCCTCGGCCGGCACCAGTGAGGGCAGCAGTGCTGTGGCAGCGTTGTCGAAGAGCGTCTGGAGCGTGGTGAGCGCGAAGGCGAGCCCGAAGAGCAGGGCCATCGAACTCAGGTCCAGCCACACCGCGACGGCGAAGGCGGCCATCAGCGCGCCCCGCAGCAGATCGACGGCCCACATCGCCCGCTGCTGGTCCACCCGGTCGGCGACCGCGCCGCCGAGCAGTCCGAACAGCAGCCAGGGCAGATAGCCGCACGCCGTCACCGAGGCGATCAGCAGCGGGTCGTCGGTCAGTGAGGCGGCGAGCAGCGGCATCGCCGCCGTCTGGAGCGAGTCGCCGAACTTCGAGACGACGGCGGCCGTCCACAGCCGTCCGAACCCCCCGCGCCATGCGGGTGTTCGCGTCTGTGCCGCTTCGGTCGCCGTCACAACATCCCCTTCCGGTCCGTGATTCAGAACCGTAAGGGGTGCCACTGACAATGAAGCAAAAGTTCGGCCGGACACCTTGGGTGTCCGGCCGGACCGCAACTTCTAGATCTCGCCCCGCAGTTTGGCGAGCGCCTCGGCGAGAATCGCCTCGCCGTCCGCGTCGCTGCGCCGCTCGCGTACATACGCGAGGTGCGTCTTGTACGGCTCGGTGCGCGGCGGGTCCGGCGGGTTGTCCCGGTCCTGGCCGGCCGGGAACCCGCAGCGCGGGCAGTCCCAGCTATCCGGGACCTGTGCGTCACTGGCGAAGCTCGGCTGCGTCTCGTGCCCGTTGGAGCACCAGAAGGAGATGCGGAGGCGTGGCGCGGACTCGCCTCGCTCAGCCTCGCCCATCGGCCCCGCTCCGACCCGGCTTCCCCGGATCGCGTTGCCACTTGCCACGGTCGTAACTCCCTGCGTGATGGTGCTGCACAGCGTCTCACAGCGGCTGCGCCGCGAGTGCCCCAGTCTACGTAAGGCCCAACGCTCGTCCAGTGATTGGAGTTACACCCGACCCCGGGACGCGGAAGGCGTCGGTCAGCTGTCCAGCTTCATCAGCAGACCAAGTACGACAATGCACGCAAACCACAGCAGACCGATAACCACGGTGATGCGGTCGAGGTTGCGCTCGGCGACCGAGGAACCACCGACGGAGGACTGCATACCGCCACCGAACATGTCGGAGAGACCGCCGCCCTTCCCCTTGTGCATCAGCACCAGCAGCATCATCAGCAGGCTGAAGACGATCAGGGCAATCGAGAACCCGACAATCACGGCTGGACCAACTTCCTCGGACTGAATGGACGACGGGGGCCGAGCGGCATTTCCATGATGCCTACCCGGCCCCCGCAAGGGTACGACGGATCCGCGCTACCGCATACTTACTGGTCGCGGAACCGGACGATCTTGACGAACTCTTCGGCGTCCAGCGCCGCGCCGCCCACCAGAGCACCGTCCACATCGGGCTGCGCCATGATCGCGGCGACGTTCCCGGACTTCACCGAGCCGCCGTACTGGATCCGGACCTTGTCGGCCAGCTCCTGGGAGTACAGCTCGGCGAGACGCCCGCGGATCGCCCCGCAGACCTCCTGCGCGTCCTCGGGTGTCGCGACCTCGCCGGTACCGATGGCCCACACCGGCTCGTACGCGATCACGATGGACTCGGCCTGCTCGGCCGGGATGTCCTTCAGTCCGCCGTCGAGCTGCGCCAGCGTGTACTGGACCTGGTTGCCCGCCTTGCGGATGTCCAGGCCCTCGCCGACGCAGAGGATCGGGGTCAGGCCATGCCGGTAGGCCGCCTTCACCTTGGCGTTGCAGAGCTCGTCCGTCTCGGCGTGGTACTGCCGGCGCTCGGAGTGGCCGACCACGACATAGGTGCACTTCAGCTTGGACAGCATGGAGCCCGAGATCTCACCGGTGTACGCACCGGCGTCGTGCGCCGAGAGGTCCTGGGCGCCGTACTTGATCTTGAGCTTGTCGCCGTCGACCAGGGTCTGTACGGACCGCAGGTCGGTGAAGGGCGGCAGAACGGCGACCTCGACGGCGTCGTAGTCCTTGTCCGACAGGGCGAAGGCGAGCTTCTGGACGTGCGCGATGGCCTCGAGGTGGTTGAGGTTCATCTTCCAGTTGCCCGCCATGATCGGGAAACGGTCCTGAGCAATGTCAGTCATAAGGGGGTCAGTCCTCCAGTGCGGCGAGGCCGGGGAGCGTCTTGCCCTCGAGGTACTCGAGGCTGGCGCCACCGCCGGTGGAAATGTGGCCGAATGCGTTCTCGTCGAAGCCGAGCGTGCGCACGGCCGCGGCCGAGTCACCTCCGCCGACGACAGTGAAGCCCTTGCTGCCGAGCAGCGCCTCGGCAACGGCCTTGGTGCCCTGAGCGTAGTCAGGGTGCTCGAAGACGCCGACCGGGCCGTTCCAGAAGACGGTCTGGGCGTCGGCGATCTTCGACGCGAAGAGCTCGCGCGACTTCGGGCCGATGTCCAGGCCCTCCTTATCGGCGGGGATCTTGTCCGCGTCGACAACGATGTAGTCGGCCGGGGCCTTGGTCTTCAGGTCCGGGAACTCGCCCGAGGCCAGGACGTCGACCGGCAGCACCAGCTCGACGCCGTTCTTCTCGGCGCGTTCCATGTACTCGGTGACGGTCGGGATCTGGTCCTCCTGGAGGAGGGAGATGCCGACCTCGTAGCCCTTGGCCTTGAGGAAGGTGTAGGCCATGCCTCCGCCGATGAGGATGCGGTCGGCCCTGCCGAGCAGCGCGTCGATGACACCGAGCTTGTCGGAGACCTTGGCGCCGCCGAGGATCACGACATAGGGGCGCTCGACCTCTTCGGTGAGCTTCTTGAGGACACGGACCTCGGTGGCGATGAGGTAGCCGGCGGCGTGCGGCAGGCGGGCCGGGAGGTCGTACACCGAGGCGTGCTTTCGGTGGACGGCTCCGAAGCCGTCGCCGACGTACACATCCGCGAGCTCGGCGAGCCGGTCCGCGAAGGCGCCTCGCTCGGCGTCGTCCTTACTGGTCTCACCGGCGTTGAAGCGGAGGTTCTCGATGACGGCGACCTGGCCGTCGGCGAGGCCCGCGACGACGGCCTTGGCCGAAGCGCCGACGGTGTCGGTCGCGAACGCGGCCTCGGTGCCGAGCAGCTCACCGAGACGCTTCGCGGCCGGGGCGAGCGAGAAGGCCGGGTCCGGGGCACCCTTGGGGCGGCCCAGGTGGGAGGCGACGATGACGCGCGCGCCCGCCTCGGCGAGCTTGGCGACAGTCGGCACAACGGCTCGGATGCGGCCGTCGTCGGTGATGGTGGTGCCGTCGAGCGGCACATTGAGGTCGGCGCGGACGAATACCCGCTTGCCGGCGACCCCGTCGGCGAGAAGTTCGTCGATCGTCTTCATGAATAGGGCTCCTCAGGCTGGACGTGCGACAGGGCTCGGACTGCGCTGCGCTGCGCTGCCCGAGCCCTGTCGCTCACATCTTGCTGCTCGCGTTGCTTATTAGAGCTGACCGCCGACGAAGACCGTGAGGTCGACCAGACGGTTGGAGTAGCCCCACTCATTGTCGTACCAGCCGATGACCTTGACGCTCTTGCCCTGGACCATGGTCAGGGAGGAGTCGAAGGTGCAGGAGGCCGGCCAGTTGACGATGTCCGAGGAGACGATCGCGTCCTCGGTGTAGTCCAGGATGCCCTTGAGCTGGCCCTCGGCGGCCTTCTGGAACGCGCTGTTGACCTCGTCCTTGGTGACCTCACGCTCGAGCTCGATGACCAGGTCGGTCACGGAGCCGGTGGGGACCGGGACGCGCATCGCGATGCCGTCGAGCTTGCCCGCCAGCTCCGGGATCACCAGCGCGGTGGCCTTGGCGGCACCGGTGGTGGTCGGAATGATGTTCTCGGCGGCGGCGCGGGCGCGGCGCAGGTCCGAGTGCGGGAAGTCCAGGATGCGCTGGTCGTTCGTGTACGCGTGGACCGTGGTCATCATGCCCTTGACGATGCCGAAGTTCTCGAGGAGAACCTTGGCCATCGGCGCCACACAGTTGGTGGTGCAGGAGGCGTTGGAGATGACGTGGTGGTTGGCCGCGTCGTACTTGTCCTGATTGACGCCCATCACGATGGTGATGTCCTCGTCCTTGGCCGGAGCCGAGATGAGGACCTTCTTGGCGCCGCCGGCGATGTGCTTCGCGGCGTCGGCCTTCTTCGTGAAGATACCGGTGGACTCGATCACGATGTCGACGCCCAGCTCGCCCCACGGAATGTCGGCGGGGTTGCGCTCGGACAGCACCTTGATGGTGCGGCCGTCGACGGTGATGGTGTCCTCGGTGTGCGACACGTCGGCCTTGAGGCGGCCCAGGATGGTGTCGTACTTCAGCAGGTGGGCGGTGGTCGCGGTGTCACCAAGGTCGTTGACAGCCACGATCTCGATGTCAGCACCCTGCTCCAGCAGCGCGCGGAAGTAGTTACGACCGATGCGGCCAAAGCCGTTGATGCCTACGCGGATCGTCACGAACCGATCTCCTCGTTGGTACGCCGGTTTTCGACGCCGGCGAGTTGTATGGGATGTCCCCGACCGCTTACGACCCTACCTCTCTGACGACCCCGGAGTGACATCGAGAGGTCCGCGCGCGGCCCGGCGAACTCCTACCCACCAGTAGGGGCAGGAGCCGCCGGGACCTCGCCGGGACCAGGGCGATCAGTGGTGTCCGGCCCCGCTCCCGGCTGCGCAGGCGTCAGCGTCGGAGGGCGCTCAGCGCCTTTCCGATGAGCTGCTTGCGGTCGGCCGCTCCGGGCACATGCTCCAGGCCGAAGCCCAGCAGCACGGTGTCCCGGGTGGTGACGGCCGCCTGCGACTGGAAGAGCGCCTGGGAGCGTGCCCAGTCGCCCGCGTTCCCGGGGCTGCCGGCCGGCGGTCCGGGGACGCTCCACGGGCCGAGGACGGTCTCGAAGCCCTCGGAACCCTGCGGGGTACCTGAGACAACGAGCCTGGTGTCATCGACGAAGGCGCCGATTCCGCCGGTGCCCGGGTCCGAGACGTACGAGATGGAGAGCTCGACCTGCTTGCCCGCGTAGGCGCTGAGGTCGACGGAGACCGGCTGCCAGCCGTTGGAGGAGCCGGTGAAGCGGTTCCAGGCGCCGCTGGTGCCCGTCGCCGTGCAGCCGCTGTTGGCGACGGTCAGGTAGCGGGCGAGGAAGGGGTGACCCGCCACGTAGTAGCCCTCCTCGCACTGGACGGGCACCTGGTTGGTGGTGCCGCCGTTGGCGTCCGGCAGGGTTGTCCAGTCGTCCTGGCCGACTGTGTGCGCCTCCACGATGACGTTGTCGAAGCCGCGCTCGGTGTCGTAGCTGAGCTGGAACTGCAGACTCGGCTTGGCTCCCGCCGCCGTGCCGGACAGGTCCACGGTCCGTGCCAGCCGCATGTAAGCGTTGTCCTGGTGCTTCGCCGCCGCGAACCAGGAGCCTTCGGCCGGCTCGAACGGGGTGCGGATGCCCGGGTAGCCTCCCGCGGACGCGCTCTTGAACTTCGGGAACAGCTCGGGCTTCAGAGTGTCCGAGGTGACGGTGTACGCCCCGGCCAGGTCGAGCGGGTTGCCCGGCGCGTCGGCGAGAGAGGCCTTCGCACCCGCGAGCCTCCCGGCGCCCGCGAAGGACGGCGGGGACTTGAGCCCGATCCGGTTGTAGGCGCCGAGGTAGTACTGGGAGAAGTCGTTGGACTCGGCGCCACCGAGGTCGATGCTCCCGCCGGCCTGCTCACCGGCGTTGATCAGCTTGCCGCCCTCGTTGAGGAAGTCCCGTACGGCCCCGGTGGTCGCCGCGGAGGGCTGATTGGTGCCGGTGTACCAGACGACCGTCTTGAAGTGGCCGAGCACACCGAGGGCGTTCGGAGCGCCCTGTGTGGCGACGTCCCAGACCGCGGCCCCGTGGCGGTTGTCGGCGAGGGCCTTGGTGTACGCGGCGGTGTGCTGCGCCGCGGCGGTACCGCCCTCCTCCGCGATCACCAGCGTGTCGCCGCGCGGCCGTTCGGCGATCGTGTACGTGAAGTGCTCGCTGGCGGTGGGCTTTCCGGCCCTGGTCTCGCCGGTGAACCAGACCTCGACCTTGTCCCCGACGTCGCCGTCCCGAACCTTGGCCCGGTACTCGTCGAAGCGGATGTTGTCGTCGCCGCCGTAGGTCTCGCCGCCCTTCCAGGTCCTGAGTGCCTGGTCGTGCGTACGGCCGCCGTTGACGCGGTACCTGAGCTCCTTGTCGCGTACCGACTTGCGGGCGACGACGGACACTTCCTGGTCACCGCCGCGCGCATAGGAGGTGGTGAAGGTGTCGGGTGTGAAGTCCGCGGCCGTCAGACCGACCGAGGAGGACGGCTGGTCGGGGTGGGCGGCGGTCTCGGCGACGGAGAGCGCGAACGGGATGTTCTTGGCGAACTCCTGCTGGATCAGCTTCTCGTCGTCCGGGAAAGTGAAGACCGAGGCGCAGTCGGCCGGGTTCCAGGGGTCGTTGGGGTCGATGCGCGAGGCGGTTCCGCAGGTCGACATCTCCGGGGTGTACATCATCATCCCGTTGACGTTGGCAGCGTGTCCGTCGGCCTCGCCGTTGGTGGTGTAGAGCTCGGACGAGACCTGCGGGTGGTAGCCGGGAACCGCGGACTTCTCAGGCGTACCGGCAAGGGATGTGTAGAGGACGTCGTCCGGCGTCGGGGTCGCGACCTGCCAGCCGACTCCGTACAGCAGCAGCTGGGCCGCGGAGTGGTAGTTGATGCCGTACTCGAAACCGATGCGCCGCTCGAAGGCGTCGAGGGCCTTGGTCTCGGGCTCGGAGGCCGGACCGGTGCCGCGGAAGGTCTCGTCGGCCGGGTCGGGGGACGAACCCTCGTTGTCGTAGCCCCACTTGTAGGCGAAGTTGCGGTTGAGGTCCACCCCGTCGCCGGGGGCGATCTTGCCGTCGCCGTTGTTGTCGCGCAGGTTCTTGCGCCACTGACGCTCGTCGGTGCCGGTGAAGGTGTAGTCGTAGCCGTCGGGATTGGCGGAGAGGACGAACCACAGCTCGGTGGAGTCCACGATCTTGGTGATCCGCGGGTCCTTGCCGTAGTTGGCGAGGTAGTAGTGCATCAGCCGCCGGGTCATCTCGGGGGTGATCCACTCGCGGGCGTGCTGATTGGAGAGGTACAGCGTGGAGGGCTTGGAGCCGTCCCTGTACTTCTTGGCACCCTTGCTGATCTTGAGAGCGAGGATGTCCTGGCCCTTGAGGGTCTTGCCGATGCTGACGACCTTGGTCAGGTCCGGGTTGGCCTGCCCGGTGGCGAGGATCTCGCGCTGCAGGCCGTTGTCGCCGCTGTACGGGCGGAAGACGCCGTCGCCCGCGGCCGCCACGCGCCTCTCGGACTTGGCCGGGATCGTGTGCTCGGTGATGTCGACGCCCTGCCCGCGCAGTTCGCCGGCCTGTTTCCTGGTGAGGAACAGCTCGACGGTGGCGGTGCCCTTGCCGGGCACCTGCTCGGTCAGTTCATGACCGTCGGTGCCTGCCGCGAGGATCAGCGGGACCTGGGCCCGACTGACTTTCGCATGCCATACGGAGAGTCCGTCGCCGCCCTCGCCCCCCTGTTGGGCGTGGGCGATCGGTGCCGCCGCCAGTCCGGCTGCCAGCAGTGAAGCCGCTGCGAGGATCGATCTCGCTCTGCGTCTCATTAGCCCCCCTTGCTGTTGTGTGCCACGAAAGTGGCCGGACGCCAGGCTCATATCACCTCATGATCATGTCAAGAGTGCCGTGTGCGGACATAACACCGCTGCCGGCGCCGCGAGGGCGCCGACAGCTTGGGTGAAATATGGAGGGGCGGACACATTCAGCCGACGAGGCCGTCCGCCATCTCCTCGGTGAGATTGGATTCAGTACCCGGAACGCCGAGGTCCTGGGCCCGCTTGTCGGCCATCGCCAGCAGCCGGCGGATCCGGCCCGCGACCGCGTCCTTGGTCAGCGGCGGGTCGGCGAGCGCCCCCAGCTCCTCGAGCGAGGCCTGCTTGTGCTCCATCCGCAGCCGGCCGGCAGCGGCGAGATGCTCGGGCACCTCCTCGCCGAGGATCTCCAGCGCGCGCTGCACCCGGGCACCGGCGGCGACCGCGGCGCGCGCCGAGCGGCGCAGGTTGGCGTCGTCGAAGTTGGCGAGGCGGTTGGCGGTGGCGCGCACCTCGCGCCGCATCCGCCGCTCCTCCCAGGCGAGTACGGACTCGTGCGCCCCGAGACGGGTCAGCAGCGCGCCGATCGCGTCCCCGTCACGTACGACGACACGGTCCACGCCACGTACCTCACGTGCCTTGGCGGCGATGGAGAGCCGACGGGCCGCGCCGACCAGGGCGAGGGCGGCCTCCGGACCGGGGCAGGTGACCTCGAGCGACGAGGAGCGGCCCGGCTCTGTGAGCGAACCGTGCGCCAGGAACGCGCCGCGCCAGGCGGCCTCCGCATCACAGGTGGCGCCGGAGACGACCTGCGGCGGCAGTCCTCGGATCGGGCGGCCGCGGCCGTCCACCAGACCGGTCTGACGCGCGAGCTGGTCACCGCCTGCCACCACCCGTACGACGTAACGGGAGCCTCGGCGCAGTCCACCCGGCGCCATCACCATCAGCTCGGAGCTGTGGCCGAAGATCTCCAGGATGTCCCGCTTCAACCGTCGTGCCGCGATCCCTGTGTCCAGCTCCGCCTCGATCACGATGCGCCCGCTGACCAGGTGCAGTCCGCCCGCGAACCGAAGAATCGCCGAGACCTCTGCCTTTCTGCAGCAGGTCCGGGTGACGGGAAGCCGGGAGATTTCGTCCTTCACCGCTGCCGTCATCGCCATGGGCCGATCCTTCCATGCATCCGAAAAATACGGTCGTACGCGGCGGCCAACAGCTCCGGGTCGTGCTTCGGAACGCCGTCGGGCGAGGCCACCGGCGCCAGCTCGACCGCGGCGCCGAACCGCTTGGCGGCATCGGCGAGGGACTCGCGGTCGGGCACGGCGGCCTCGTCGGCCAGCACCACGTCCAGGGCGAGTTTAGGCGCGTGTCGTCCCAAAACCTCCAAATGACGCTGCGGTGAGAAGCCATCTGTTTCACCGGGCTGCGGCGCGAGGTTGAGCGCGAGGACCCGGCGGGCTTTCGTCTCGATCAGCGCGTCCAGCAGCTCGGGCACCAGAAGATGCGGTATCACGGAGGAGAACCAGGAGCCGGGGCCGAGAACCACCCAGTCGGCGTCCAGGACGGCGGCAACGGCCTCGGGGACAGCGGGCGGGTCGTGCGGGACGAGGTGCACCGACTGCACCTCACCGGGTGTGAGGGCGACGGTCGCCTGGCCGCGCACCGTGTCCACATCGTCGGGGCGCGCCGGGTCGTGGCCCCGTACCAGCGCCTGCAGCTCCAGTGGCACGGCCGACATCGGCAGCACCCGGCCGTGCGCACCCAGCAGCTTGCCGACCAGGTCAAGGGCGAGGACATGGTCGCCGAGCTGCTCCCACAGGGCCACTATCAGCAGATTGCCGACCGCGTGTTCATGCAGTTCGCCCTGGGACTGGAAGCGGTGCTGGATCACCCGGGCCCAGGTCTGGCCCCAGTCGTCGTCGCCGCACAGCGCCGCCAGGGCCTTGCGCAGGTCACCGGGCGGCAGCACGCCGAGCTCGTCGCGGAGCCGGCCGCTCGAGCCGCCGTCGTCGGCGACGGTGACGACCGCGGTGAGGTCGCCGGTGATACGGCGCAGCGCGGTGAGCGACGCGGACAGGCCCATGCCGCCGCCGAGCGCGACGACCTTGGGCTGCGCGCCGCGTTTCCGGCCCGACGGTGCGTGTGTGGACCTGCGCAGCCGCCGCAGACGGAGATTGCGTCCGGTCACTCGCGCCCCATGTCCCGGTGGACGACGACGGTCTCGATCCCGGCGGAGGAGAGCCGGGCGGCCAGCTTCTCGGACGTGGCGACGGAGCGGTGCTTGCCGCCGGTACAGCCGACGGCGATGGTGACGTACCGCTTGCCCTCGCGCCGGTAGCCCGCGGCGATCAGCTGGAGCAACTCGGTGTAGTGGTCCAGGAACTCCTTGGCGCCGGGCTGGTTGAAGACGTAGTTCGAGACCTCTTCGTTGAGGCCGGTGAAGGGACGCAGCTCCGGGACCCAGTGCGGGTTCGGCAGGAAGCGCATGTCGACGACGAGATCCGCGTCGACCGGCAGTCCGTACTTGAATCCGAACGACATCACCGTGGCACGCAGCTCCGGCTCCTCGTCGCCCGCGAACTGGGCGTCCATCTTGGCGCGCAGCTCATGGACGTTGAGGCTGGAGGTGTCGATCACCAGATCGGCATCGCCGCGCAGCTCACGCAGGAGATCGCGCTCGGCGGCGATGCCGTCGACGATCCTGCCGTCGCCCTGGAGGGGGTGCGGCCTGCGGACCGACTCGAAACGGCGGACCAGGGCGTCCTCGGACGACTCGAGGAAGACAATGCGCCGGGTGACCTGCTTGGAGTCGAGGTCGGCGAGGGATTGCCGGAGGTTGTCGAAGAACCGCCGGCCGCGTACGTCGACGACGACGGCGATCCGGGCGACATTGCCCTGCGAGCGGGCACCGAGCTCCACCATGGTGGGGATCAACGCCGGCGGCAGATTGTCGACGACGAACCAGCCGAGATCCTCGAGACACTTCGCGGCCGTGCTGCGCCCGGCGCCCGACATTCCGGAGATGATCACCAGCTCGGGGATGGCCGCGTCAGCGGCTCCGCCGGGCTCGGTCGTGGTGCCCGTACTCACGTCTGCTGCTCCGTCTCCATCGTGCTCAGTCATGTCGTGCTCCCCCGTCGCTCTCTTCAATGATCTCTCCTGTTGCCGTATTCACGGCAGGCGCGGCAGGAGCCGCCTCGGCGAGGGCCACAGCGACGGCCTCCGCCGTCTTCCGGCCCATGCCGGGTACCCCGCAGATCTGCTCGATTGTCGCCTGCTTCAGCCGCTTCACCGAGCCGAAATGCTTGATCAGAGCCTGCTTGCGGGTGTCGCCGAGACCGGGTACCGCGTCCAGCGGGCTTGTCCTGATGCGCTTGGTCCGCTTGCTCCGCTGGTAGCGGATGGCAAAGTCGTGAGCCGTGTCACGGACGCGCTGAAGGAGATACAGACCCTCGCTCGAACGTGGCAGGACCACGGGGTCGTCGTCGTGCGGCAGCCAGACCTCTTCGAGACGCTTGGCGAGGCCGCAGACGGCGACATCGTCGATGCCGAGCTCGTCGAGGGCGCGCTTGGCGGCGGCCACCTGCGGCTGTCCGCCGTCGACGACGACGAGCTGGGGCGGGTACGCGAAGCGCTTGGGCTTTCCGTCGTCATCGGGGGTGTCGTCACCGATCCACTCCCCCGTCCTGTCCTTCTCGGCCAGATAGCGCTTGAAGCGGCGGGTGACCACCTCGTGCATGGACCGGACGTCGTCCTGCCCCTCGAAGCCCTTGATCTGGAAGCGGCGGTACTCGCTCTTGCGGGCCAGGCCGTCCTCGAAGACCACCATGGACGCCACGACGTCCTCGCCCTGCAGATGCGAGATGTCGAAGCACTCGATCCGCAGCGGCGCCGAGTCGAGGCCGAGTGCCCCGGCGATCTCCTCCAGTGCGCGCGAGCGGGTGGTGAGATCGCTGGCGCGCTTGGTCTTGTGCAGGCCGAGCGCCTGTACGGCGTTGCGCTGGACCGTCGTCATCAGGTCCTTCTTGTCGCCGCGCTGCGGAATGCGGAGCGAGACGTGCGAGCCGCGGCGGTCGCTCAGCCACTGGGTGACGGCGTCGGTGTCCTCGGGGAGGGCGGGGACGAGGACCTCCTTGGGGACGGCCTCGCCGCGCTCCTCGCCGTACAACTGCTGCAGGGCGTGTTCGACCAGGCCGGCGGTGTCGACGGCCTCGACCTTGTCGGTGACCCAGCCGCGCTGGCCGCGGACGCGTCCGCCGCGGACGTGGAAGATCTGCACGGCGGCTTCGAGCTCGTCCTCGGCGACGGCGATCAGATCGGCGTCGGTGGCGTCGGCCAGCACGACGGCGTTCTTCTCCAGGGCCCGCTTGAGGGCCCCTATGTCGTCGCGCAGCCGGGCGGCCTTCTCGTACTCCATCTCGTCGGCGGCCGCCATCATCTGCTTCTCCAGGCGGTGGATGTACGTGCCGGTGCGGCCGGCCATGAAGTCACAGAACTCCTCGGCCAGTTCGCGGTGTTCCTCGGGGGTGACCCGGCCCACACAGGGCGCCGAGCACTTCCCGATATAGCCGAGCAGGCAGGGCCGGCCCTTCTGGGCGTGGTTCTTGAAGACCCCGGCGGAGCAGGTGCGTACGGGAAAGACGCGGAGCATCAGGTCGACGGTCTCGCGGATCGCCCAGGCATGTCCGTACGGACCGAAGTAGCGCACACCCTTCTTCTTGGCGCCGCGCATGACCTGGACCCGTGGAAAATCCTCATTGAGGGTGACCGCGAGATACGGATAGCTCTTGTCGTCCCGGTACTTGACGTTGAACCGGGGGTCGAACTCCTTGATCCAGGAGTACTCCAGCTGCAGCGCCTCGACCTCGGTGGAGACGACGGTCCACTCGACGGAGGCGGCCGTGGTGACCATGGTGCGGGTGCGCGGGTGCAGATTCGCCAGGTCCTGAAAGTAATTGGCCAGGCGCTGGCGCAGGCTTTTGGCCTTCCCGACGTAGATCACCCGGCGGTGCTCGTCGCGGAATTTGTAGACCCCCGGGGAGTCGGGGATCTGTCCCGGCTTGGGGCGGTAGCTGGAGGGGTCTGCCATGTTGACCACCCTACTGGCGGGGTGTGACGGAGCGGTCATGTCCGGGCGCCCGGCACCGTGGGGGTAGCGCCGGGCGCCCGGGGCTTTCAAGGCCGGCGGCGCAGCCGGAGGGCCGTGGCACCGCGCAGGGAGGGCAACGAGGGCGCCCGTTCCGGCGGCGGCGGAGGCAAAGAGCGCGTCCGGACGCTGCGGATGAGCATCAGTCCTTGTCGAGGCCAGGTCAACACGCTTCAATGCGGAGTGACACGGCGCTGTGAATGCTGCGGCCGGGATGTGAAAACCTCCGTCCCGCTCCACCTGGACGCCTGTCACCGCCCACCCTCAGCGGTTAGCCACCCCCGTGAACATTCACGCGATCCCTGAAACCCCTGTGATCCCTGAGATCCCTGAAATCCGCTGGAGAAACCATGGGGCACACCGAGGCCGATCTGGCACAGGTGCTGCACACCGGCCCGTTCCATCTGGCTCTGCGCGCCGCCCTCGCGGTCCGTGGACTGCCGCTCCAGCGGGTCCAGCACCATCTCGCCCACCGCGGGATCAAGGTCGGCGTGACCAGCCTCAGTTACTGGCAGCAGGGTGCGCGCCGCCCGCAACGCCCCGAGTCGCTGCGTGCCGTACGCGCCTTGGAGGAGGTGCTCGAGCTGCCCGGGAATTCACTGGTAAGGCTGCTCGGTGCCGGCGAGGGCAGCGCGCGCGGCGATGTCGAGCGCCCGGCCGCGCGCTCGTACCGCTCACTGCTGGAGGCCTCCGGCGCGGTCGAGCAGCTGCTGGCGGACCTGGAGCAGCCGACGGACGGCGGGCTGCACACGGTGGGGCACCACGAGCGGGTACGGATCGGGGCGGGGCGCGAACTGGTCGGACGCGACTCGCAGCACGTCGTACGCGCCCACCGCGACGGCATCGACCGCTATCTGGCCATCCATCACGGCGACCCGGGCTGTGACCCGGCCCGGGTGGAGGTGAGCGCGCTGGAGAACTGCCGCACCGGGCGGGTGCGGTGGCACCGGGAGACCGGGGTGCTCGTCGCGGAGCTGCTGTTCGACGCCCGGCTGCGCGCCGGTGAGACGTACTTCTTCGGTTACGGCTTCGAGGACGGGACCGGCGGGCCGAGCCGTGAGTATGTGCGGGGCTTCAGCTTCGCGGGCGGGCAGTACGTATTGCAGGTGCGCTTCGACGAGGGGGCGCTGCCGGTGCGGTGCCGCAGATTCGCGCAGGCCACGACGGGTACGCCGCGGGGTGCCCGGACGGATCTGACGCTGAGCGGACGGCACCGTACGGTCCACACCGTCGAGCAGGGCGTACGGCCCGGGATCCTCGGGATCGACTGGGACTGGGACTGAGCCGGCGGCCTGTCGACGGCTTACGCGTCGGGGGCCGCGACGAGTTTGCCGTCCGTCACCCTGACCGGGACCTCGGGGAGCGGCACGGTCGCCGGGCCCTGGACCGCCTTGCCGGTCGTGACGTCGAAGCGGCTGCCGTGGCAGGGGCAGTTGCCCTCGGTGCCCTCGAGCTTGTCGAGGACGCAGCCCGCGTGGGTGCACTGTGCGCTGAAAGCCTTGTACTGGCCCTTGGCAGGGCAGCTGACGACCAGGCGCTGCTCACGGTAGAGCTTGGCGCCGCCGACCGGGACGGCGTCGGCCGCGCCGAGGTCGACGGGCGCGGTCGGCGTGGGGTTCTCGGCGTGACCGAGCTTCGACTCGGTGGAGCAGGCGGCGACCCCCAGCCCGGCGGCCCCGGCGAGGGCGGCGCCTTTCAGCACGGTGCGGCGGGCGGTGGGCTGGCCGGACATGAAGTCTCCACTGATCAGGGCATCGGTCGGACGGCGGCGTCGCGGACGGGGTGTCGGTGACAGACCCGACGATACCGGCGGAGATCGGTGGCCCTTCGTGCGGGCCACCTGTCACGTCCTGGGGCCATGGGTTACGTTCTGGGCCGTGATTGTCGTCGCCGGAGAGTCCTTGATCGACCTGGTCCCGCAGGGGGGCGGCGAGGCGTTGCCGGTGCTGCTGCCGCGGCTCGGCGGCGGTCCGTACAACATGGCCGTCGCCCTGGGACGGCTCGGCGCACCGGTCACCTTCTGCTCGCGTGTCTCGACGGACGGGTTCGGCGAGGCGCTGCTGGCCGGATTGCATTCGGCGGGGGTCGGGACGTCGCTGGTACAGCGTGGCCCCGAGCCGACGACCCTCGCGGTCGCGGCCATCGGCACGGACGGCTCCGCCGGGTACGGCTTCTATGTGCAGGGCACTGCGGACCGGCTCTTCGAGCTGCCGGGGCCGTTGCCGGATTCGGTACGGGCCCTGGCGCTCGGGACCTGCTCGCTGGTGCTGGAGCCGGGCGCTACCGCGTACGAGGCGCTGCTGCGGCGGGAGGCGGGGCGCGGGGTCTTCACCTTGCTCGACCCGAACATCAGGGCCGGCCTGATCCCGGACGCGGACGCCTATCGGGCACGGTTCGCCGGCTGGCTGCCGTATGTGTCGCTGCTGAAGCTCTCCGAGGATGATGCGGAGTGGCTCGGCGGTGTACCCGAGGGGCCTGCGGTGGTGGTACTGACGCGGGGCGCGGCGGGACTGACGGTACGGACGCGGGGCGGACTGGAGGTCTCGGTTCCGGCCACGCCGGTGTCGGTCGCCGACACGATCGGCGCGGGCGACACGGTGAACGCGGCGCTGCTGCACAGCCTCGCGGGCCGAAACGCCCTGTCGGCGGACGCCTCGGCGGCGCTGGACGCGGACGGCTGGCGTGAGGTGCTGTGGTTCGCGTCCCGGGCGGCGGCGATCACGTGCTCCCGCACGGGTGCGGAGCCGCCGTACGCCTCGGAGCTGGAAGGCTGACGGCTGCGGGCGGAGCCGGGGCTGTCCGGCAGCCGGTTCGTCATCGAGCGCCGGACGGGCTGGGAACTCCTGCCCGCCCGGCGCTCGGGGACACGACGGTGACCGCGTCAGGCCTTGCGGGCCCGGCTGGTGCGCGCCGTGGCCGTCTTCTTCGCCGGGGCCGCCTTCGCGGCGACCGTCTTCTTCACCGCTGCGGCCTTCTTCACCGGCGTCTTCTTCACCGGCGCCTTCTTCGTGGCGCTGCGCGGCGCGGGCACCACCGCGTCGCTGATCCGCTCGGCGTCCAGGATGTCCCGCAGGAACTTGCCGGTGTGGCTGGTCGGGACTCCCGCGACCTGTTCCGGACTGCCTTCGGCGATGACCAGGCCGCCGCCATTGCCACCTTCCGGGCCCATGTCGATGACCCAGTCGGCAGTCTTGATGACATCCATGTTGTGCTCGATGACGATGACCGTGTTGCCCTTGTCGACCAGCCCGGACAGCACGTGGATCAGCTTGCTGATGTCCTCGAAGTGCAGACCGGTCGTCGGCTCGTCCAGGACGTAGACCGTACTGCCGGTGGAGCGCTTCTGGAGCTCCGAGGCCAGCTTCACCCGCTGTGCCTCACCGCCGGAGAGCGTCGGCGCGGACTGGCCGAGCCGGACATAGCCGAGGCCCACCTCGTTGAGCGTCCGCAGATGGCGGGAGATCGTCGGGACGGCCTCGAAGAAGTGCAGCGCCTCCTCGATCGGCATGTCCAGCACCTCGGCGATGGACTTGCCCTTGTAGTGGACCTCCAGGGTCTCCCGGTTGTAGCGCGCTCCGTGGCAGACCTCGCACGGGACATACACATCCGGCAGGAAGTTCATCTCGATCTTGATGGTGCCGTCGCCGGAGCAGTTCTCGCAGCGGCCGCCCTTGACGTTGAAGGAGAACCGGCCGGGGAGGTAGCCCCGGACCTTGGCCTCCATCGTCTCCGCGAAGAGCCTGCGGACATGGTCGAAGACGCCGGTGTACGTCGCCGGGTTGGACCGGGGCGTACGGCCGATGGGCGACTGGTCGACGTGCACCACCTTGTCGACGAGGTCGTCGCCGTCGACGCGGGTGTGGCGTCCCGGTACCGACTTTGCGCCGTTCAGCTCGCGGGCAAGGTGGGTGTAGAGGATGTCGTTGACCAGCGTCGACTTGCCGGATCCTGAGACGCCGGTAACGGCCGTCAGTACCCCGAGCGGGAAGGAGACGTCGATGTCGCGCAGATTGTTCTCACGGGCACCGTGGACGGTGAGCCGGCGTCCCGGGTCAGTTGGCCGGCGGATGTCCGGCGTCGGGATGGCCCGCTTCCCGGACAGATACTGACCGGTGATCGACGCCTTGTTGCCCAGCAGGTCCTTCAAGGAGCCGGAGTGCACGACCTTGCCGCCGTGCTCACCGGCGCCCGGGCCGATGTCGACGACCCAGTCGGCCACCTTGATGGTGTCCTCGTCGTGCTCGACGACGATGAGCGTATTGCCCATGTCGCGCAGCCGGACGAGGGTCTCGATGAGCCGGTGGTTGTCGCGCTGGTGCAGCCCGATGGACGGCTCGTCCAGGACGTAGAGCACGCCGACCAGGCCGGAGCCGATCTGGGTGGCGAGCCGGATGCGCTGTGCCTCGCCGCCGGAGAGGGTGCCGGCCGCGCGGTTCAGCGAGAGATAGTCGAGGCCGACGTCGACCAGGAACTTCAGCCGTTCGTTGACCTCCTTCAGCACCCGCTCGGCGATCTTCTTGTCGCGGGCGTTCAGCTTCAGCGCGCCGAGGAATTCCGCGCACTCACTGATCGACATCGCGGCGATGTCGGCGATGGACTTCTCCATCACTGTGACCGCGAGGACGATCGGCTTCAGCCGGGTGCCATGACAGGTCGGGCAGGGCACCTCGCGCATATAGCCCTCGAAGCGCTCCCTGCTGGAGTCGCTCTCGGCCTCGCTGTGCCGCCGCTTGACGAACTGCACCGCCCCTTCGAAGGCGGGGGTGGTCCAGGCGCGCTCCCGTCCGTACCTGTTCCGGTAGCGGACCTCGAGCTGGGTCTTGTGTCCGTACAGCAGGGCCTTCCTGGCGCGCTGCGGCAGTCCGGACCAGGGCATGTCGGTGGAGAAGCCAAGGGCCTGGGCGAGGCCGCCGATCAGTCGCCCGAAGTACTCCTTGGTGTGGCCGTGCGACCAGGGGTGGATCGCGCCTTCGTCGAGGGACTTCTCCTCGTCCGGGACGATCAGCTCGGGGTCGACCTCCATGCGGGTGCCGATGCCACTGCAGTCGGGGCAGGCGCCGAAGGGCGAGTTGAAGGAGAAGGAGCGGGGCTCCAGCTCCTCGAAGGAGAGGTCGTCGTGCGGGCAGTAGAGGTGCTCGGAGTACATCCGCTCACGCTCGGGGTCGTCCTCGGCGAGGTCGACGAAGTCGAGCACGACCATGCCGCCGGAGAGGCCGAGCGCGGTCTCGACCGAGTCGGTCAGCCGCCGCTTGGCGCTGTCCTTGACAGTGAGGCGGTCGATGACCACCTCGATGGTGTGCTTCTCCTGCTTCTTCAACGTGGGCGGCTCGGAGAGCTGAATGGTCTGCCCGTCGACCCGCGCCCGGCTGTACCCCTTGGTCTGCAGATCGGCGAAGAGGTCGACGAACTCTCCCTTGCGCTCGCGCACCAGCGGCGCGAGCACCTGGAAGCGGCTGCCCTCGGGCAGCTCGAGGACCTTGTCGACGATGGCCTGCGGCGACTGGCGCGCGATGGGCCGGCCGCACTCGGGGCAGTGCGGCTTGCCGATACGGGCGAAGAGCAGCCTGAGGTAGTCGTAGACCTCGGTGATGGTGCCGACCGTCGAGCGCGGGTTGCGCGAGGTCGACTTCTGGTCGATGGAGACGGCCGGAGAGAGGCCCTCGATGAAGTCGACGTCCGGCTTGTCCATCTGTCCGAGGAACTGCCGGGCGTACGAGGAGAGCGACTCGACGTACCGGCGCTGCCCCTCGGCGAAGATCGTGTCGAACGCGAGGGAAGACTTGCCCGACCCCGAGAGCCCGGTGAAAACGATGAGGGAGTCACGCGGGAGGTCGAGCGAGACGTTTTTGAGATTGTGCTCGCGAGCGCCACGAACGATGAGACGGTCGGCCACGCCGGGTCCGCACCTTTCTTGAAGAGGTCGTAGAAGAATCGGGGGCACAGCCCCCGCCCCGGACTGTCCAGGCTAGGGGGACCACGAGATCAATGACAGCCGGACAAACGAACGCCCGACGGTCAAGGATGCCTCCACCGAGCCTATAGCACGTGCATTCGATTTTCGGCGGTGCCAAGACACCTTCACTCGAACGTGTGGCGGGGCTATCGTCTTCCCCATGATCGATCCCGTGCGCGACCTGGTCTCTGTACGCGAAGCGACCGAACGGCTCCTCGCCGCAGCCGCCGGAATGGAAGACGCAGCGTGCGCCGAGCCGTCCCGGCTTCCGGGCTGGAGCCGCGGTCACGTCCTGGCCCATCTCTCGCGTAACGCCGACGCACTCGTGAATATTCTCGAGGGCCGCCCCATGTATGTGAGCGCCGAGGCGCGCGAGGCCGACATCGAGCGGGACGCTCTCCGCCCCCTCGGCGTCCAGCTGGCCGATGTGCGGAACACCACCGCCCGCTTCCAGGCCGCGGGCGCCGTCCCCGCCGACTGGAGCCGCACCGTCGAGCTCCGCAACGGCGTGACGGACGCCGCGGCCCGCGTCCCCTTCCGCCGTCTCATCGAGGTCGAGCTGCACCACGTGGATCTGGGCATCGGCTACGAGCTGGAGGACCTGCCGGAGGAGTTCACCGGGCGGGAGATCGCCTTCCTCGCACAGCGTTTCTCCGGCCGTGCGGACGTCCCGCCGACCCGGATCGTCGCGGACAGCGGTGAGTGGCGGACCGGCGGCGAGGACGGCACCCCGGTCACGGTCTCCGGCGCCGCCCCCTCGCTGCTCGGCTGGCTCGCGGGCCGCCGCGACGGAGCGGACCTGGACACCGCGGGAGCCCTGCTTCCCTCGCTGCCCCCGCTATAGGCTTGGTGCATGACGTACAGCGGAGTGGTGAAGGTCGGCGGCCGGGCCGATGTGCACGAGTTGACCGACCTGATGATCTCCAAGGTCGCGGTCGGCCCGATGGACAACAACTCCTATCTACTGCGCTGCCGGACCACCGGCGAACAGCTGCTCATCGACGCGGCCAACGAGCCGGAGACCCTGCTCCATCTGATCGGTGACGACTCCATCGCGTCCGTCGTCACCACCCACCGGCACGGCGACCACTGGCAGGCACTGGCCGAGGTCGTCGCGGCAACCGGCGCCCGCACTTTCGCCGGCCGCTACGACGCCGAGGGCATTCCCGTCCCGACCGACGTACCGGTCGAGGACGGGGACACAATCCGCGTCGGCCGCGTGGAGCTGACCGCCCGCCATCTGGTGGGCCACACCCCGGGCTCCATCGCCCTGGTCTACGACGACCCGCACGGCCCGCCGCACGTCTTCACCGGCGACTGCCTCTTCCCCGGCGGGGTCGGCAACACCTGGAAGGATCCCGAAGCCTTCGCCAGCCTGATCAACGACGTCGAGACGAAGCTCTTCGACCAACTTCCGGACGAGACATGGGTCTACCCGGGCCACGGCAAGGACACGACGCTCGGCGACGAGCGGCCCCATCTGGCGGAGTGGCGCGAACGCGGCTGGTAGTCCGGCGGATCACGGCAGCGGCGGGCTGTCTTCGGCCATCTCCACCCAGCGGCGGGGCGGCCCGGTGACCGCGCGGCGGTCCGTCTCTCGCAACCCCGCCATGTCGGCGGCGTACGCGAGGGTGTGGGCGTCCCACAGCTCCGTGGGCTTGTCCAACTCCCGGAAGCGGTACAGCCAGCGGGGGGCCGCTGACAGTGCCGCCCGGGCCCGGAATTCGCGCGACTCCACGGGGCACCCCCAGTAGTCTCCGCCCCCATGGAATCGCCTGCGTATCCGCCCAAGCCCCGCCCCGGTGACCGGATTGGCGTGATCTCGCCGTCCAGCGGCCTGCCCGGGCTGCTGCCGACGCCGTACGAACTCGGGCTCCGGCGGCTGGAGAAGGACTTCGGGCTTGTACCGGTCGAGTATCCGGCGACCCGGAAGATGGGGTCCACACCACAGGAACGGGCCGATGACATTCATGCCGCCTTCGCGGACACCTCCATCAGGGCGGTGATGGCGTCCATCGGCGGGGATGACCAGATCACCGTACTGCCGCTGCTGGACCGGGAGTTGATCCGGGCCAATCCGAAGCCCTTCTTCGGCTACAGCGACAACACCAATCTGCTGGCCCGGCTGTGGAACACCGGGATCGTCGGCTACCACGGTGCCAGCGTGATGTGCGAGCTGGGACGGCCGGGAGCGATGGCTCCCCGGACGGCGGAGTCGCTGCGCGCCGCGCTGTTCACCACGGGTCCCTTCGAGCTGCGGCCTGCCGAGCGGTTCCGTGACGTGGACCGCGACTGGGCCGACCCGGCAACGTTCGCGGCGGAGCCGGAAACCCGGCCGGGCGGCGGCTGGAGCTGGTACGGGCCGCAGCGGGTGGTGGAGGGCCGGAGCTGGGGCGGGAATCTGGAGATTCTCTCCTGGCTGCTGATGGCGAATCGTGAGATCCGCGCCGACCTCTCCGCGTACGACGGCTGCGTGTTGTTCCTGGAGACGTCCGAAGAGCTGCCGCCTGCCACGGAGGTGTTCCGGATACTGCGGAACATGGGCGAGCGCGGACTGCTGCGGCGTTTCCCCGCGCTCCTGATGGGACGTCCCAAGACCTGGTCGTTCGAGCAGCCCAACGACCCGTCCTCGGCCGCGCGTTACGCCGGCGAGCAGCGCGAGGCGGTTCAGCGCGCGCTCGCGACGTACGCCCCGAAGACCATGGCGGTCTTCGACGTCGACCTCGGGCACACCGACCCTCAGCTGGTCATCCCCTACGGCGGATCGGTCCGCGTCGACGGTCCGGCTCGCCGGATCACCGTGACGTACTGAGCGCTTTCACGTACAGCGCCGTACTGCGCAGTGGCGGCTGCCCCGGGGCAGCCGCCACTTCAGCGCAAGCAGAGGCCGCCATACGCCCCCCGTCAGACTTCGACGCCTGCCTTCTGGGCCGCCTCGGCCGCTTCCCGCTCGGCCTTCTTCCTGGAGGCGATCAGGCTGGTGATGGTGGTGATGACCAGCACGCCGCAGATGACCGCGAGCGAGAACGGAATCGAGATCTCCGGGACCTGCACGCCGCTCTCATGCAGGGCGTGCAGGACCAGCTTGACTCCGATGAAGCCGAGGATGACCGACAGGCCGTAGCTGAGGTGGACCAGCTTCGTGAGCAGTCCGCCGATGAGGAAGTACAGCTGCCGCAGCCCCATGAGGGCGAAGGCGTTGGCGGTGAAGACGATGTACGGGTCCTGGGTCAGGCCGAAGATCGCGGGGATGGAGTCCAGCGCGAAGAGCACATCGGTGGTGCCGATGGCGAGCATGACGATCATCAGCGGGGTCAGGACGCGCTTGCCGTTCGCCCGGATGAAGAGCTTGGTGCCGTGGTACCTGTCGGCGACACCGAAGCGCTTCTCGATGGACTTGAGGAGCCGGTTCTCCTCGAACTCGTCCTCCTCGTCGTCGGAGCGCGCCTCCTGGATGAGCTTCCAGGCGGTGTAGATCAGGAACGCGCCGAAGATGAAGAAGACCCAGGAGAAGCTGGCGATGATCGCGGCGCCGGCGGCGATGAATATCGCGCGCAGGACGAGAGCGATCAGCACGCCTACCAGCAGCACCCGCTGCTGGAGGTGGGACGGTACCGAGAACTTCGCCATGATCAGGACGAAGACGAAGAGATTGTCGACGCTGAGCGACTTCTCGGTGATGAAGCCCGCGAAGAACTCGCCCGACGCCTGGCTGTTGCCGAATATCAGCAGACCGAGCCCGAAGAGTGCGGCGAGGACGATCCAGACGACGGTCCAGATTCCGGCTTCCTTGACAGACACGTCATGGGG
Source organism: Streptomyces sp. NBC_01750 (assembly GCF_035918095.1). Classification (NCBI taxonomy): domain Bacteria; kingdom Bacillati; phylum Actinomycetota; class Actinomycetes; order Kitasatosporales; family Streptomycetaceae; genus Streptomyces; species Streptomyces sp. NBC_01750. The sequence goes on from NZ_CP109137.1 coordinate 2,285,877, forward strand.
CTTGCGCCCGATGAAGAAGTCGATGGCGATCAGAGCGCTCAGACCAAGAATGGTGAGCGCCCAAAGGGTCCATGAAACGTCCACTGCGCCTCCGGCGTCGTACGGCTACTGATCAGCGTCGTCGCTGCCGGAGGTCTCCTCCACCCGAGCGGCCGCTGCCGCAGAACGGGCCGACGCCCCGGGACCGATGCCGGTCCGTACTGACGGGAACGCCGCGAGTCGGGAGTACTCCCCTCCGCGCAAAGAAGAGTACAGGAAAGACCAAAGGGAGGTAAAGGTTTCAGTAAAGCGGATGCCAAGTTCGCAGGTCAGCGGCGCCAGGAGCGACGGGCTTCGGTCACCTGATCCAGTACCTGCCGCAGCACCCCGCTGCCCGGTGGCACCAGCAACGGCTCGTACGTCCAGGCATGCCCGACCCAGGGGTCGGCCAGATGGTCGTCGGGGACCGGAGTGATGCGCAGCAGCGAGCGCCAGAGGGGGTCGAGCACCGGGCCGTACGCGCTCGCGTCCTCGCGGTCCGCGACCATCAGCAGATGGACGCCGACCGCCGGACCCTCGTCGGCGAGATAGCGCAGCTGGGTGACCGCGCGGTCGTCGAAGCCGTGCGGGAAGTCATTGACGATCAGCAGCTGTTCCGCGGTGTCCAGATCGGGCGGGAGCGAGTCTGCCGCGCCGCCGCGCACCGCCATCGTCACCAGGTCCACGCGCTGGGTGAGCTTGGCGAGTACGGCGCTCACGCCCTGGGCACCGGCCGCCGGCGGCCCGGCGAGGGCCCCGGAGCCGACCAGCGGAGCGAGTGAGGCAGCCGCCGTGCCCGCCGGGTCGATGACATGGACCGTGAACTCGCCCGGGGGATAGACCGCGAGCAGTCGGGCGGCGTGCGCCACCGCAGAGTCCAGGGCGAGCTTGCGCAGCTGCGCCTCGTCCAGCTCCATCGCGGCCTCCGAGCCCGAGCGACCGCTGTCCACCCACAGCCCGCGCTCCAGCGGCAGCCGCACCAGGAGCGGGATGCGCAGATCCGGGCTCTCGGGCAGATGGAGATCGCCGACGCGCAGCGCCATCGGGATCTCCATGGGGACGCGGTACGCGTGCCAGGCGGGGTTGTCCCAGCGGGCGAAGGCGGGCGGCAGGGCCGGCTCGACGACGTCGGACTCGGCGGCGAGCTGGGCCAGGTCCCGGTCGAGGACCTGGCGGGCCTGGTCGGTCAGCTGCTCGTACTTGGTGCGGGCCGCCTCGCGGGCGGCGTCCCCGGCGCCGCCGATACGGCTGCGCGGGTCGGACAGGGCCGTGTCGAGCTCCTTGTCCATCCGGGACTCGGCGAAGTCGACGGCGCTGCGGTACGCGGCCGCGCTGCGGGCCAGATCCTCGAACATGCCCCAGATCTGGTTGTAGAGCCGTTCCTCCATGGACCAGCCGGTGGCGTCGCCCGCGACGGGCTGAGCCGGCCGACCCGGCTGGGCGGGCGGTGCGGTCGGGGGCGGCGGCGGGGGTGCGGCGGACTGGCGGCGCGGGTGCGCGTAGTCGATGGGCCCGCCGGGACCCGGCGCAAGATCGGGCGTGGGCGTCTGCTGCGGACTCACGGGTCCGCCCGGTGCGCCGAGCTGGCGACCGGGGCCGGGACCGGGGGGACCGTCGGGAAGTGTGGCGTCCGGTCCGGCCGCGGGGCCGGGGTCCGGCCGCGGCATGGCCGGCGTGGACGGCGTGGTGAACACACCGTCCGCGCCACGCGTACGCAGCTGCGCCGGTTCGGCCCGGGGTGCGCGCGGCGCCGCCGTCTGCTGGATACCTGCGGCCGTCTCGCGGGCCTTCGGCAGCCCCTGGTCGGCCAGCAGCTCCGCGAGCCCGCCCGCGTATCCCTGGCCGACGGCGCGCACCTTCCAGGCGCCCTGGCGGCGGTACAGCTCGACCGCGACGAGCGCGTTCTCGGCGTCGAGGCCGGTGATGGTGAAGCTGGCCAGCTCGGTGCCGTCCCGGCCGACGACCGCCACGAAGGGAGCCGCGGTGGCGCCGAAGAGAGCCGGGCCACCACCGGTTTCGGGTAGCGCGAGCAGCACGTTCACCTGGTGCACCGCAACAGGCACTGCCTCCAGGTCGATGGTGAACCGGGGTGCTTCGGTGGCCTGCGGGGACACCTCGACCCCGGGCAGCGTCGGCGCTCCGGGGTGCGCGATCCACTCGTCCCGTACCGTCCCCCGCTCGTCGGCGCAGGTGGTGCAGGCCACGACCGGATGGCCGGCGGACACCCGTATCTCCAGGCAGGTGTCGGGCAAGGGGTGGTTCTGCCCCCGGACCAGCTCGGCCGTCATCGCCTCTGTCCCCTCAATGCTGTGCGGTGTTCGGTGGTGGTAATGGGTGCAGCTCCCGGCGGCCTGGTGCCTCCGGGAGCTGCGTCTTGCGTACGAGCCGTCCCTACAGGTGCGGCAGGATCGCAGGCATCAGGTCCTGGAAGGTACGGCCGTTGGCAGGGGTGCCGAGAGCCGTCATCTGCCAGCCACCGCCCACCCGGTGCACCTTCGCCATGATCTGCGCGGTGTACTGGCCGCCGCCGGCCAGCGTGTAGCGGGCGAGCTCCTGGCCGTTGGTCTCGTCGACGATGCGACAGAAGGCGTTCTGCACTTCCTGGAACGTCTGGCCGGTGAAGGAGTTCACCGTGAAGACGATCTGGTCGATGTGGACCGGCACCCGCTGCAGGTCGACGAGGATCGCCTCGTCGTCGCCGCCCGAGCCCGCTCCGCCGACCAGGTTGTCGCCGGTGTGCTTGACCGAGCCGTCGTCGCTGACGAGGTGGCGGAAGAAGACCACGTCCACCGGCTGCTTGTCGGCGAACAGCACCGCCGAGGCGTCCAGGTCGATCTCCCGGGTGCGCGAGCCGAACAGACCGCGGCGCGGAGCTGCCTGCCAGCCGAGCCCCATCCGCACCGCAGTGAGGGTGCCCCCGTCGCTCTTCTGCAGGCTGATGGCCTGACCCTTGGTCATGTTGACCGTCACGCGCTGTCCCCTTCTCCCGAATTGCAGCCGCCCCCATGTGCGGTTGCCCTGCACCCTACGCAGTGGCGCCGGACGCACAGCACAGTTGGCTCGATTTTGTGTCGGTCTTGAAACACACACGTGTGCGGGGCTCAGGCGAGTCCCGCCTCCTTCATCTGCCGCAGTTCCTTCTTCAACTCGCCCACCTCGTCGCGCAACCGCGCAGCGACCTCGAACTGCAGGTCCGCTGCCGCGGCCCGCATCCGGTCGGTCATCTCCTCGATGATCCCGGCCAGTTCGGCCGCGGGACGGTCGGTGAGCACCTCGCCCTTCTTGCCGGCCTTGCTCGCCTTGCCGCTGAGCGCCGGGACCGGGGCCTTTGCTCCCTTGCCGGGCTTGTCGGCCTTCCCCTGCCGGTAGCCGGAGCCGAGCAGCTCCTCGGTGTCGACCTCCTCGCGCGCGATGGTCGCGACGATGTCGTTGATCTTCTTCCGGAGCGGCTGCGGGTCGATACCGCGCTCGGTGTTGTACGCGATCTGCTTCTCCCGGCGGCGGTTGGTCTCCTCGATGGCCTTCTCCATCGCCGCGGTGATCTTGTCCGCGTACATATGGACCTGTCCGGAGACATTGCGCGCCGCGCGGCCGATGGTCTGGATCAGCGAGGTCCCGGAGCGCAGGAAGCCCTCCTTGTCGGCGTCGAGGATCGCCACCAGCGACACCTCGGGCAGGTCGAGGCCCTCACGCAGGAGGTTGATGCCGACCAGAACGTCGTACTCACCGGCTCGCAGTTCGCGCAGCAGCTCGACCCGGCGCAGGGTGTCGACATCGCTGTGCAGATAACGGACCTGGATGCCCAGTTCGAGGAAATAGTCGGTGAGGTCCTCCGCCATCTTCTTGGTGAGCGTGGTGACCAGGACACGCTCGTCCTTCTCGGTGCGCTCGCGGATCTCGTGCACCAGGTCGTCGATCTGGCCCTCGGTGGGCTTGACGACGACCTCCGGGTCGACGAGCCCGGTGGGACGGATGATCTGCTCCACGAAGCCGTCGCCGCGCGAGAGCTCGTACTTGCCGGGAGTGGCGGAGAGGTAGACGGTCTGACCTACCCGCTGCTGGAACTCCTCCCACTTCAGCGGCCGGTTGTCGAGCGCGGACGGCAGCCGGAAGCCGTGGTCGACGAGGGTCCGCTTGCGGGAGGCGTCACCCTCGTACATCGCGCCGATCTGCGGCACGGTCACATGCGACTCGTCGATGACGAGCAGGAAGTCCTCGGGGAAGTAGTCGAGGAGGGTGTTGGGCGCGGTGCCGGGCTCGCGGTCGTCGAAGTGCATGGAGTAGTTCTCGACGCCGGAGCAGGAGCCGATCTGACGCAGCATCTCGATGTCGTACGTGGTGCGCATGCGCAGCCGCTGGGACTCCAGCAGCTTGCCCTGCTTGTCCAGCTCGGCCAGGCGCTCCTCGAGCTCCTTCTCGATGCCGTTGACCGCCTTCTCCATGCGCTCGGGGCCCGCGACATAGTGGCTGGCCGGGAAGACGTACAGCGACTGGTCCTCGCTGATGATCTCGCCGGTGAGCGGGTGGAGGGTGGAGAGGGCCTCGATCTCGTCACCGAACATCTCGATGCGGACGGCGAGCTCCTCGTAGACCGGGAAGATCTCGATGGTGTCGCCGCGGACCCGGAAGGTGCCGCGTGCGAACGCCACGTCGTTGCGTGTGTACTGAATGCCGACGAATCGGCGCAGCAGCTCGTCGCGGTCGATCTCCTCGCCGACCTTGAGCGGCACCATCCGGTCGACATACTCCTGGGGGGTGCCGAGGCCGTAGATGCAGGAGACGGAGGCGACCACGACCACATCGCGCCGGGTGAGCAGGGAGTTCGTCGCGGAGTGGCGCAGCCGCTCGACCTCCTCGTTGATCGAGGAGTCCTTCTCGATATAGGTGTCCGACTGCGGGACGTACGCCTCGGGCTGGTAGTAGTCGTAGTACGAGACGAAGTACTCGACGGCGTTGTTCGGCAGGAGCTCGCGGAACTCGTTCGCCAGCTGGGCGGCCAGGGTCTTGTTCGGCGCCATCACCAGCGTCGGGCGCTGAAGCTTCTCGATCATCCAGGCGGTCGTCGCCGACTTTCCGGTGCCGGTCGCGCCGAGCAGGACGACATCCTTCTCGCCTGCGCGGATACGCCGCTCCAGGTCGGTGATGGCCGTCGGCTGGTCGCCGCTGGGCTGGTAGGAGCTGATGACCTCGAAAGGCGCCACCGTACGTTCGATCTTGGAAACGGGCCGCATGGATCCACCGTACGACTCACCACTGACAACCGGCCGAGAATCCGCGGTGGCTCACGTCACCCGTTCACCAGTCGGTGGCGGGGGGTGCTTCCTGGCGCTGGGCCGCGCGGCGCGGGGACCGGTCGGCAGCCCAGGCGGGCTGCCCGTGCGACGGCTTCCGCTGGGCGGGCACGCCGGGGCGCGCGGCCTGCCCCGCCTCGGGGAGCCGCCAGTGCGGCTCGCCCATCACCAGCAGCGGGTCGAACATCACCACCACTCCGGCGAGCAGCAGGAAGACCACCGGGCCGGTCAGCATGGGCGCCAGCAGGGCGGCGGGCGAGCTGCCCCGGCCGGCGGAGTCGGCCGCCCCGTGCAGATGGACGCTGACCGCCGCCATCCCCGTGTAGTGCATACCGCTGACCGCGACGCCCATGACCAGGCTGGCGCCCAGGCTCGCCATGAAGCCGTGGATCGATACGGCTGCCCAGAGGGCGGAGGTGGCGGCCACGACCGCGATCACCACGGAGAGGGCGACGGTCGGGGTGTCGTACTCGAGGCGTCCCTGGAGCCGCATGCCGGCCATACCGAGGTAGTGCATGCTGGCCACTCCGAGGCCGGTGATCGTGCCACCGGTGACCAGAGCCATCGGGCTCGCGCCGCGGTAGCCGACGATGAAGATCCCGATGCCGACCATGACGATCGCGACGGCGAGACTGGCGAAGGTGGTCGGCCTGTCGTAGCCGATCGGCGCCCCCGCGACGGTGAAACCCATCATCGCGACGAAGTGCATGGTCCAGATGCCCGAGCCGATGGCGGTCGCGCCGAGTGCGAGCCAACCCGGCTTGAAGGAGCGTCGGTTCTGGACGGACCTGATGGTGCAGCGAAGGCCCAGGGCCCCGCCGAGGCACGCCATGACGTACGCCGCCACGGGTGTGACGAGGCCGTAACTGAATCCATCCACAGTGCCCTGCATGCCCGTATGCCCTCCGCTCCTTGTGTGATCCCGGCGATCCCTGACGCAACGTCTGGTCCGGGGGCGAGAGTCTGGCTGGCGCCAGCGTAAGCAAACATCTGAGCGGAGACTTATCGGCACGGGAAATTGTCACGTGAAGCGTTCTGGGCGGTCACGTTCACATTGTGTCCACACTTCGCCTGTCCGTCGTCGGCCGACTGCTGCCACCCCCCGACCGTCCCTTGATCCGACGCGAGCGTGGAGGTGGGCCGAGCCCGGCCGAACCTGCGTTGTCAGTGCCTGGTCGTACGGTGGTCCGCATGAAGAGCTTCGAGTGGACCGTCGTTCGCACGGACATCGGGCCGCTGCTGCTCGCCGCGACCGACGAGGGTCTGGTGAGCGTGGTTTTCCATGCCGACGCGGCCGTGCGGGACAAGGCGCTCGGGCGGCTGGCCGGGCGGCTGGGCGCCGAGCCGGTCGAGGACGCGACAGGACTGCTGGCCGAGCCGATACGTCAGCTGGCGGCGTATTTCGCGGGCGGGCTGCGCGAGTTCGGCCTAGCGCTGGACTGGACGCTGTCCGGCGGGTTCAACCGTCAGGTACTGCTGGAGCTGGCGGACGGCGTGCCGTACGGGACGGTCGTCGGGTACGGCGATCTGGCCGCGCGCGTGGGGCAGCCGGGTGCCGCGCAGGCCGTGGGCGCGGCGATGGGGTCCAATCCACTGCCGGTGGTGGTCCCCTGCCACCGGGTGGTGGAGACGGACGGCGGGCTCGGCGGCTTCGGTGGTGGCCTGGAGACCAAGCGGAAGCTGCTGGCGCTGGAGGGGGTGCTGCCCGAGCCGCTGTTCTGAACGCCGTGCCCGATTGCGGCTCCACCCTCCGCTCCGACACCGCTCACCGGCGCCTGGCCAGGCGGACTGCTGCCCCCAGAGTCCCTTGCGCCGGCTGTTCAGGCGGCCGCTCGGACACTCCGGCGGCTCCTGGGACCGCGCACCCCGGACACGGTTTCGCACGCGCGTACGGACTGACACACTGCGTCAGTGACTACCAGCCCAGACGCACCTGGCATATCCGTCGCCCCTGACGCCGCCGACGCTTCCGAGCCCGGAAGGTACGTCGCCCGGCTGCCGATCGGCGAGCCGCTGCCGCTCGGGGACCACTCACTCACCACCTGGGAGACGTTCCCGTTCACGGGGGAGCTGCGGGTCAAGGCGCTCACGGCCCCGGTGCTGCCCGAGCCTCCGCGCAGCGGCGAGGGCGGGCCCGGGGAGTGCCGTGCCTGCGCCTGTGGGGTGGAGGAGTCGCTCTGGGCGGACGACCACTGGCGGCTGGACCCGGTCGGGGACCAGGACCGGCTGCCGGCGGTCGTCATGCTGCGGCCGCGCGGCCACCACGACTTCACCGACCTGCCGACGGAGCGTGCGGCGGAGCTCGGTCCGCTCCTCCAGCGTGCCGAGCGCGCGGTGCTGTCCCTCGGCGGCATCGCACGGGTGCACATCAACCGCTGGGGCGACGGATCCGCCCATCTGCACTTCTGGCTGATCGCCCGGCCCGCCGGGATGACACAGCTGCGCGGATCGCTCCTCCCACTGTGGGAGGAAGTGCTGCCTCCGGTGCCCGACGCGGAGCGGCGCGCCGCCCACATCAGGATCGCGGCCTCCCTCGCGGCCGGCGGTGGAACGGCGTACGCGCGGTGACCTCGATCGACAAGGCCGCGGCTCTCTCCCCCGTTTCGGCTGACGACCTGCCCGCGCTGCGCAGGCGTATCACCGCCGTACTCATCGCCAGCCAGATCCTCGGCGGGCTCGGCGTCGCGACCGGTATCGCGCTGGCCGCCGTACTGGCGCAGCAGGTGAGCGGGACCGAGGCGCTGTCCGGGCTCGCCCCCACCGCCACCGTGGCCGGGACCGCGCTGCTGTCCATGCCGCTGGCCGCGCTGATGACGGCACGCGGACGGCGGCCCGGGCTTGTCCTCGCCTATGTGATCGGGGCGTTGGGCGCGGGGGTGGTCGTACTGGGCGCGGTCATCGAGAACTTTCCGCTGCTGCTTCTGGGCATGGCCGCGTTCGGCGCCGGTTCGTCGGCAAATCTGCAGGCACGTTTCGCGGCCGCCGATCTGGCCGAGCCCGAGCGGCGCGGCCGGGCCATCTCCAATGTCGTCTGGGCGACCACGATCGGTGCGGTGCTCGGCCCCAATATCGCGGCCCCCGCTGGCCGCAGCGTCTCCGGGATCGGCATTCCGGCCGCCGCGGGCCCGTTCGTCTGGGCTGCCGGGGTGTTCCTCGTCTCCGCCGTAATGGTCTTCGTCCTGCTGCGCCCCGATCCGCTGCTGACCGCCCGCGCCCTGTCCCCGGCCGACCGCTCGCGCGAAGGACGCTCGCTGCGGGCCGGGATGCGGGCCGTGCGCGAGTCTCCTATGGCCCGGCTCGCGCTCGTCACCGTCGCCGTATCGCACACCGCGATGGTGTCGATCATGTCGATGACTCCGGTCGCCCTCAGCCACCACGGCGCGGGGATCCAGCTGATCGGCCTGGTGATCAGCGGCCATATCGCGGGGATGTACGCCTTTTCGCCGCTGATGGGCTGGCTGGCCGACCGTATCGGCAGGCTTGCGGTGATCGGGCTGGCCGTGGGACTCCTCTGCGCGGCCGCGTTGCTGGCCGGTACGGCGGGAGCCAGCCACGGGCAGACCGCAGCCGGTCTCTTTCTGCTCGGTCTGGGATGGTCGGCGGGCGTGGTGTCCGGGTCGACGCTGCTCACGGACTCCGTGCCGCAGCCCGCCCGCGCCGCTGTGCAGGGCCTCTCCGATCTGGCCATGAGCACAACGGCGGGCATCGGCGGCGCGGCCGCCGGCCTGATCGTCGCGCGGGCGAGCTACGGCTGGCTGAACCTGGTCGGCGCCTGCCTGCTGCTGCCCCTGGCGGCGCTCGCGGTGCGCAGGGCGCTCAGCCGGCCGGTTCCGGCGGCCGACGGGGGCCGCTGAGGAGGCTTGGGCACCCGCAGCCGAGGCCGGGCCGCTCGCCTGGCGCGAGGCCGAGGCGTCCGGCACCGCCGCCCGTCTGTCGGCGGTGTCGCTCGCGGCGATGCGCGCGCCGCGCCGCTGCGCGACTTCCGCTCGGCGGCCTCGGCGGCCTCGGACGGCTCGGCGGCCTCGGGCGGCTCGGGCGGCTCGGGCCTGTCGCGAGAGTGACCGGGTCAGCCGCGGCCAAGGGAATCGACCGGGTGCGCATCGGCGGCGAGTTGGTCACCTGGCGTACGCCGGAGGCCGCGTACGCCCTCGGTCTCCGCTATGCGGCGTACCCCCCGCATTACCCCGCAGTACGGCTACGCCCAGGCCAGAGGCAGTGCGCCGGCGTCGCCCACAGCGAGGGCGATACGAAGGCGGCGGGCTCGCGCTCGGTGATCCGGGTGGTACGGGCGGACCGGCTGCCGAAACCGCCGAAGTGCGGCTGACGTTTGCGCAACCCGCCGCTGTGTCAGAGATGGTGACATGCCATCACATGAACTCGTGCTGTCCGAGGAAGTGCGGGAAGCGCTCGCCGCGCGCCGCCCCGTCGTCGCCCTGGAGTCGACGATCATCGCGCACGGACTGCCGCGTCCGCGCAATCTGGCCGTCGCCGAGGAGCTGGAGGAGCTCGTACGGCTCGGGGGCGCCGTTCCGGCCACCGTCGCCGTACTGGACGGCCGGGCCCATATCGGACTGAACAAGGTTCAGTTGGAGCGGATCGCACGGGACGACGACGTACGAAAGTTCGGCCATCGGGATCTCGCGCCCGCGCTGGCGGCCGGGGCCAGCGGGGCGACAACCGTCTCGGCGACGGCGTTCCTGGCGGCGCGGGCCGGTATCCGGGTCTTCGCGACCGGCGGGCTCGGCGGTGTACATCGCGAGTGGACCGAGACACAGGACGAGTCGGCGGACCTGCGGCTGCTGGCGCAGACGCGGATCGCGGTGGTGTGCGCGGGCGTCAAGTCGATCCTGGATGTGCCGGCCACGCTGCAGCGGCTGGAGACGCTGGGCGTCGGCATCCTCGGATACGGCACCGACCGCTTCCCCGGCTTCTATCTGACCTCGTCCGGCGAGCCCGTCGACTGGACGGTCCGCACTCCGGAAGAGGTGTCGGAAGTGATCCGGGCGAAAGAGGCTCTCGGCGGCCCCGAGTCGGCGCTGATCGTCGCCAATCCGGTGGCGGAGGGGGAGCAGCTGGATCCGGCGCTGCACGACCGGGTGCTCGGCGAGGCGCTGGACGAATGCCGGGAGCGGGGCATCAGCGGCCAGGCCGTGACCCCGTTCCTTCTCGACCATCTGATGCGGCAGACCGAGGGGGCTTCGGTGGAGGCCAACCTGGCGGCGGTGCGCGGCAATGTGCGGCTGTCGGCGAGGATCGCGGCGGCCCTGTGACCGAGGGGGCAGGGCCCGAGGAGGCCCTGACCGCGGACACGACGGCCGGGGACACGACGGCCGGGGACACGAGAGCCAGGGACACGACGGCCGGGGGCGCTACGACGAAAGGGGCGCTGCTCGTCATCGGGGATGTCGTCACGGATGTGGTGGCCCGCCACCGCTCCCCGCTCGCCCGGGGGACGGACACGGCGGCCCGGATCCGTGTCCTGCCGGGCGGTGCGGGCGCCAACGCGGCTTGCTGGGCGGCGCGTTGGGGCTGCACGGACGTCCGGCTGCTGGGGCGGGTCGGCGACGGCGAAGCGGGCTGGCACGAGAAGCGGCTGCGGGACGCGGGCGTCCGTCCTCTCCTCGTCCCGGACCAGGAGGCCCCGACCGCCACCGTCATCGCCCTCGTCGACGGCACCGCCGAGCGGACGTTCCTCACCGACAGCGGCGCGGTACTGCGGATATCCCCCACCGACTGGTCGCCGTCGCTGCTGGACGGCGTCGGCCATCTGCATCTCTCCGGCTATCTGCTCTTCGCCGACACCAGTCGCCAACTCGCTCTGCTTGCCCTTGAGTCGGCGCGGGCCCGGGGCGTACCGGTGAGCGTGGACCCCGCCTCGGCGGGTTTCATCGCCGAACTCGGCGTGGACCGCGTGCTGGCAGCGGTCGACGGCGCGGACGTCCTCATCCCGAACGCCGACGAGGCCCGCCTGCTCACCGGCCTCGCCGACCCGGCCGTCGCCGCCGCCGTACTGAGCCGCCGAGTCCCGCTCACCGTCGTCACCCTCGGTGCCGAGGGAGCGCTGGTCGCGGAGTCCGGCAGGGTCACGGCCCGCGTCCCGCCGGTCCCCGCCGAGGCGGTGGACTCCACGGGCGCCGGCGACGCCTTCACCGGCGCCTTCCTCGCCGCCCGGCTGGCAGGGGCTGAGGCCCGCGAGGCCGCCGCGCAGGGCTGCCGTGCCGGCGCGGAGGCGGTGACGGTGATCGGCGGCCGGCCGTAGCGCGTCAGCCGAGTCCGCCCCACGCCGGACGGTTCGCATCGTCGGCCCGTACGAGCACATCGGCGGCCTCTCCCGGGCCCACCTCGTCCTCGTACCGCTCGAACGCGGGCAGTGTCCAGCGCTCGCTCTCCTCCGTACGCCGTCGGAGTGCAGCGGACGACAGCCGCAGATGCACGGAGAGATCGAAGGGGAACCAGTGCCCGAGAAGGAACGGCCCATGCAGCAACAGCACGCCGCCGGGCGGAAGTTCGACATGTGGGCTGCGGGTCGCCCGATCGGTCGCCGGATCCCACAGATCGGGCAGCACCCGCCCGCTGCCACCCGCCTCCAGCGGCCCGAAGACCTCCCGCCACAGAGCCCCGGTGTCGAACCAGCCGCTGTAGTACGTGTCCGGATCCTCGCGCCCGTACTCGTACCGCAGCGAGGCGGGCCGCAGAAACCCGCCCGTCCCGACCACGAGCACGCCCCGCCCGCGCAGCCGCAGCGCCTCGGCGACCCGCTCCGCGAGCGCACCTGCCGGGGAGGCGGGCGCCCCGTCGATGCCGACGCGCAGCCACGGACTGCCGTCCTCGGCCCCGGTCTCCATGACCCGGTCGACGAGGGCCTCGGCCAGCCGATCCCAGGTGATCGCTTCGAGTCGCACGCGTTCATCATCGCCTTGCCGGGTGTCGGCGCGGCACGCAGGAGCCGCCCGCCGGCCCGGCCACCCCCTATTTACCGGATTTACCGGCGCAGGGCGGAGCGTCCGCGTCGTCCGACAGCGGGCTGCCCGCGGGCAGCAGATACGTCACGTACAGCACGACCGGCTCGCTGCCGAGGTTGCGCCCGATGTGCCGGTGGTTCTTGCCGGACGGCTCGATGAAGGCCGTGCCGGCCGGGCTGACCTCGACGGAGCAGTCGTCGAGAGTCCGCGTCAGCGTCCCGGACTTGACGACGGCGAGGAGCTGTCCGGCGTGGGTGTGCCAGCCGGTGTACCCGCCCGGCGCCACGGTGATCGTCCGTACGACCACATCGGTGCGGCCCTTGGCCTTCAGCTTCAGGGTCCCCTGGGACACGCCCTGCGCGAGCACCGTCGCCGAGACGCCGCTGCCGGGGGTGGCGTTCGCGGCGGACGGCACGGTGGCGAGCGCCGCCAGACAGCCGACCAGGACCATCGCAGTGCGGGCACGCCCCTGCCGTCTGTTCCGCGGCAGCAATCCTCTGAACCCCATGGAACCCTCCAACTCCTCCGCGCGGCCCCGGCGTTCCCTCGCGAACACCCGCCCACACCGTCGCCAAAACTGCCCCAAGGTATCCGATGGGCGCCGGATCGGGCGCGTACGCTGACGATCCCGACACCACGATCAGCCCTGTCGGCCGAATCGGCCGTCCCTGCCGTCCCTGCCGTCCCTGCCGTCCCTGCCGAATCTGCCGTCCCTGCCGAATCCGCCGCTTCCTGAGTGGATACCTCCCATGACCTGCTGCTCCACCTGCTCCGTCCCCGTCCACACCCAGTTCGCCTCCCCGGACCTGATCGAGCAGATCGTGTACGGCGGGCTGGACCCGGCCACCGACCCGGCCTGGGAGTCCTCGGGCGCGATGACCCGGGAGGAGTACGGGCGCTGGTGCGGCCATCTGTGCGGTATGACCTGTCTGCGCATGGCGCTCGGTCCGGGATCCCCCTCGCTCTTCGAACTGCGCGACGGAGCGCTGAAGTACGGCGCCTACACCGAGGACTCCGACGGTGTCATCCGCGGCCTGATCTACGCGCCGCTCGCCTCGTACGCGCGGGAAGTACACGCGCTCACCGCCACCGTCCACCGCCGGCTGGCGCCGCAGGAGATCCTCGCGCTCCTCGACGAGGGCCGGACGGTGATGGCTTCGGTGCACTACGAGATCCGCAACCCGGACCGCCCGGCGCCGGGCAGAGGCGGCCATCTGGTGCTGCTCACCGCTCGCACGGAGGACCGCGTGCACTTCCACAATCCGTCCGGGACGACGCCTCGGACGCGAGCGGCCGACCTCCCGCTGGCCGACTTCGCCCGCTTCTTCGCGGGTCGGGGAGTCTCCTTCGGCCCCGCAGCGGCGTCGGGACCGGGACCGGAAAGGCTCCCGGAACAGGAGCCGGAAACAGGGGCAGGAAATGGGGTCCTGGAAAAGGGGCCGGGAAACGGAGCGGGCCCGGGGGCGTAGCCGGCCCCCGAGCCCTGTGATGCCACCCATGTCGCACGCCGGCACACTTGAGAACCCGGGTCAGTCGTTATGTCGCCGCGTCCTGCCTTTGGACCACCGCGTATCGAGCTACGCGGGCCGGACTTGAACCGGCATCTCGACGCACCAGGGCCCGGGCCCGGTCGATCCGGCGATCGGCGGCGAATGCTGAGTCTGGAGCAATAGTCTGAGATTGATCGCGGTCTGCCTCTGCCGAATTGGGCTACCGCGGCCCGCACGTACGGAAAATGCCGCGGGGAGGAATCGAACCTCCACTGGAACCGCTCAGTCACGACAAGCTTCAGTTTCAGCTTGCGCTCCTCGCGCACCCCGTCCGCACACAGGCGGACGGGGAGTCATTGAGACTACCCGAACAGATAGCCGAAAACGGCGTCACCCACCCGCTGGTCGGTGACATCCGCGCCGTTCGCCTCCTCGCGGGCGAACTTCACGGCCTGCTGGAGCTTCTCCACCCGCTCGAGCAGTTCATTCACCCGCCGGGCCGGCAGCGCACCGGAGAACTTCACGGTCGTCCAGTAACCCACCGGAATGTCCTCGTAGTACACCTCGACCTGCGCGGGGTGCTTTTCGGTCGCCTCGGCCTTCACATGGTTGCGCGGGACCTTTTTCGTACGCAGAGTCCGTACCGACTCGGTCTTCCAGGCGTCGGTCGACGGGTCCTGCGTCCACGACTCCGAAGCGTCCAGCACAGGCAGCTTGCGCACAAAGGTGTTGATGTCCGTCAACTGCTTCTCGAGGAAGAGGAGATACGCCACCGGCACCTCGCTCACCAGGACGCGTCCGTCCACCGTCACATCGGCGCGCGCGGCGCAGTTGGCCCAGTCCTTGGTGGCGGTGACGTCGAACAGCCGGGTCAGCGTCTTCGCGGTCTCGCGCAGCACGTCCTCGGCCTTGACCTGGACCCGCGTGGACTCGGGCGGCAGCTGCTCACCCTCCTCGTCCTTGGGCTGGTACGTACGGGAGATGCCGGCCAGCAGCGCAGGCTTCTGCAGCCCGTGATGGGCCGCCGTCAGGTCCTGGTGCGCCTTGGACTTGACGCCTTTCTCCACTGCGATGATCTGATTGAGTTTCGCCACGTCGATCAAGTTAGCAACGCCTGTCACCCACGCTCGAACGATTTTTCAGATCCCTCGGGGAGTAAGACCATGGAGACAGCCGTCATTGCGGTCATAGGCACTCTGCTGGGCTCAGTGGCCACTCACTACTTCCAGCGCCAGACCGCCGAGCGCGCCGCTGCTCTCACCCGTGCCGAACAGCTCCGCCAGGAGCGGATCGCCGCGTACAGCGCCTTCGCGGGCGCGCTCGTCGACTACCGGCGCGGCCAGAACGACCGCTGGCACCGGGCGAAGGAGAGGCCGGACAGCGCGGTGGCCGAGGAGGCGCGTATCGACTCCTACCGGCTGCGTTCCTCCGCCCATCAAGCGCTGATCCGTGTCCAGTTGGTCTGCGACGACGCGGCGGCGCTGGAGCTGGCCGCGTACGCCTTCGAGGTCACGAACTGCATGCATGAGGCACCGGACGAGGCAGACCGCTCGCAGCGTTCGGAGCAGGCCCGCGAGACGCTGTCCGAGTTCATCGGGGCGGCGGCGCCGGGCGTGCGCTGAGAATGCGCAGTGGACGGCCCTCGAGATAGCCGGCGATGTCCTCGACAGCTTCCTGGAAATAGCCCTCGTAATTGCGCCGGGTGACGTAGCCGAGGTGCGGCAGGCCGAGGAAGTTCGGTGCGGACCGCAGCGGATCGTCGGCCGGCAGCGGCTCGGTGTCGAAAACGTCGGAGCCCGCGCCGGCGATCCAGCCGTCGTGCAGCGCCCGCACCAGCGCCGCCTGATCGACGATCGCCGCACGCGAGGTGTTGACCAGATAGGCCGTACGCCGCATTCGCCTGAGCTCGCTCGCGCCGATCAGTCCGCGGGTGCGGTCGCCGAGCTGCAGATGTACGGAGACGAAGTCACCGGCCTCGAGCAACTCCCCCAGCGTGCGGGCTCGTGCGACGCCGATCCCGGCGGCCCGCTCGTCGGTGAGGTTCTCGCTCCACGCCATGACATCCATGCCGAAGGCCTGACCGACGCGGGCCACTTTCGCGCCGATCTTGCCGAGGCCCAGCAGCGCGAGCCGGCGTCCGTGCAGATCGGCGCCGATCGTGCTCTGCCAGGGTCCGTTCTGCCGCAGGGCCGAGCCCTCCTGGACCACATTCCGCGCCAGTCCCAGGATGAGCGCCCAGGTCAGCTCGGCGGGCGGTTCGGAGCTGCTGGCGGTGCCGCAGACGGTGACGCCGTGGCGGGCTGCGGCTTCGAGGTCGATGGAGGCGTTGCGCATACCGGAGGTGATGAGCAGTTCGAGGAGCGGCAGGCGGGCGAAGAGAGATGCGGAGAAGGGGGTGCGTTCGCGCATCGCGACAAGGATCTCGCAGTCGCCGACGGCTTCCGCAACCTCTTGCTCGGACGTGAAGTGGCTTTGCAGCGACCGCACTTCGATGTCCCGAGCGAGGGCCGACCAGTCCGCCATGGACAGCGCGACATCCTGGTAGTCGTCGAGTACGGCACAGTGCAGCGTCATGGCAGCGGAGCGTACCCGGTGAGTACGCTGCGGACATGGACCTGGTGGTGATCGAACCACTGAAGCGCCGGCACTGCGCGGAGTGCCGTCAGGGCCCTCTTCCGCTGCATCTTCTCGAGTTCAACGCGCCGGTCTGTCTTGACTGTGCGGACCTCGCCCATCTGGTGTATCTGCCGCGGGGCTCCACGGCTCTCACCCGGCGGGCCCGCGAGGCGAGTTCGCTGTGCGCGGTGGTGATCCGCTTCAATCGCCGCCGCAGGCGGTACGAACGCCAGGGGCTGCTGGTCGAGGAGGCGGCGCTGGCCAGGGCGGAGTTGTCGTGTCTTGCGGACGCCGACGCGCGGGCCCGCCGCCGCGAGCGGGACGTGGTCCGCCGCGCGGCCGAGGATGTGCGTTTCACCGCGTCGTTCGCCGCGGAGATCCTGCGGCTGTTCCCGGGCTGTCCGCCTGCGCGTGCCCGCGAGGTGGCCGCGCACGCCTCGGTGCGCGGCAGCGGCCGGGTCGGCCGCACCGCGGCGGGCCGTTCCCTGGAGGAGGGAGCGGTGACGGCCGCGGTGCGGGCTTCCGTACGGCATCTCGACACGGAGTACGACACCCTGCTGATGACCGGAGTCGCCCGCCATGAAGCGCGGGCCGGGGTGGCGTCGGTGATCGATGCGGTACTGGCGTCCTGGCGCGCCTAGGGCGGCTGCTGGGTGAAGTGCTCCTGGGCGGAGCGCTTCTAGGCCGCGCCGCCGCGCTCCCTGGCGGGCCGGGTACGGCGGTAGAGGACGATGCCGCCGAGCAGCAGCGCGGCGCTCGCGGGCACGGCGAAGGCGACCTGTCCGGAACCGGTGTGCGCCAGAGCGGCGGAGGGCCCGGGCGTCACTGCGCGGGGCGTCGGCCTGTGCGGCGCTGCTGCCTTCGGCGGCGTGGCGGGCCTCGGCCGCACGGGCGGCTTGCCGGAGGTGTTGGACGAGGAATTGCCGCCGGCGGAATTGCCGATGCCGACGACGTTCACGGAGTTCCCGGTGACATTGACCGGCAGGTCGACCGGGACCTGAACGCCGTTGCCGGAGAGAATTCCGGGTGAATCCTTTTTGCTGCCTCCGGCGCCGGCGCCTGCCGTGTGTGCGCCCGGCCTCAGCTGCGCGCCGTGCGAGGTGTTGGCGCAGTCGTTGCCTGCCGACGGGTTGAGCAGTCCCACGACGTTGACGGTGTTGCCGCACACGTTGACCGGGACGTTCACCGGAAGCTGCACCGTGTTGCCGGCCAGCAGTCCGGGCGAGTGGGCCGCACCGCCGTCCGCGTTCGAGTCTGCGTGCGCGTGCCCCGCCATGGCGAGCGCGCCACCCGTGAGCATCACGGTGACCAGACCCTTTCGGTGAACCTGCCTCATGGGTTCCCTGCCTTCAGGAGAAATTCGCGGGCACTCGCCCGCTCCCGAACCAACGCCGATGAGGCCATTCGAGTTATGGAAAAATACGCCTTTCACTCCATCGAGTGTGCGTCTTATCGAATTTCTTTCCCAGCCGGGATACGACGCCCTACGGCTCATGTGGGTGGTTGCCGGCCGAATCCGGATTGCCGACGCACGGTTTCGTGGCCTGCTTGCCAAAGTCGCAACGCACGCCGCGGCCGCCCCGCGGTCCCCGAAGGAAAGGCCCGATCCCCGTGCCCACTGTGAAGCAGCGCACTCTCCTCGCCGCCGCCGGTGCAACTGTCGCCGTACTGGCGGTGAGTGCGCCCGCCGCCACCGGCGCGCTCGACAGCGAACAGGCGAAGGCGCCCACGGCCGCGTCGGGCTCGTACGCCGCGGCGCGCGGTGCCGCGTACATCGAGACGCGGCTGTTCTTCGGTACCGAGCGGCCGGACGGCGGGCCGGATGTGACCGACGCACAGTTCATGGCCTTCGTCGACCGGAGTGTGACGCCGGGCTTCCCGTCCGGGCTGACGGTCCAGGACGGCCGCGGGCAGTGGCGGGACTCCAACGGCAGTATCGAGAAGGAGCGTTCGTACGAGCTGATCCTGCTGTACCCGGCAGGCGAGGCCCCCACCCGCGGTCCGCTGATCGAGCGGATCAGACAGGCGTACATCGAGGCGTACGCGCAGGATTCCGTGGCCAGGCTGGACGAGCCGACGCTCGCCGACTTCTGACAGCGCCCCGGGCTCGGTCGCGCGTACCGTCGACGGCACGGAAGCGGCCATGGCCCGCCCCGGACAAGCCGCTTGTGCGGCCGGCGCAACGGGCAGTTCTTTCCCATGACGGATCGCCCACTGCTCCTCCTCGACGTCGACGGCCCGCTCAACCCGTACGCGGCGCGTCTGCCGCGCCTGCGGGGCTACGCGACGCACCGCCTGCACCCCTCGTACTGGCTCTCCCACCAGCCCCCGGGCTCCCGCCGCCACCGCCGGGGCCTACGCATCCATCTCAACCCGGCCCACGGGCCGAGGCTGACGGGCCTTCCCTTTGAACTGGCGTGGGCCACCACCTGGATGCACGAGGCCAACACCATGATCGCCCCGGGCATCGGCCTGCCCACCGACCTCCCGGTGATCGAGTGGCCGGAACTCTTCGCGAAGGACCCGGACGGGCTGTACTGGAAGACCCGGCCGCTGCTGGAGTGGGCGGCGGGCCGCCCGTTCGCCTGGGTGGACGACATGATCTCGGACCTGGACACGGCACACGTCGCGGCCCAACACGACGCTCCCGCACTGCTGTTGCGGATCCATCCGAGGCGGGGGCTGCAGGAGGAGGACTTCGCCACGCTGGTCAGGTGGGCGGAGGGCCTGTGACCCGGGCCCCAGCGACGCTGGGGCCCGGGGCGATCGAGCACCAAACGGTCTTCGAGACCGGACCACTGTGGTCGGTGCCCCAGTCGGCCGGGAGCGGACCGTGAAGTGTCAGCGCCCTTCGCTCAGTTCGAGCAGGTGGCCGTCGGGATCGCGGAAGAAGCAGCGAACCTCCGCATCGTGCTCCACGGGCGGGGTCAAGAATTGCGCGCCCCGGGCGCGCAGCGTGGCATGGGCCGCGCGGCAGTCGACCACGCGGAAGGTCATCTCATGGCTCACCCGGTCGGCGTCCGCGGGCGGGGTGAATGTCACGGTGGGCTTGTCTTCTGTGGGCCCGCCGCCAGTGACCAGCAGCAACCAGGTCCCGCAGAGGCGCAGGACGGCGCTGGTTCCACCGTACTCGCGGACGAGATCGGCGCCCACGACGTCGCGGTAGAAGTCGCGGGACCGGGAGAGGTCGCCGACCACCAGCAGATGGGTCAACTCCGCTCCGCCGGGGAAGTCGGTCGTCATCTCCGGGCCCTTCGGTCGAACATCGGTCACTACTCGGTGCGTTGTGTCACGGGGGCACTCGTACAGTCGCCCAGGAACTCGTACCAGCGGCGCTGCAGGCAGGGGTAGAGAGTGTCCGCCTCGACGAGGTCGAGGAAGGAGTGGACTGTCGCTGTCAGCCGCTCCTGAAGTACGTCGTCGACCAGTTCTCCGTCTTCAGCGAAGGCCTGATGGGCCTGCGCGAGACTGAACATGTCGGGGTAGACGCGGGCGCCGAGGTGTTCCAGCGGAACGCGCAGCGACCACAGACCTCGGTTGCCGCCCAGCATGGACGGGGAAGCTGAGACGAGCAGCGCCTGTTTGTCCTTGAACGGCTGAGGCCGGAACCGTGACACCCCCAGTCGATGGCGTTCTTCACCACGCCCGGTACCGAGGCGTTGTACTCGGGGGAGGCGATGATGACCGCATGGACCTCCTGGATGCGGTCGCGCAGTGCGGAGGCGCCCCTCGGGCAGCCCCTGGGCCGCCTCGACATCTCCGTCGTATGAGGGCGTGTCGAAGTCACGGAGGTGGGCGAGTTCGGCCGTGGCGCCGTTGCGGTGCACAAGCGTGGCGACCAGCGCCGCCAGCCGGGAGTTCATTGAGCCGGTCCGAAAGGAGCCGCACAGCACGAGTACGCGAAGCGCCTCGCGGTGAGCATGGACGGACATGACGCGGTCACCTTCCGGCGCGTGGGGCGAATCCGTCATGATCGTGACTTTCCGGTTGCGGCCTCACGGTCTCCTTCAGGACTCGGGGCGCGCACCCTTCGGGGCCCCCAGCCAGAGCGAACTCGCACCAAACGCGCTTTCCCTCCGCGAGACGATCCTGACCCCACTGGCCGGAGAGCGCATCCACGAGCAGGAGCCCACGGCCGTGCTCGTCGTCTCCCCCGAGCCGTCCCTGGCGGGCGGGCTCGGGGAAGCATCGGCGATCTCCATCCGGAGGACGGCGCGGGGGCTGTCATCCGTTGCCGCCGCGAAGAAGAGCGCGAGGCCGACCCGGCCGTCGCCGTGGGCCACGGCGTTGGTGACCAGTTCACTCGCGAGTAGCCGTAGGCTCTCCACCAGCCCATGGGGATGCACCAATCGGCCAGGACGTCCTCGACGAGCCGACGGGCGGAGCGCGGCACCGTGGGCGCCGGTGGGAGCTGGAAGAGAGCCTTGCGCTGATCCGCCGTCCGGGTGCACACACGCGTCGCGCTCATGGTCATGCCGATCAGAGATCGCAGGACATAACGGTTGATATATTTACTAAATTCTGATCGAGATTAGCGCCGCGTTGATTGACACATCAACTCGTGTTGGCCGGATCGACCGTGCACTGATGCCCTTGCGGCGCTGTGGCCGAGGTGACTCGGCCGCATCACTGGGCCAGGATCCCGTCAGCCTCTGGAAGCGGCCGACCTGCCGGCGGGCCGACGACACATCCGTGGTCCTGAAGCAGGCAGCCCGGTCGCTCGGTCGTCATCTGCCGAGCAGTGCGGCGAGCGCGCCGACCGGGTCGGTGTCCGGAGTACCGCGGGGCCACCACTCCTCGCGGTCCGCGTCCGATTCATAGCCGTACCAGAGGCCGTTGCGGCCGAAGCGGAGCTGCAGCGTGCTGGTGGAGAGGTGGTTGCGCCAGGGCCGGAAGTGCGGGAAGTCGGCAGCGATCAGGGCCGGGCGGGCGCGGTCGAAGGGCCCGGCGGGCGGGTCCCAGGGTTCTTCGAGTACGGCGAGGGCTTCGCGCCCTCCCTGGCGCCAGGCCGCCACCGCGCGGGCCAGGTCGGTGGGAGTGTGATCGGTGGCGCCTGCGAGATCGCGGTAGAGGGCGCGGGTGGAGGCGGTCAGGCCCGAGCCGGGGTGGGCGGCGGCAAGGCGGACCGCGTCCTGCCATTCCGTCAGCTCCGCGGTGGGGTCCGTGCCGGTGGTGAGAAGGGTGTGGGCGCGGGCGGCCGCCTCGGTGGCGAGGAGATCCAGGGCAAGGGGGTCGGGCCCGCCGGGCGAGTGGGGGTAGGACGGCGGACGGCCCGGGTGAGCCGGAGCCGGGAACGGCGGCGGAAGGACGGGGAGCGAGCGAGGGGCGAGCGCCTCGTGGGCCGGGACCGTCGGCGCGGCGGTGGCGGCGGCCGCGGTGGTGCGCTCGGCGGCCGAGCGGGCCGCGTTGCGATGGGCGAGGGAGGCGAGGATTTCGCGTTCGCCCATGCCGCGCATCAGGAACAGCACGAACGGGTCCTCGTCCAGCAGCCGGGCCGTCTGGTAGCAGAGCGCCGCCGCGTGCTTGCAGGGATAGCCGTCGTCCGGGCAGGAGCAGTCGGGGATCAGGTCGCCCGGTGTGGGCAGGAGGTCCGCCACGGTCGCCAGCGCGTGCGGCACATCCTTGTCGAGCAGGGCCGCGATGTGGTCGGGGCGGGCGGCCGCCGCGGCCAGGAAGTCGTCCCAGTCGTCGTCGGAGAGGGTGCGCAGGCGGATCTCCGTACGGTACGGGCGAGGTCTGGTGCCGTGTACGTACGCCACGACCCGGCCCGGCGTGACCGTGATCGCGTCGACATGGCCGCGACCCGCGTACGCACGGCCCCGGAGGAGGCGGGCCCGGTCCAGTGCCGAGCCCTCCAGCGCCGCCACCCAGGTGTTGCCCCACCAACTGGACGCGAATTCCTCGCCGGTGAGCGGCTCCAGGGCGGGGAACGTACGGCGGCGGTCGTCGTGGCGGGGACCGGCGGGTTGCGAGCGCGGGGTCATGAGGGCCTCCGCAGGGAGACGAGATCGGCCAGCTCACGGTCGGTCAGTTCGGTCAGGGCCGCCTCTCCGGAGCCGAGGACCGCGTCCGCCAACGCGCGTTTGGACGCCAGCATTTCGGCGATGCGGTCCTCCACCGTGCCCTCCGCGATCAGTCGGTGGACCTGCACCGGCTGTGTCTGGCCGATGCGGTACGCCCGGTCCGTGGCCTGCTCCTCCACGGCAGGGTTCCACCAGCGGTCGAAGTGGATGACATGGCCGGCCCGGGTCAGATTCAGACCGGTGCCGGCGGCTTTGAGGGAGAGGATGAAGACCGGGGTCTCACCGGACTGGAAGCGGTCCACCATGCGCTCCCGCTCGGCCACGGGGGTGCCGCCGTGCAGGAGCTGGGAAGGGATCGCCAGGGCCGTGAGGTGCGCCGAGAGGATGCGCGCCATGGAGACGTACTGGGTGAAGATCAGGACCGAGCCGTCCTCGGAGAGGATCGTCTCCACCAGTTCGTCGAGGAGAGCCAGCTTGCCTGAGCGGCCCGCCAGCCGGACAGTGCCGGCGCCCGTCGCGGCGCCGTGCCCCGTCAGGCTGTGCTCCTTCAGGCTGTACTCCTTCAGGCTGTACTCCTTCAAATACTGCGCGGGATGATTGCAGATCTGCTTCAGCCCGGTGAGCAGCTTCATCACCAGACCGCGGCGCGCGATGCCCTCCGCGCCTTCGATCGCCGCCATCGTCTCCCGTACGACCGCTTCGTAGAGGGACGCCTGCTCGCGGGTGAGCGCGACGGGATGGTCGGACTCTGTCTTCGGCGGAAGCTCGGGCACGATGCCCGGATCGGACTTCTTGCGGCGCAGGAGAAAGGGGCGGACGAGCCGGGACAGCCGCTCGACCGCGTCGTCGTCCTCACCGTTCTCGACGAGGCGCGCGTGCCGGGAGCGGAAGGCCTTCAGCGGGCCGAGCAGTCCGGGAGTCGTCCAGTCCAGCAGCGCCCACAGCTCGGAGAGGTTGTTCTCGACGGGGGTGCCGGTGAGGGCGACGCGGGCCGGGGTCGGGATGGTGCGCAGGGCTTTGGCGGTCGCCGAGAACGGGTTCTTGACGTGCTGCGCCTCGTCGGCGACGACCATCCCCCAGGTGTGCGCGGCCAGCCGGTCCGCACTCGTCCGCATCGTGCCGTACGTGGTGAGGACGAAGCCGCCGTCGGGCTCGGGAAGTGTCCGGTCGGCGCCGTGGAAGCGGCGTACCGGCACGCCGGGCGCGAAGCGGGTGATCTCCCGCTGCCAGTTGCCGAGCAGCGAGGCGGGGCAGACGACCAGCGTCGGGGCCGTACGGGCACGGTGGAGGTGGAGGGCGATCACCGTGACCGTCTTGCCGAGGCCCATGTCGTCCGCGAGGCAGCCCCCGAGTCCGAGTGAGGTCATCAGATCCAGCCAGGCCAGGCCCCGCAGCTGGTAGTCGCGGAGTGTGGCGGCGAGGCCCGCCGGGGGCGCGACAGGTGCGGAGGCAGCGGTGAGCCGGTCGCGCAATGCCGCCAGCGCGCCGGTCGGGACCGCCTCCACCGTCTCGCCGTCCACCTCGGCCGTGCCGGTCAGCGCCACGGCCAGTGCGTCGACCGGCTCGAGCAGCCCCAACTCCCGTTTGCGCGCCTTCCGTACGAGATCCGGGTCGACGACCACCCACTGGTCGCGCAGCCGCACGATCGGGCGGTGCGACTCGGCCAGCGCGTCCATCTCCCGCTCGGTCAGCGGATCGCCGTCCAGCGCCAACTGCCAGTTGAATTTGAGCAGTTCCTCGCTGTCGAAGAACGGCGTGCCGTCCGTCGCCGAGCCGGGCGCGGAGCGTACGACCGCGGCGGCCGAGAGCGTACGCGCCAGCTCCTTCGGCCAGTGCACGGCGACCCCGGCCGCGGCCAGGCGCGCCGCGCCCGGCCCCAGCAGCTCGTACAGCTCGTTCTCGGTCAGCGGGAGCACATCGGGCACGTCCCGTTCCAGCAGCCGGGCGAGGGGCGGCCAGACACGGGCCGCGCGGCGCAGCGCCAGCACCGCGTCGATCCTGGCGCGCGGTCCGAAGTCCTCGTCGCCGTCCCCCGCCCACAGCCGGGCCGCGTCGATGACGAGCGTCGGGTCGGCGAGGCTGTGCACCTGGACGAGGGCGGCGCCGGCATTGCGCTCCGCGCCGTCCTCCTCGGCGATGTCGAAGAGCTCCAGGGCGGACAGGTCGAGGCGCAGCGAGACGCGCACTCCCGCGTCCATACCCGCCGCGGCCTCCGCCGCCCACTCCCGCGCGGCGGGCAGATGCTGCGCGGGAAGGGCCGCGAACGGCGCTCCCGCGGCATACGGGGCTGCGGGCGTGCGTGGCAGGCCGTCGGCCACGGCGTCGAAGAACGACCGGACCAGCGCCTCAGGATCCGGCAGCCGCAGCGGCCGCACATCACCGACGGGGACGGCATGCGCCTCGTACGGCATGGCGGCGGCGATCGCCCGCAGCTGGGCGATGTCGTCGGCGTCCAGCGGGCCCGCCCGCCATGCGTCATGGTCGGTCGTGGTCAGGCCGGGCAGCAGCCTGCCGCGCGCCACCAGATGGACTGCGTGCAGCGCGGCCGCGCCCCAGCAGGCCGCGGCGGGGTGGGCGGCCGGATTCCGGCGGGCCCGGGTCAGCAGCGGTACGGCCTCCGCGACCGGCAGCAGCGTGGCGGGGACGGTGCGGCTGCGGACGCCGGTGCCGTGCCCGCGCACGACCGTGAGCTCGTCGCTCGCGTCCCGGAGCCGGTCGCCGTCCGGGTCCCAGAAGGCGACCCGCCCCTCGCGCGGCAGTGCGGCCGGCACGAAGACCGCCGCGCAGGTGTGCAGCAGCTCCCGCATGTCGGACGTCATCGGGTCACCTCCCTCTGCCGATCACGTACCGAAGTACTGGATCTACGACCTTACGGGTGGGGTCTGACAACGGGCTCCGGCAGTCGGCCGGGACGCCTCGGCCGACGCCCCGCGGACAACCCTCAGCGCACCCCGTCCCAGAGTGCCCGCTCCTGCCCCCGCGGGTCCGTCACCGGCCCCGATACCTCGTCGAAGACCATCGTCGTGCGCGATCCGCCGGCGTCGTACGGAGCCCAGCCCGGGTCCCCCCTCGTCGCGAACGCCACCCACGCTCCGTGCATGGCGTCCGCGACCTCCTGCTGCGGCCCGTCACCGATCATGGGCGCGTACGCCGGATCGTGGAGGTTGTCGAAGACGAACGCCAGCTCGGAGCCGTGGCATGCCCCCAGACTGCCGTCGAAGCGCGGCGAGCACCGGGCGAACTCGTACATGTACGAGCCGGGCACCGCCTCGGCCAGCCGGATCGCCGGAATCCGGTAGAACCAGTCCGTCGCCAACGCGTCGAAGATCTCTCCGGGCACCGCTTCCGGCCTTGCCTCACGGTAGACCGGAAGCGCCTTGTCCGGATCGAGGCCGTATGCCGCCGCCGTCGCCCGCAGCTTCCGCTCGGACAGCACGTCCAGTCGCTCGGTCGGTACCAGGAACAGCCGGTACTCCTCCCGGTTACTGCCCACGAGCAGTTCGACACCGCACTCCGGCGCCGGCAGTCGCAGGCCGTCGGTCACCGGCTCGAAGGGCATCATGTTCAGCGCCGCCTCACCCCACAGCGCCGGGTCGGGACGCGCGCCGATCTCGGCCCTCAGCTCCGCCTGCGCACGGAGGAGTTCAGGCAGGGGTACGGCGGCGAAAGCCTCGCGAGTGGGGTGGGTGACGGCCAGCTTCTCCGCCAGCCTGGCCGTGATCAGCCGGGCGGACTCCGGACGCAGGAAATGGTGAGCGGCGCCGCTCTGCAGGATCGCCCGGCGGAACAGGCCCTGCGACCGGTCCATCGTCAGCAGTACGCCGATGCTCATCGCCCCCGCCGACTCACCGAACACGGTCACCCGGTCCGGATCACCGCCGAAGGCCCCGATGTTGTCCCGTACCCACTCCAGTGCGGCGATCTGGTCGAGCAGCCCGCGGTTGTCCGGTACGCCGTCCAGATGCAGGAAACCCTCCGCACCCAGGCGGTAGTTGAGCGTCACGCACACCACACCGTCGCGCGCGAACGCACTGCCGTTGTACGCCGACGCCGACCCTGAGCCGTTCGCGAACGCACCGCCGTGCAGCCACACCAGCACCGGCAGCCGACTGCCCGGCCCCGGCGAAGGCGTCCAGACGTTCAGATTGAGGAAGTCCCTGCCGTGCTCGCCGTCACCTCCGGGGATCGAGTCCTCGGGGATGAGTGCGTCGAAGGGCGGTGCGTACGGGGCTTTGGGCGCGGTCGGACCGCACGCCGATGCCTCTCGTACGCCCTGCCACGACTCGGGCCCGACCGGCGGCGCGAACCGGGGCGCGGCGGCATACGGAATGCCCAGGAAGGCCGACACCCCCGAGCCGGTGAGACGGCCGCGGACCACACCCTGCCGAGTCGTGCACACCGGTTCACCATGCGTCACAGGTCAGGCTCCTTCGGCCGGGGCAGGCATCCCTCGTCAGGGCGCCGGGACGTCTCCTACCCGGCCGGGTCCGCGCTCTCACCCGGGCAGCGCGGCCGCGGGCTTTGGGTGAGACCTGCGCGGCGGCGTTCAGGCGGCGGGAGGCACCGCGGGCGGCAGCGGCGGCACCGGCTGGACCGGCGACGACTCCACCGGCGGGTTCTCCACCGGCGGTGACTCGGGCTGCGACGCCGGCTGTGCGGGATGTGACTGCAGGGCCCGCTGCTCCTCGGACGGGGACTGCGCGGGCTGCTGGGCCCGTTCCAGGAAGCGCAGCAGCTCCACCGGGAAGGGCAGCACCAGGGTGGAGTTCTTCTCGGCCGCGACGGCGACGACGGTCTGCAGCAGCCTCAGCTGAAGGGCGGCCGGCTGCTGGGACATCTCCTTGGCGGCCTCCGCCAGCTTCTTGGACGCCTGGAGCTCGGCGTCGGCGTTGATGACCCGTGCCCGGCGCTCCCGGTCCGCCTCGGCCTGGCGCGCCATCGAGCGCTTCATGGCCTCGGGCAGGGACACGTCCTTGATCTCGACGCGGTCGATCTGCACACCCCAGCCGATCGCCGGACTGTCGATCATCAACTCCAGCCCCTGATTGAGCTTTTCGCGGTTGGAGAGCAGATCGTCCAGATCGCTCTTGCCGATGATCGACCGCAGTGATGTCTGCGCCATCTGCGAGACCGCGAAACGGTAGTCCTCCACCTGGACAATGGCATCGGGGGCGTCCACGACCTTGAAATAGATCACGGCGTCGACCCTGACCGTCACGTTGTCCCGCGTGATGCCGTCCTGCGCGGGCACCGGCATCGTCACGATCTGCATATTGACCTTACGCAGCCGGTCGATGAAGGGGACGATCATGGTGAAGCCCGGGGCCCGGACCTCGTTGCGCAGCCGGCCCAGGCGGAAGACCACGCCCCGCTCGTACTGCTTGACCACCCTCGCGCCCGCTATCGCGTACAGCACACAAGCGGACGCTGCCGCCGCGCCGGCAGCCACCAGTTCCTCGACCATCAGGGCACCCCCTACCGTCCGAGCCGGATGTCAATTACTACGGTATGCCCGATATGCCCCCTTGGTCGAGCCCTCACCACCCCCCGCCGCCCCGCCTCAGCAGGAAGGCCGGACGCCAACCGCCAGGAGCGACTTCTAGAGGCGCTTGCGCACGAGGGCGACGAGCTCGGCCGTGTGATTGCGCCGCACCCAGGCGATCCCGCCGAAGATGACGAAGAGGATGACGGGCGTGATCGCGTACTGGCCGTCGAACACGGTCATCTGCGTGACGAAGGCGCCGATCATCAGGCCCATGAAGGCGAGCGCAGAAAGTCCGGAGAGGACCGGGATCACGACCGCGATCGCACCGGCCAGCTCCAGACCGCCCGTCAGATACATGAACCAGTCGCCGAAGCCGATCTTGTCGAAAGCCTCCGTCGCGGAGGAATGGGCGACAAGCTTGGGCCCGGCGCTCGGGATCGCCATGAACACCGCGAGGACGATCTGGAGCGTGCGTACCGCGAGGTGCGAGCGGCGGCTCAGCGTCGTTCCGGGGGCGGTGGCGGCCGTGACGTTCGTGGTGGTGACGGCGCTCGTTGCGGACATTGTGGTCTCCTCCGGTATGCGTTCCTCAGTGCTTTCACAGAGGTAGACCGGGAGGGTGCCCAGGACTCATCGCTCTCCGGGGCACCACTTCAGGATCCCCAACTTCGCTTGTCCGGCTGCGCTTTGGGTCGGCTCATATCGCGAACCAGCCGTGCCCGCCGTACCAGTGCCGGCCCGCTCGCAGATGGTCGCCGACGGCGCGCTCCACGCCGGTTCGGCGCGGCAGCGAGTCCAGCGGCCGCTCCGGATCGCCGAACACGAACGCGAGCGGAGCGCCGTCGTCAGCCTCCTTCTCCTTGTACGCGGTCCGGAAACGGTCCTGGAAGCGGACGATGTTGGAGTCCTTCGGCAGATACTCGGCCAGCTGCGGGTCGAGCAGCCAGGAGTGGCAGGTGGCCACGCGGTACGGCTCTTCGGGGAAGTGACGGGCGAAGAACTCCCGGGCTCTCGCAAGGGATCGGTCGCATGCCTCGGGCGTGATCGGCCCGAGGAAATCCGGGATGTGCACATTCAGTGCGAGGTCGCCGGGCCCGAAAGGCAGCCCCGCCGCCCGCACGGCCGCACCGGTCCGGCCACCGAGCCGGGAACGCTGGAACTGCAGCCGCCCCAACTGGTAGATCTCGCCCCGGAAGTGCAGGCCGATCCAGCCCGGTATCAACAGCCCGCCCGTGCCGCGGCGCCGTCGGTGAACAAGGACATTGCGCCCGAGGTCGGCGAGCGTACGGCGGGAAACATCGTCCGGGACGGACTGCTCACAGTGGTACGCCCGTACATACGGGAGCGCGGCGACGAAGACGTACACCGGGAGCCAGCGGCCGACCGCCCCCGACTCCTCGGGCAGCCGCGGCAGTTCCCCGCCACCGCCGATCTTCCCCATGTCCTGGACCAGCTCCCGCACCCCCGACTCCAGGAGCCGGCGCAGACCGGGGTCCGCCATCATCGGGTCCCGCAGGGCGAGGAGTTCATTGATGTCCTCGTGCGGCACCGCCAGATCCAGCAGTGCCTCGGCCAGGCCGTCCGCGGCCGGCAGCTCCACCCACGCGTTTGTCACCAGTGACTCCTCCCCCGGACATCCGCGGATCCCGGCCCGCGGACTGCCGTGCTCTGCCATGGGCTGCCTGTCCACTTCCCGGCTCCTCGACATCGGACTCGGAAAATGGGACCGGAACGGACCGAACACGGACCGGATACTGGTGCATCCTGGAGTAGGAGATGCGAATGTCATGCGCACTGGGAGTGAACCGATAACTGCACGCAGTCCCCTGCGGTTGCGGTTCTGGCTGACTGTATGGGGCCTGATCTGGGCCGCCGCGGGCACAGCGGCCTTCACCCTGGCCGGACGCCCCGGCTGGGCGGCAGCCTGCGGAGCGCTGATGCTGATCGTCACGATCGATCTGGCCATGGTTCTGCGTCATATCCACCAGGGCCCGCATTACCAGCCCGGTCGCGACATACCGCCGTACGAACCGGACCACGGCGGCCGTCGGCCCAGACCCGGTCAGTAGATGTGGACGTTGGCCCCGAACAGCCCGAGGCCGGCGGATGCGGCCTGCCGCCAGGCTCGCAAGGGTCCGTCCAGGACAGGCTCCTCGTCCACGACGTTACGGGGGTGGGTCCGACAACGGAGCAGGACGACCTTCCCAAGGCCTCCGTCGGGCCTTGTCGCGCTTCCTCGGGCCTGGTCGCGCTTCCTTCAGGCCTGGTCGCGATTCCCTCAGGCCTCCGCGTCGAAGCGCGCGGCCTTCAGATACTCGGGCTTCGGGTCCAGCGCCGCCGCCAGGCGGAAGTGACGCTTCGCCTGTTCCGGGCGACCGGCCCGCTCGAAGGTGCGGGCAAGTGCGAAGTGCGCGAAAGCATTGTCCGGCTCGCGCTCCAGGACCAGCTCGAACTCGAGCTCGGCCGGGCGCAGTTGTGCCGCCGCGAAGAAAGCACGGGCCCTCAGCAGCCGCGCCGCGGTGTTCTCCGGGTGGGCAGCGATGACCGAGTCCAGCAGTTTCACGGCCCCGCGCGGATCCCTCGCGGCCAGCAGATGCTCGGCCGCTCGGTAGTCGATGACGTGCGTATCCGGGTTGCTCTTGGGCACGGTCACATCCTTCCCCTAGCTGGGACGGTTCCAACACCGGGTCCGGCAGCCGTATTCCGAACAGAAGACAAACCGACAGCTCGGCAGGGCGACCGCACGCCGACTCGGTGTGCACTCTGCTCCCCGAAGCCGGCAGGACACCCAGCGGCACGACCCCACGAGGGGCGGATTCCTAACGGGAGCCGGACTCCGCGGCGGCCCGCCGGGTCAGCTCCGCCCAGACCTTCCGTACCTGCGGCTCCAGCTGTTCCAGCGGCCCGTCATTGTCAATGACCAGATCCGCGACGGCCCGCCGCTGCTCCCGCGTGGCCTGCGCGGCCATCCGCGCACGCGCCTCGGACTCCGCCATTCCGCGCAGCCGTACGAGCCGGTCCAGCTGCGTCTCGGGCGATGCGTCCACCACGACCACCAGGTCGTACAGCGCCGCCAGACCGTTCTCGGTGAGCAGCGGCACGTCATGGATCACGACCGCGTCCGGCCTTGCCGTGCCCTCCAGCTCCATCGAGCGCGCTCCGACCAGCGGATGGACGATCGCATTGAGCGCCGCCAGCCGGTCGGGGTCGGCGAAGACGATCGAGCCGAGCTTCGGCCGGTCCAGGGTGCCGTCCGCGGCCAGGATCCCGGAGCCGAAGGCATCGACGACAGCGGCCAGCCCAGGGGTTCCGGGCTCGACGACCTCGCGAGCGATCTTGTCGGCGTCGATCAGTACCGCTCCGTACGAGACGAGCAGACGGGAGACTTCGCTCTTGCCGGCTCCGATTCCGCCGGTCAGGCCCACCTTCAGCATGATCCGCAGCCTACGCGAGCGCTCTACGCGTCACCCTCCCGCTCCGCGAGAAAGCGTTCGAATTCGAGGCCGATCTCGTCGGCGGACGGCAGGTCCACCGGCTCGGCGACCAGACTGCCTCTGGTCTCGGCGCCCGCCATGGCGTCGTACTGGTGCTCAAGTCCCTGCACCAGCGCCACCAACTCCTCGTCTCCCTCGCCGATCTGCCGCTCTATCTCGGTCTGAGTGCGATGCGCCTCGGTACGCAGCGAGTGCGCAACGCCCGGCAGGACCAGGCCCGTCGCGGCCGTGATCGCCTCCAGGGCGGTCAGCGCCGCGTCCGGGTACGAGGAACGGGCGACATAGTGCGGCACATGCGCGGCAACGCCCAGGACATCGTGGCCGGACTCCATCAGGCGGTACTCGATCAGCGACTCCGCGCTACCCGGCACCTGCGCCTCGTCGAAGGGGCTGCGGTGACCCGGCATGAGGTCCGTGCGGTTGCCGTGCGGGGTGAGGCCGACAGGGCGGGTGTGCGGCACGCCCATCGGGATGCCGTGCACGTTGACCGAGAGGCGCACTCCGAGCCGCTCGACGATCTGTGCGACGGCGGCGGCGAAGCGCTCCCACTCCACATCCGGCTCGGGTCCCGACAGCAGCAGGAACGGTGCGCCCGTGGCGTCCTGGACGAGCCGGACGTCGAGCGTCGGGGTCTCGTAGCCGCTCCAGCGATCGCGCCGGAAGGTCAGCAGTGGACGTCGGGCCCGGTAGTCCACGAGCCTGTCGTGGTCGAAGCGGGCCACGACCTGGTGGGGAAGCGTCTCGATCAGGTTGTCGACGATCTGCTCGCCGGTCTCACCCGCGTCGATGTATCCGTCGAAGTGGTACAGCATGACCAGGCCCGCCGACTCCTGCGCGAGCGCCATGTCGACGACCGCGAGGCCCTTCGGCTCCCATTCGTACAAATCCTGCGGATCCAGCACGATTACCGCTCCTCCTCGTGTTCGTAGAGGAGAACGCGTGGTGACGTACGGGCATTCCCGCCTGCCGCGATGAACACCTCGGAGGGGAAGCCGAGTTAGCGAGAGGGGGGTTCACACCGAACCGGTCCGGACCTGCCGGCCGGCCAGGCAGGAGCCGCCGCGGAATGAATGCAGCAGTGCGGAATGAAGTAAGACCCGCTCCCAGATGGAGCGGGCCTTACTTTCAGCTAGTCACCAGCTGGGGCAGAGCGTCAGCTCTGGCCGCCGGCCAGCTTCTCGCGCAGGGCAGCCAGGGCCTCGTCCGACGCCAGGGCGCCGGAGTTGTCGTCCGACTCCGAGGAGTACGAACCGCCCGAGACACCCGCGGGGGCACCACCGGCCGGGGCAGCAGCGCCCTCGGCGGCAGCGGCCTCGTCGGCCTCGCGGGACTTGATGACCTGGGCCTGGTGCTGCTCGAAGCGCTGCTGCGCCTCGGCGTACTGGGTCTCCCACGCCTCGCGCTGGGTCTCGAAGCCCGACAGCCAGTCGTTGGTCTCCGGGTCGAAGCCCTCGGGGTAGATGTAGTTCCCCTGGTCGTCGTACGACGCGGCCATGCCGTACAGCGTCGGGTCGAACTCGACCGAGGCCGGGTCGGCACCGAAGGACTCGTTGGCCTGCTTCAGCGAGAGGCTGATGCGACGACGCTCGAGGTCGATGTCGATGACCTTGACGAAGATCTCGTCGTTGACCTGGACGACCTGCTCCGGGATCTCCACGTGGCGCTCGGCCAGCTCGGAGATGTGGACCAGACCCTCGATGCCCTCGTCGACGCGGACGAACGCACCGAACGGAACGAGCTTGGTGACCTTACCCGGGACGACCTGACCGATCTGGTGGGTCCGGGCGAACTGCTGCCACGGGTCTTCCTGCGTCGCCTTGAGCGACAGGGAGACGCGCTCGCGGTCCATGTCGACGTCGAGGACCTCGACGGTGACTTCCTGGCCGACCTCGACAACCTCGGAGGGGTGGTCGATGTGCTTCCAGGAGAGCTCGGAGACGTGGACGAGACCGTCGACGCCACCCAGGTCCACGAACGCACCGAAGTTGACGATCGAGGAGACGACGCCGGAGCGGACCTGACCCTTCTGCAGGGTGGTGAGGAACGTCTGGCGAACCTCGGACTGGGTCTGCTCGAGCCAGGCGCGGCGGGACAGGACCACGTTGTTGCGGTTCTTGTCCAGCTCGATGATCTTCGCCTCGAGCTCCTTGCCCACGTAGGGCTGGAGGTCGCGGACGCGGCGCATCTCGACGAGGGAGGCCGGCAGGAAGCCACGGAGGCCGATGTCGAGGATGAGACCACCCTTGACGACCTCGATGACGGTACCGGTGACGATGCCGTCCTCTTCCTTGATCTTCTCGATGGTGCCCCAGGCACGCTCGTACTGAGCGCGCTTCTTCGAGAGGATCAGGCGGCCTTCCTTGTCCTCCTTCTGGAGAACAAGGGCTTCGATCTCGTCGCCGACCTTGACGACCTCGTTCGGGTCGACGTCGTGCTTGATCGAGAGCTCGCGGCTCGGGATGACACCTTCGGTCTTGTAACCGATGTCGAGCAGGACCTCGTCCCGGTCGACCTTCACGATGACGCCGTCGACGATGTCGCCGTCGTTGAAGTACTTGATCGTCTCGTCGATCGCGGCGAGGAAGGCTTCCTCGTTACCGATGTCGTTGACCGCTACCTGCGGAGTGGTGGCGGTGGTCTCGGTGCTGCTCGTCATGTGGGTAAGGGCTCCGGTACGGACGGTGAGTCGTAGGTACTGCTACGCCGAGAGCCCGTATCGCAGCTGCAGAAGCCGGACAGCCTGGGAAGCGCCGACCCAAGAAACCTGGGCGGCGCCTCGTGAACCGAGGGGACATGCATACAGATGCGAGCGCGGCCTGCTCTGTCTGAGGCGCGCAGGCCCGCAGCGCAACTTGTAGCATACGGGGGCAGCCGGGCACGGTCAATGCGCGAAGGCGCACACCCGGGGCGGAACGTCCCATACCCGGCACAACTAATGTTTGCCGAGGCCGCCAGGCCGCCAGTGGTCGCGCTGAACGCAAACTACAACGACGGTGACGATGTTCCAAGATTTTGAGCCGGAAGCCACCCGCCGTAATGCCGGGGACTCGGAGAGCAGCCGCGCCAGCCGCGGCTGGTGGGACCGGAACGCCGACGAGTACCAGACCGAGCACGGTGCGTTCCTCGGGGACGACCGTTTCGTCTGGGGGCCGGAAGGTCTCGACGAGGCGGAGGCCGGTCTGCTGGGGCCCGCCGGGTCGCTGAAGGGACTCGCTGTCCTCGAGATCGGCGCGGGCGCGGCACAGTGCTCGCGCTGGCTGGCCGCGCAGGGCGCGCGCCCGGTGGCCCTGGACCTCTCCCACCGTCAGCTCCAGCACGCGCTCCGGATCGGCGACAGCGCCGGCCGCGTACCGCTGGTGGAGGCGGACGCGGGGGCGCTGCCGTTCCGGGAGGGCTCCTTCGACCTGGCGTGCTCGGCCTACGGCGCGGTTCCGTTCGTGGCCGAACCGGTGAAGGTCTTCCAGGAGGTACGACGTGTACTGCGGCCGGGCGGGCGGTGGGTCTTCTCGGTCACACACCCGATCCGCTGGGCCTTCCCCGACGAGCCGGGGCCCGAGGGTCTCTCGGTGGCCTCCTCGTACTTCGACCGCACTCCGTACGTCGAACAGGACGAACAGGGGCGCGCGGTCTACGTCGAGCACCACAGGACACTCGGCGACCGGGTCCGGGACGTGGTGGCGGGAGGTTTCCGGCTGGTGGACCTGGTCGAGCCGGAGTGGCCTGCCTGGAACAGCCAGGAGTGGGGTGGCTGGTCCCCGCTGCGCGGACATCTGATCCCGGGGACTGCGATCTTCGTCTGCGAGCGCGACTGAGGCCGGGCGGTGGTCGCTCGTCCCCGTCGCGTCGGGGGCATGGCGCGACCTACTGAACGCCACCTTCTGAATCAGCCGTCCCGGCATCTTGCGAGACTGGGGCGGTGATCCGCGAAGACGTCCTCGCCGGCCTGCCCGTACAGAGCGCCGTACCCGCGCTCGGGCGTGCGCTCGACACGCACGGCTGCGCGGTGCTGTGCGCGCCGCCCGGGACCGGCAAGACCACGCTCGTACCGCTGGTGCTGTCCGGGCTGGTGGGTGGCGGTCCTGTGCGGCGTGTGGTGGTCGCCGAGCCGCGGCGGATCGCGGCGCGTGCCGCGGCCCGGCGGATGGCGTGGCTGCTCGGCGAGCAGGTCGGCGGGAAGGTCGGTTTCACCGTGCGCGGCGAGCGGGTCGTGGGGCGCGGGACGGTGGTGGAGGTCGTGACCACCGGTGTGCTGCTGCAGCGGCTGCAGCGCGACCAGGAGCTGGCCGGGGTCGACGTGGTGATCCTCGACGAGTGCCACGAGCGGCACCTGGACGCGGACACCGTGGCCGCGTTTCTTCTGGATGTACGGGCCGCGCTGCGGCCGGAGCTGCGGCTGGTCGCGGCCTCGGCGACCACGGACGCGCAGGGCTGGGCGCGGCTGCTCGGCGATGCGCCGGTGGTGGAGGCGGCCGGGATCGCACATCCGGTGGAAGTGGTCTGGGCGCCGCCGCCGCAGCCCGTGCGGCCGCCGCACGGCATGCGGGTCGATCCGGCGCTGCTGACGCATGTGGCCTCGGTGGTGCGGCGGGCGCTGGCCGAGCGCGCGGGCGATGTGTTGTGTTTCCTTCCCGGAGTGGGTGAGATCGGCCGGGTCGCGAGGCAGTTGGCGGAGATCGGGGCGGAGGTGCTCCAGGTCCACGGGCGAGCCCCGGCGGCGGTGCAGGACGCGGTGCTCGCGGGCTCTTCGGAAGGACGGAGGGTGGTGCTGGCCACCTCGGTCGCGGAATCGAGCCTGACGGTGCCAGGAGTGCGGATCGTCGTGGATGCGGGTCTGGCGCGCGAGCCGCGTACCGATCACGCACGGGGCCTGAGCGCGCTGACCACACTGCGGGCCTCGCAGGCGACGGCGCGGCAGCGCGGGGGGCGGGCCGGCCGCGAGGCTCCTGGCACGGTGTACCGCTGCTGGACCGAGGCGGAGGACGCCAGGCTGACTCGCTTCCCTTCGCCCGAGATCAAGGTTGCCGACCTGACGGCGTTCGCGCTGCAGGCGGCGTGCTGGGGCGATCCGACGGCCTCCGGCCTGGCGCTGCTCGACCCGCCTCCGGCCGGCGCGCTGGCCGCGGCGCATTCGGTTCTTGCCGCCATCGGCGCGCTGGACGCGGCGGGCCGGGCGACCGAACGGGGCGTGCGGATGGCCCGGCTGGGCCTGCATCCGCGGCTGGCGCGGGCGCTGCTGGACGGCGCGCATGAGGTGGGCGCGCGCCGGGCGGCCGAGGTGGTCGCGCTGCTCAGTGAGGAGCCGCCGCGGGAGTACGGCGACGACCTGGCCACGGCCTGGCGCACGGCGCGCCGTGGTGGCGACGGGTATGCGGGGCGCTGGCGGCAGGAGGCCCGGCGGCTGGCGTCGTCGCTGCCCGGTCCCCACCCTGCCCCTTCCTCTTCCGACGCTTCCTCCTCAGACACTTCGCGGCTCGGCAGTGGGCGGGGCTCCGCCCCGGACTCCGCGCCTCGATCGCCGGCGGGGCCTGGTTCCGACGACGCCGTCGCCGGCCTCGTCGCGGCGCTCGCGTTTCCCGAGCGGGTGGCCCGTGCCCGGGGCGAGGGCGCGTTTCTGATGGCCTCCGGGACCGGGGGCGAGCTCGCCGACGGGTCGCGGCTGCGCAGCGCGCCCTGGCTCGCCGTCGCCGTCGCGGACCGGCCCGCGCACGCCGCCTCGGCGCGTGTGCGCCTCGCCGCCGTCATCGACGAGGACACGGCGCGTACTGCCGCATCGCATCTGCTCGTCGCAGGCGAGGAGGTCCACTGGGAGAACGGCGATGTCGTCGCCCGCGAGGTGGAGCGGCTCGGGGCCGTCGAGCTCTCCGTGCGCGCGCTGAAGAATCCGGACCCCGCTCTGGTACGCGAAGCCCTGCTCGAGGGGCTGCGGCGCGAGGGGCTCCAGTTGCTGCGCTGGACGCGGGAGGCGCAGAGCCTGCGCGAGCGGCTCGCCTTTCTGCACCGGGAGCTGGGCGCGCCCTGGCCGGATGTGTCGGATGCCGCGCTGCCGGACCGTACCGATGAGTGGCTGGAACCGGAGCTGTCCAGGGCCCGGCGGCGGGCCGATCTCGGGCGTATCCAGGCCGGTCAGGCGCTGCAGCGGCTGCTGCCATGGGCGAGCGGCGACGCGGCCCGGCTCGATGAGCTGGCGCCGGAGCGGATCGAGGTGCCGAGCGGCTCGCGGATCCGGGTGGAGTACGGCGGGGCTCAGCCGGTCCTGGCCGTGAAGCTCCAGGAGCTGTTCGGTCTTCGGGAGACTCCCACGGTCTCGGGCGTGCCGGTGCTGGTGCATCTGCTCTCCCCCGCCGGACGGCCCGCGGCGGTCACCGCGGACCTGGCGTCCTTCTGGAAGGACGGATACCGGTCCGTACGCGCGGAGTTGCGCGGTCGCTACCCCAAGCATCCCTGGCCCGAGGACCCGTCAACGGCGGAGCCGACCCGGCACACCAAGGCGCGGCTCGGCAGGGAAGCCGGAAGCTGATCCGGGGCCGATCCGGGGCCGATCCGGGGCCGATCCGGAGCGGATCACGGCCTGATCAGCCGATCCGGGGCTGATCACGGGAGCCGAGGGGGCGGGCCGCAGGGTGCGGTCAGGCGGGGACCGGCTCCGGCTCGCGCTCCTCGGCCGGGGCGCGCGGCCGCCGGCCGCGCGCCTCGAGGACCAGCGCGAGGGCCAGCAGTCCACCGCCCAGGAGCAGGAAGCCCCAGGGCAGGTACGAGGTCATCAGCAGCACCAACTGTCGCTGGGACTTGACCAGTTCGACAGTGGAGTCCACATAGTCCGGGCGCATCCTCACATGCCCGGCGAACGCGGTCACTTTGTCCCGGCCGCCCAGCAGCGTGCCGCCGCGCAGCTCCTCCCGGTGGATCTCCTCGCCGTTCACGGGACCGCCGGTGACCGGGTCGACCCAGAACATCCGCTTGGTGGTGTACCAGCGGGTGGTGCCGGTCTGCTTCTCCAGCGTGGTCGCGTCGACGCCGGGAATCGGCATCTTTCTCGGGTACGGCACTTTGGTCCACGGGATGGTCTGCTCGAAGTAGTAGACGTCGAGCCCGCGGAACTTCTTCGTCCCCTTGTAGTGGATGGGCGCCGACGTACGGGCCTGGGCGTCGAAGTACTGGTAGTCCCGCTTCTCGGTGAGGAACGGCCACTTGAACTCGATGCCCTCGCGCCGCACCGCGTCGCCGTCGACCATTTCGCCGGTGGCGTGCACGGGCGCCTGGCTGTGTGCGTCGAAGATGTAGCGCTCGGGGATCTGGGAGACCATCTTGCCGTCGGGCCCCTGGACGTAGGAGAGCGAGTCCCAGACAACGACGTCACGGCCGGCGCTGCGCTCGATCTTCTCGGACTCCTCCACATTGCCCTTGAGGGTCTGCACGATGGTGACCTTCTCGACCCGCTTCGCCTGCAGGGTGCCGTAGTCGAGCAGGGTCGCGGGCTTCGCCTCCAGCACCATCTCCTGGTACTGGCTGGGCGGGATCTTCACCAGCCGAGGGAAGGCGTACCAGCGCAGCAGTGGCGAGAGCGCGGTGAAGAAGACGGCGAAGGCGAGGAGTACGAGGCTGGCTCTGCGGCGCATGGTCCGGCCCTCCTACTTCTTGGGGCCCGGGACGGTGGTCAGCAGCGGCTCGGGCGAGGTCTCGCCGGGAGGGGCGCCGATCGCGGTGATGGTGAGGACGAGGGCGAAGGCGGCGGCCAGCCCGAGGGCGGCGGCGACGAGGGCACGCATGCTCGGCCTCCCGGGGAGTTCGGATCGGACCCCGTATCCGGATCGGATTCGGATCTGATACGGCGTCAGGGCGAGGGCACCGTAGCAATCCGGCCGCGAGATGAGAACACGTTGCACCGCCGGCACATCGAACCGCCCCTCTGCCCTGTCACGGCAGAGGGGCGGTGCGGGAGCGCAGTCCGGCGGGTCCGGCGGCCGGGTCAGGCAGCCGGTGCGGCAACCTTGAGCTCAATGGTCACGGTCGCGCCGCCGGCGGTGGTGAGACGGAGCAGGAAGGTGCCCGTCGCATCGTCCGCATAGATCTTCGGGAGCTTCAGGACTCCGTTGGGGTCGGTCTTCAGCTCGGTGAGCGTGCGGACCGTCTTGCCGTCGGCGTCCTTGAAGTACGGACCCTTGTCGTTGACTGCCGGGTCGTCCGCGGCGGTGATCATGGTGGCGGTCACCGCCACACCCGAGGCGATGGCGCCCTTGTAGGTGGCCTTGACCTCGACGGCGTCTGCGAACTCGGTGCCGGGGGCGGCGGTCAGAACCTTTTCCTCGGTCCTCGCGATCGCGTCCGCGGCCCGGACTGTGACGGTCGCGGTGAAGTCGACGACGGGCACCCGTGGGCCCACCACCTTGGCCCGGACCGTGAACGTGCCGGTCTTCTCACCGGCCTGGAGGACCGGTGCCGTGACCGTTCCGTCCGCCCCGGTGTGGAGGACGACGCTCTTCTTCCCGCCGGCGAAAAGGGCATCCGTGTCGCCGACGATCTCGAAGCCCACGGCCTGCAGCGGGACGGTCCGGCCTGCGGCGTTCTTCACCCGCACCGTGGGCCGCGCGGTGAACTCGTGGCCGGCCATGGCGGCCAGCTCCGTGGTGCCCGCGTCCTCGAGACGGGTGACGGGCGAGGGACTCGGCGTCGGCGTCGGCGTGGGGGTCGGGGTCGGGGTGGGCTTTCCGCCCGGGCCACCCGGTTTCGACGGCGAGGGAGTCGGGGTCGGGGTCGGGCCGGTGCTGCCGGGAGTGGACGGGGCCGGCGTGGGAATGTGGGTCGGCGCAGGCACCGAACTGTCGGGTGTCCTGCCGACCGGCAGCACACCGGTGCCGTCCGGCACCCCATGGGTGCCGCGCTTGTAGTACTCGAACCAGGACAGGACCGTACGCAGATACTCCTGCGAGTGGTTGTAGCCGAGGATCGCGCGGTCGAGGTGGGTCTTGACCGCCAGGTCGCGGCCGTCGGCGCAGAGGTAGCGTCCCGCGGCGAGCGCGGCGTCATAGATGTTGTTGGGGTCCCTGCGTCCGTCGCTATTGGCGTCCTCGCCCCACTTTTCCCAGGTGGAGGGGATGAACTGCATCGGGCCGACCGCGCGGTCGTGCGTCGCGTCGCCGTCGTAGGCGCCGTTGTCGGTGTCCGATATGTTCGCGAAGCCGACGCCGTTGAGGACCGGCCCGAGGATCGGGGAGAGCGTGGTGCCGTTGGCGTCGACGTTGCCGCCGCGAGCCTGTCCGGACTCCACCTTGCCGATCGCGGCGAGCAGTTGCCACGGGACATGGCAGCCGGGATCCGAGCCCGCGATGGTCTGCTCGGCCTGCTTGTAGGCCGCGAGGACGGTAGCCGGTATGCCCGCTTCGGCCGTGCCTGTCGCGGGCAGATCTATCGAAGTACCCGGTTTGTCAGGCGTGTTCAGCGGCGGAAGGTCGGTGTAGTACGGGGAGTTGCCGGTGACCGGGGTGCCGGGGGGCGGGGTCGCCTCGGACGCTTCCCGACTGCCGCCCGAGGCGGCGTGCGTGACGCCGGGCGCCTGCGAGGCGGAGAGTGCGGCCACGGCAACCGCGGCAACCGCGGTCGTCGTCGCTCCCTTGCGCAGTCGGCGGCCGAATTGCGCTGCCATACGTCTGTTCCCTCCCCGTCGGCGGTTGTTCGCGCTCCCCAGCGCGGACTCACGTGACCCTACGACAACTACGGGCCGCGGGACACCGGACCTTGACCGTTTTTCACCCAGCCGCCACCTCCCGGTCGCCCGGATTCCGGATCGGCAACATCACGCATACTGGGCGCCATTGATCGACGACGGTCCAGGGGGACACCATGCCGTTCACGCTGAGCCATGCCGCGGCGGTGCTGCCGGGCATCAGGAGAGACGGGACCGCGCGCGGACCGCTCGTCGCGTCGGCACTCGTCGCCGGCTCGTTCGCCCCCGACATGACCTACTTCGCCGACACCGCGATCCCGGGCGCCATGGAGTTCGGCGATGTGACGCACTCGGTGGTCGGCATCTTCACGGTGGACGTGCTGATCGCCGCGGCGCTGACGGGGGTGTGGCTTCTGCTGCGCGAGCCGCTGCTGGCCCTGGTGCCGCACGCGTGGCGCGGCAGGGCCTACGCCTTTGTCCGGGGACAGGACTGGCATGGGCGTGGACTCCCCACGCTCGCGGCCCTGTTCTATGTCTCGGCCGTCCTCGGATCGACCACCCATGTGGTGTGGGACAGCTTCACTCATCTGGACCGCTGGGGCATGAAGGTCTTCCCGCTGCTCGGCGAGGTGGTGGCGGGCTTCCCGATGTATCTCTACTTCCAGTACGGCGGCTCCGCGCTCGCCCTGCTGGTCCTCGGCTGGTTCACCGGGTCCGCCCTGTGGCGGCAGCCCCGCTCCCAGGCGCCCGACTCCCTCCCCGTACTGCACGGGCGGGAGCGGTGGTGGGCCTGGGCGCTGCTGGCGGGGTGCGTGGCGGCCGGGGGCGTGCACCGGTGCCTGCGCTGGTACGCGTACTGGGGAGAGATCCACACGCCGCTCGACATCATCCCGACGGCGTGCTTCGGGGCGGGCGCGGGTCTCGCCCTGGGGCTGGTGCTGTATGCCGTGGGGGTGCGGCTGCGGCACCGCTCGCGCGCGGACGCTCCCGGCTCCTCGCTGCCGCCGGTGCGTTCCGGCAGGGGATCGGGCTGATCCCGAGCCGGAAGGCACACGGTCCGGTCAGTGCGCGGCGGACTCCCAGTCGGGGCCGACGCCGACCGAGACGTCCAGCGGTGCGCGCAGGGACACGGCCGAGGACATCTCTCTGCGGACCAGTTCCTCAACCCGGTCGCGCTCGCCCGGCGAGACCTCCAGGACGATTTCGTCGTGGACCTGGAGCAGCAGCCGGGTGGAGAGCTTCGCCTCGCGCAGGGCCCGGTCCACGTTCAGCATCGCGATCTTGACGATGTCCGCGGCCGTGCCCTGGATCGGGGCGTTGAGCGCCATCCGCTCGGCGGCCTCGCGGCGCTGCCGGTTGTCGCTGTTGAGGTCGGGGAGATAGCGGCGTCGGCCGAGCATCGTCTCCGTGTATCCCGTGGCGCGGGCCTCGTCGACGGCGCGGCGCAGATAGTCGCGGACTCCGCCGAACCGCTCGAAGTAGGTGTCCATCAGGCCGCGCGCCTCGGCCGCCTCGATGTTCAGCTGCTGGGAGAGGCCGAACGCCGAGAGGCCGTACGCCAGTCCGTACGACATGGCCTTGATCTTGCGGCGCATCTCCGCGTCGACCGCGGACCGCTCCACGGCGAACACCTGGGAGGCGACGGTGGTGTGCAGGTCCTCACCGGAGGCGAACGCTTCCAGCAGGCCTTCGTCCTCGGACAGATGCGCCATCACGCGCAGCTCGATCTGGCTGTAGTCGGCGGTCATCAGCGACTCGAAGCCCTCGCCGACGACAAAGCCGTGGCGGATGGCGCGGCCCTCGTCCGTGCGCACCGGCACATTCTGGAGATTCGGGTCGGTGGAGGAGAGCCGGCCGGTCGCGGCCACGATCTGGCTGAAGCTGGTGTGGATACGGCCGTCGGCCGCGATCGTCTTGATCAGGCCCTCGACGGTGGAGCGCAGCCGGGCCTGTTCACGGTGGCGCAGCATGATGACCGGCAGCTCGTGCTCGGTCTGGGCCGCCAGCCAGGCCAGCGCGTCCGCGTCGGTGGTGTAACCGGTCTTGGTCTTCTTGGTCTTGGGGAGATTCAGCTCGCCGAAGAAGACTTCCTGCAGCTGCTTGGGCGAGCCGAGGTTGAACTCGTGCCCGACGGCGGCGTGCGCCTCCTTCACCGCCTGCTGCACGGCACCCCCGAACTGCTGCTCCATCGCTTCCAGATGGGAGCGGTCGGCCGCGATGCCGTGCCGCTCCATCCGGGCCAGCAGCTCCGAAGTGGGCAGCTCGATATCGTGCAGCAGGTCGGCCGCACCGACCTCGATCAGCCGGGCGGTGAACGCTTCGCCGAGGTCGAGGACCGCGCGGGCCTGCGCCATCAGGGCGTCGGCCTCGGCCTGTTCGTCCGAGCCGAAGGCGAGCTGGCCGTCGGCGGCGGCCGGGGCGAGCTCACGGCCCAGATACTCGACGGCGAGCGCGTCCAGCGCGAAGGAGCGGCGGCCGGGCTTGACCAGATAGGCGGCGAGCGCGGTGTCCATGGTGACGCCGTCGACGCTCCAGCCGTGCTCGGGGAAGACCCGCATGGCGCCCTTGGCGTTGTGCATGACCTTCGGCCGGCCGGCGTCCGCGAGCCAGTCGGCGAAGGCCCGCTCGTCGGCCTCGTTCAGCTGGGTGGGGTCGAACCAGGCGGCAGGTCCCGCGGCCGTGGCGAGCGCGATCTCGGCGACGCTGCCGGTGCCCAGTGCCCAGGTGTCGACGGTGGCCACGCCGAGCGGCTGCCCGCCGTGCTGCTCGAGCCAGGGGGCGAGCTCGCCGGTGGAGAGCACCGTGCCGTCCAGCTCGACGCCGGCGGCGG
The DNA here is from genome assembly GCF_035918095.1 of Streptomyces sp. NBC_01750. Classification (NCBI taxonomy): domain Bacteria; kingdom Bacillati; phylum Actinomycetota; class Actinomycetes; order Kitasatosporales; family Streptomycetaceae; genus Streptomyces; species Streptomyces sp. NBC_01750. Next base: position 2,329,747 of record NZ_CP109137.1, read on the forward strand.
GGGCCGGGGCCTCCTCTTCCTCGGCGCCCGGGTCGACCGCGAGGAGCCGCTCGCGCAGGCTCGGGTTGCGGATCTCCAGGACCTCCAGGAACCCCTTCAGCGCGCTCCTGTCGTACGGCGCGCGCTCGAGGTCGGCGACGGCCTTCGGCAGCTCCACGTCCCGCACCAGCTCGGTGAGGTGGCGGTTGAGCTTGACGGAGTCCAGGTGGTCGCGGAGGGCCTGCCCGACCTTGCCCTTGACCTCCTCTGCGCGCTCCATCAGCTCCGCGAACGAACCGAACTGGCTGATCCACTTCGTGGCGGTCTTCTCACCGACACCCGGGATGCCCGGCAGGTTGTCCGAGGGGTCGCCCCGCAGGGCGGCGAAGTCCGGGTACTGCTGAGGCGTGAGGCCGTACTTCTCCTCGACCTTCTCCGGGGTGAAGCGGGTCAGCTCGGAGACGCCCTTGGTGGGGTAGAGCACGGTGGTGTGCTCGCTGACCAGCTGGAAGGAGTCGCGGTCGCCGGTGACGATCAGCACTTCGAAGCCGGCGGCCTCGGCCTGGGTGGCGAGGGTGGCGATGATGTCGTCCGCCTCGAAGCCGTCCACCGCGAACCGCACGGCGTTCATGGTGTCCAGGAGCTCACCGATCAGCTCGACCTGGCCCTTGAACTCGTCCGGGGTCTTGGAGCGGTTCGCCTTGTACTCGGGGAAGTCCTGCGAGCGCCACGTCTTGCGTGAGACGTCGAAAGCCACCGCGAAATGCGTGGGCGACTCGTCGCGCAGCGTGTTCGCCAGCATCGACGCGAAGCCGTAGATGGCGTTGGTCGGCTGACCGGTCGCGGTCGTGAAATTCTCCGCGGGCAGCGCGAAGAACGCCCGGTACGCCAAGGAGTGCCCGTCCATGAGGAGCAGGCGCGGTCGGTTGTCTGGGGTCTTCTTCGATGCCGTCTCAGCCACGGCCCCGATCCTGCCACGTACCACTGACATTCCCGACCGTGGCAGGATCGGGGCACCCAGCACGCCGCAGGCTCGAAGGAGAGCTCGATGGCCAGCAAGCCTCCCATTGGTGACCCGGTCCAGGACGCGCCGCAGGTCGCGGCCCCGCATCAGGCGGCGGCCGGTCTTCCCGCCATCGGGCACACCCTGCGCATCGCCCAGCAGCAGATGGGGGTGCGCCGCACGGCGCAGACCCTGCTCAAGGTCAATCAGAAGGACGGCTTCGACTGTCCGGGCTGCGCCTGGCCCGAGGGCGACAAGCGGCACATGGCGGAATTCTGCGAGAACGGCGCGAAGGCGGTCGCCGAGGAGGCGACGCTGCGCCGGGTCACGCCGGACTTCTTCGCCGCGCATCCCGTCACGGACCTCGCCTCGCGCAGCGGGTACTGGCTGGGGCAGCAGGGCCGTATCACGCAGCCGATGTACCTGCCGGAAGGCGCCGACCGCTACGAGGCGGTGACCTGGGAGCGAGCCTTCGCGATCATCGCGGAGGAGCTCACGGCGCTGGCATCGCCCGACGAGGCGCTCTTCTACACCTCGGGCCGCACCAGCAACGAAGCGGCGTTCCTGTTCCAGCTCTTCGCCCGCGAATTCGGCACCAACAATCTTCCCGACTGCTCGAACATGTGCCACGAGTCCTCCGGCTCGGCGCTCACCGAGACGATCGGCATCGGCAAGGGCAGCGTCTCGCTGGAGGACATCCACGAGGCGGACCTGATCATCGTCGCCGGGCAGAACCCCGGCACCAACCATCCCCGGATGCTCTCGGCCCTGGAGAAGGCCAAAGCGGCGGGTGCGAAGATCATTTCGGTGAATCCGCTGCCCGAGGCCGGCCTTGGACGGTTCAAGAATCCGCAGACCCCGCGGGGCATGGTCAAGGGCGTCGCGCTCAACGACCTCTTCCTGCAGATCCGCATCGGCGGCGACCAGGCACTCTTCCGGCTGCTGAACAAGCTGATACTCGAGACGGACGGGGCCGTCGACGAGGCGTTCGTACGCGAACACACCCATGGCTACGAGGAGTTCGTGGCCGCGGCCCGTGCCGCCGACTGGGACGAGACCCTCGTCGCGACCGGCCTCGAACGCGCCGTGATCGAGCAGACGCTCGAGATGGTCCTGGCGTCGAAGCGCACCATCGTCTGCTGGGCGATGGGTCTGACCCAGCACAAGCATGCCGTGCCGACCATCCGTGAGGTGGTCAACTTCCTTCTGCTGCGCGGCAACATCGGCCGCCCGGGCGCCGGCGTCTGCCCCGTGCGCGGGCACTCCAATGTCCAGGGCGATCGCACCATGGGCATCTTCGAGCGGCCTGCCCCGGCCTTCCTGGATGCCCTGGAGAAGGAGTTCGGCTTCGCTCCGCCGCGTCACCACGGCTTCGACGTCGTACGGTCCATTCAGGCGCTGCGCGACGGGGAGGCGAAGGTCTTCTTCGCCATGGGCGGCAATTTCGTCGGCGCGACGCCGGACACCGAAGTGACCGAGGCCGCGATGCGCAGGGCCCGCCTCACGGTGCATGTGTCGACGAAGCTGAACCGCTCGCACGCCGTCACCGGCACCAGGGCGCTGATCCTGCCCACCCTCGGCCGTACCGACAAGGACGTACAGGCGGGGGGCAAACAGTTCGTGACCGTCGAGGACTCGATGGGCATGGTGCACGCCTCACGCGGCAATCTCACTCCGGCGAGTCCCCATCTGCTGTCCGAGCCGGCCATCGTGGCCCGGATGGCGCGTGCCGTGCTCGGCCCCGGCTCGGTCACGCCCTGGGAGGACTTCGAGAAGGACTACGGCTCCATCCGCGACCGCATCGCGCGCGTGGTGCCCGGCTTCGAGGACTTCAACACCAGGATCGCCCGTCCCGACGGCTTCACGCTCCCCCACGCTCCGCGCGACGAACGCCGCTTCCCCACGGCCACCGGCAAGGCCAATTTCACCGCCGCACCCGTCGAGTTTCCCGAGCTGCCCGTCGGCCGGCTGCTGCTGCAGACGCTGCGCTCGCACGACCAGTACAACACCACGATCTACGGCCTGGACGACCGCTACCGCGGTATCAAGGGCGGTCGCCGGGTGGTCATGGTGAACCCCGAGGACGCTCGCGGGCTGGGCCTGGCGGACGGCTCGTACACCGATCTGGTCAGCGAGTGGAAGGACGGCGTGGAGCGGCGTGCCCCCGGTTTCCGGGTGGTGTACTACCCCACTGCCCGTGGCTGCGCGGCCGCGTACTACCCGGAAACCAATGTGCTGGTGCCGCTGGACTCCACGGCGGACACCAGCAACACCCCGGCGAGCAAGTCCGTGGTGATCCGGTTCGAGCACGGGGAATGAGACCTCCCGTCTAAGCGTTCGCTCAGGCATCTGATAAGACGGTGCACACAGCACGCAACGTACTGACGATCGGAGCCGGACCCCATGGGCGAGCAGACCAATGTGAAATTCCCGCAAGAGGTCATCGACGAATACGCCGCGCTCGGGGTCGATCTGCCCGCGCTCTTCTCCGCCGGACATCTGGGCCGGCGCATGGGCGTGCAGATCCTCGAGGCCTCGGCCGAGCGGGTCGTCGGCACGATGCCGGTCGAAGGCAACACCCAGCCCTACGGGCTCCTGCACGGCGGCGCGTCCGCCGTGCTGGCCGAGACCCTCGGCTCGGTCGGCTCGATGCTGCACGGCGGGACCTCCAAGATCGCCGTCGGCGTGGACCTGAACTGCACCCACCACCGCGGCGTCCGCTCCGGCCTGGTCACCGGAATCGCCACACCGGTGCACCGCGGCCGCTCCACCGCCACGTACGAGATCATCATCACCGACGAGCAGGAGAAGCGGCTCTGTACGGCCCGGCTCACCTGTCTGCTGCGCGACTCCGACGGGCCGGCCGGGTTCAGCGGCTGATCATCCGCAGGCTTGTTGTGCCACGGATCGTGACGGCCTAGCTTGCCCCCATGGGGACCAAGCCGCACATCTCGGTCGGGTACGCCACCTACGCGCTTCTGGTCACGCTTGCCGTGGCGGGCTGCACGGAATCCTCCTCGTCCGGGCAGCCCACCACGCCAACACCCGTACCGCAGAAGTCCTCGCCTGCCGATATATGCACAAGTCTCGTCTCCTACTGGGCGAAAGAGACACTCAAGGGCAGCAAGTGGTCGGGAATCGACTGGGAGCAGAAGGGGCTGTCCAACGAGCAGTACGCCATCCACGAGGAGATCGTCGCCGCGGCCCGCGCCGAGGAAAAGCGCCAAGGCCGGGACGCGGCCCTCGCCTTGATCGACGTCCGGGCCCGGCAGAAGTGCGCCGCCCGGAACGGCGCGACCGGCAGCTCGGAGAACTGGCGTCCGCCGAAATCAGCGGCACCTTCGGACCGGTAGAACTGTCCACCGGCGGTCCGCACACCGAGCCGCCCGAGATCGTCTGCAACGCCAACACCGATTACCGGACGGCTCGTTGGCCTCACCACGCGCTCGCTGCAGCCGCGGCCACTGCTCCGGCCCCCACCGCGGCCCAGCTCGCCCCGCACCGGCCCGAACCTCCACCCCGATCCGGGCTCGTCACGCGTATGCGCGCATCACGCACGAAGGGCCGATCGGCCAACCGGACGTCCGCGCACGTGTCTTCCACACCGCACCTTCGACGCGCCGTCGCCCGCGAATCACCGATCACCGATCATCGATCACCGGTCACCGGTGACGACGCCCGCCGACCGGCGCCATGATGCGGACCAGCGTCCGGCCGGCCCCCCGCCTTTCGCATACGCCCTGGTACGACCCACACCGTCACCGTTCAAGCCACTGGCGCGAAGCTGCGCGGGGATCCCCGCGAGGTGGTGCCGCTCTTCCTTGACGTAACGCTACGTAACAACGGCGTAAACGAGAATCCGGGCTTCGTTGCCAACCGGGCCTGCGCCGCCGATCTTGCCGGGGCTCTCCGCGCCCCCTGTCCGCCACCGGCCTCAAGATCAACTCAATCCCCATAGCGGAACTGCACGTTCTCACCATGTGGTCGAAACTCCGGGGCGCCGAAAGCCCGATCTGTCCACAGTCCCCCCACGGAGCCTTGGCCTTGGCATAACAAGAACGTCACATCCTGACTCCCTGCCTCCCTGACCCCGTCGGCTGCCCTTAGAGTCACGGCCAGTCACCGCGCCGCCGGGCGCATCACAGCACGGCCGTGTACCCCCCAGTACGGCCCGGCGACCAAACGGCACCTCAGGAGAGGTGCCGCGCCAGGGAAAGGATTTATCGTGCGAAAGCGTTCCTTGCTCATCCTCACCACCGTGGTCACCACGGGAGCACTCACACTCTCCGCCTGCGGCTCGCGCGACGACAGCAAGGGGACCGACAGCGGCAACAAGACCACTGTGGTCATCGGCGTCGACGCACCGCTGACCGGCTCGCTGTCCGCACTGGGCCAGGGGATCAAGAACTCCGTGGACCTCGCCGCCAAGACCGCGAACAAGAACAACGAAGTCCCCGGCATTGAATTCAAGGTCGAATCCTACGACGACCAGGCAATTCCTGCCTCCGGTCAGGCCAACGCCACCAAGCTCGTAGGCAACAAGGACGTTCTGGGTGTAGTCGGCCCGCTGAACTCCGGCGTCTCGCAGTCCATGCAGGGCGTCTTCAACACGGCGAACCTCACGCAGGTCTCTCCGGCCAACACCAACCCGTCGCTGACCCAGGGCGACAAGTGGGGCTCGGGCGAGAAGAAGCGCACGTTCAAGACGTACTTCCGCACCGCCACCACGGACGTCGTCCAGGGCAAGTTCGCCGCCCAATACCTGTACAACGACGCCAAGAAGAAGAAGGTCTACGTCGTCGACGACAAGCAGACCTACGGCGCCGGCCTCGCCGCGATCTTCTCCGACGAGTTCAAGCGTCTCGGCGGCACCATCGCCGGCACCGACCACGTCACGGTGAAGGAGACCGACTTCTCCAGCACCGCCGACAAGGTCAAGTCCTCCGGAGCGGACTCGGTCTACTTCGGTGGCCAGTACCCCGAGGGCGGTCTCCTCTCCGACCAGGTCAAGAAGGCCGGAGCGAAGATCCCCACCATGGGTGGCGACGGTATCTACGACCCCGCCTTCATCAAGGCCTCCGGTGTGGCGAACGACGGCGACCTCGCGACGTCCGTCGGCTACCCGGTCGAGAAGCTCCCGACCGCCAAGAAGTTCATCGATGACTACAAGGCGGGCGGCTACAAGGACCCGTACGCGGCGTACGGCGGCTACTCGTACGACGCCGCCTGGGCCGTCATCCAGGCCGTCAAGGCTGTCGTCGCCGCCAACGACGGCAAGGTGCCGGCCGACGCCCGCGCCAAGGTCACCGAGGCCATGTCCAAGGTCTCCTTCGACGGTGTGACCGGCAAGGTCGCCTTCGACGAGTTCGGTGACACCACGAACAAGCAGCTCACCGTCTACTCCGTCAAGGGCAACAACTGGGCGGACGTCAAGAGCGCCACGTTCAAGGACTGATCCACCGCATTGCCCCGCACCAAATGAACCAGACCGCGCGAGGGCGCAACAAGCGCCCTCGCGCGGTGTCATATCCGACACGCTCATCGGAGGCCCTGCGGTGAACGAACTGCCGCAACAGCTGGCCAACGGCCTTGCCCTCGGTGCCCTTTATGGCCTCATCGCCATCGGGTACACCATGGTCTACGGCATCGTCCAGCTCATCAACTTCGCCCACGGCGAGATCTTCATGATCGGGGGCTTCGGCGCCCTCACCACCTACATCTGGCTCCCCAGCGGAACCTCACTTCTGGTGGCGATACCCCTCATGATCATCGGCGGCGCAATCGCCTCCGTCGCCGTCGCCACCGCCGCGGAACGCTTCGCCTACCGGCCGCTGCGCAGTGCGCCACGGCTGGCCCCGCTGATCACCGCGATCGGCCTTTCCATCGCCCTGCAGCAACTCGTCTGGGGTTTCTACCCGGACGCCAAGAAGGCCAGGAGCTTCCCGGAGTTCACGGGTGAGTCCTTCAAGATCCTGGACAACCTGTCGATCCAGCGCGCCGACGCCTTCGTCCTCGTCCTCGCCCCGCTGTGCATGCTCGGCCTCGGCATCTTCGTCTCGAAGAGCCGCAGCGGCCGGGCCATGCAGGCCACCGCGCAGGACCCGGACACCGCGAAGCTGATGGGCATCAACACCGACCGCATCATCGTGATGGCCTTCGCCATCGGCGCCGCGTTCGCCGCGGTCGCCGCGGTCGCCTACGGCCTGGACAAGGGCCAGATCAACTTCGAGATGGGCTTCATCCTCGGACTGAAGGCGTTCACCGCCGCAGTCCTCGGAGGCATCGGCAACATCTACGGCGCCATGGTCGGCGGCATCGTCCTGGGCCTCGCCGAATCGCTGTCGATCGCCTACATCGAGCACATCCCCGGCATGCAGCAGCTCGGCGGCGGCGCCTGGTCCAACGTCTGGGCTTTCGTACTTCTCATCGTCGTGCTTCTCGTCAGGCCACAGGGTCTGCTCGGTGAGCGCGTCGCGGATCGGGCGTGAGAACCATGACCACCGACACCACCACTGAGACGACCCCGGTCATCCCGCTGTCGCCGGCCGTCGCACGTGCGGTCACCACAGCGGGCGCGGTACTGACCATCGCCTCCACCTTCCTCGCATGGACATGGACCGCCGACTTCCCCGGCAACCTCACAGTCACCGGGTACCCGGGCGGACTCCAAGTCCTCACGCTGGTTGCCGGGATCGTCACGCTCCTGTTCACCGTCGCGGGCTATGGAGTCCGCGGTCTCGGCTGGCTCAACCCCGCGGGGAGCAACAACCCCACAGCTGTACTGGCCTTCGGCTCCCTGGCCACGACTTGGTTCGCCATCATCGCGATCGCGGTCGAACTGGGCGGCCTGGCCAACCTGGAGCCTGGCGGCTACGTCGCCGCAGCCGGAAGCCTGATCGCCGTCATCGGTGCGCTTGGGCTGCCGCTCGACCGGCGTACCAAGGCCGATCTGCCGAAGTGGAACTGGTTCCTCGCGGTCGTCCTCGGCCTCGTGTTCTACGCGCTCTACCGGTACGTCCGGCTCGGCCGCATCGACCGCACCGTGCCAACCGCACGGAAGCTCCCCTCCTGGGCCGAGATCCTGATCATCGTCGGCTCCTTCGGCGTCGGCATGTACGTGGTCACCTACGGCATCGACACCGAGTACGCCGAGCTGTTCACCGGCTACCTCATCGCCGTCGGCTTCGCCGTCGCCGCGCTCTTCAAGGCTGGCCTCGTCGGGCGGCTCTCAGGGCTCACCGCCAAGTACCGCCAGGTGACGCTCATCGCCGCATTCGTCTCGGCCGCGGCGTTCCCGTTCACGCAGAACACCGACACGTACACACTCATCGCGGTCAACATCCTCATCTTCGCGACCGTCGCCCTGGGCCTGAACATCGTCGTCGGTCTCGCGGGTCTCCTCGACCTCGGATACGTCGCGTTCCTCGGCGTCGGCGCGTACACCGCCGCACTCGTCTCCGGGACCACGGCGTCCGCGTTCGACGTGCAGTTCCCCTTCTGGGCCGCCGTCCTCACCGGCGCCGCCGTCTCGCTGATCTTCGGAGTCGTCATCGGCGCTCCGACCCTGCGACTGCGCGGCGACTACCTCGCCATCGTCACCCTCGGCTTCGGTGAGATCTTCCGTATCACCGTGGGCAACCTCGACGGCGTATCGGGACCGCAGATCACCAACGGTCCCAACGGCATCCCGAACATCCCGGACCTGGTGTTCTTCGGGTTCAACTTCGGCGAGCCCCACACGGTCCTGGGCGTCGAGCTCGGCAGCTACGCCAACTACTATCTGCTGATGCTGCTCGCGATGATCCTGGTCATCCTGGTCTTCAGCCGGGCGGGCAGCTCCCGTATCGGCCGGGCCTGGGTCGCCATCCGCGAGGACGAGACCGCGGCAACCGCCATGGGCATCAACGGCTTCCGGGTCAAGCTCATCGCGTTCGCCCTCGGCGCCACTCTGGCCGGCCTCGCCGGCACCGTGCAGGCTCACGTCCAGCACACCGTGGTCCCCGAGATGTACCAGTTCGCCGGTCCGGTCCCGCCCAACTCCGCCTTCCTGCTGGCGGCCGTCATCCTCGGCGGCATGGGCACCATCAGCGGACCTCTCATCGGCGCCACGCTGCTCTACATGATCCCGGCGAAGCTGCAGTTCCTCCAGGACTACCAGCTCCTCGGCTTCGGTATCGCGCTGATCCTGCTGATGCGCTTCCGTCCGGAAGGCCTCATCGCCAACCGCCGCGCCCAGCTCGAATTCCACGAGACCGACCAACTCGACGTACCCGACAAGGGCCTTCCGGACTCCGGCGTCGGCATCGCCAAGGCGGGGGCGTGAAGGACATGACGACCACCACCACGAACACCACGACCGACACCGTGCTGGACGCCAGCGGAGTCACCATGCGCTTCGGCGGCCTCACCGCCGTACGCTCGGTCGACCTCACGGTCCGGGCCGGCGAGATCGTCGGCCTCATCGGTCCCAACGGCGCGGGCAAGACCACCTTCTTCAACTGCCTCACCGGTCTGTACATCCCCACCGAGGGCAAGGTCACCTACAAGGGCACCGTCCTGCCGCCCAAGCCCCACCTCGTCACCAAGGCAGGCGTCGCCCGGACCTTCCAGAACATCCGGCTCTTCGCCAACATGACGGTCCTGGAGAACGTCCTCGTCGGACGCCACACCCGGACCAAGGAAGGTCTCTGGTCCGCCCTGCTGCGCGGCCCCGGCTTCAAGAAGGCCGAAGCCGCCTCGCACGAGCGGGCAATGGAGCTGCTGGAGTTCATCGGCCTGGCGCACAAGGCCGATCACCTCGCCCGCAACCTCCCCTACGGCGAGCAGCGCAAGCTCGAAATCGCACGCGCCCTGGCCAGCGAGCCCGGCCTGCTGCTCCTCGACGAGCCCACCGCCGGAATGAACCCGCAGGAGACCCGGGTCACCGAAGAACTCATCTTCGCCATCCGGGACCAGGGCATCGCCGTTCTCGTCATCGAGCACGACATGCGCTTCATCTTCAATCTGTGCGACCGCGTCGCCTGCCTGGTCCAGGGCGAGAAGCTGGTCGAGGGCACGCCCTCGGTCGTCCAGGGCGACGAGCGGGTCATCGCCGCCTACCTCGGCACGCCCTTCGAGGGCGATCCGGGCGCGGCGGAGGCGGCCGAGGTAGAGGCCGCCGAGGCACAGAGCACCACCAGCACGGAAGGGGAAACCCAGTGACCGCTCTGCTCGAGGTCGAAGACCTCAGGGTCGCCTACGGCAAGATCGAAGCCGTCAAGGGCATCTCCTTCAGCGTCGAGGCCGGCCAGGTCGTCACCCTCATCGGCACCAACGGTGCGGGCAAGACCACCACCCTGCGGACGCTGTCCGGGCTGCTCAAGCCCTCCGGCGGCCGGATCATCTTCGACGGCAAGCCGCTGAGCGGCGTTCCGGCCCACAAGATCGTCGCGCTGGGCCTGGCCCACTCGCCCGAGGGACGGCACATCTTCCCGCGGCTGACGATCGCCGAGAACCTCCAGCTCGGTGCGTTCCTGCGCACCGACAAGGCGGGCATCGAAAAGGACATCCAGCGCGCCTACGACCTCTTCCCGATCCTGGGAGAGCGCAGGAAGCAGGCGTCCGGCACGCTCTCGGGCGGCGAGCAGCAGATGCTGGCCATGGGCCGCGCGCTCATGTCGCAGCCGAAGCTGCTGATGCTGGACGAGCCGTCGATGGGTCTCTCCCCGATCATGATGCAGAAGATCATGGAGACCATCGTCGAGCTGAAGTCCCAGGGCACCACCATCCTGCTCGTCGAGCAGAACGCCCAGGCCGCCCTCTCGCTGGCCGACCACGGCCATGTGATGGAGGTCGGCGAGATCAAGCTGACGGGCACCGGCCAGGACCTGCTGCACGACGAGAACGTCCGCAAGACGTATCTCGGCGAGGACTGAGCCGTACGCGCATACGGAGAGGCCCGCACCCCGAGCTCGGGGTGCGGGCCTCTCCGTATGCCCTACTCGCCCTTCGCGGCCTTCTTCTCCTCGGCGTCCTCGATGACCGCCTCGGCGACCTGCTGCATCGACAGCCGCCGGTCCATCGAGGTCTTCTGGATCCAGCGGAACGCGGCGGGCTCGGTCAGCCCGTACTGCGTCTGCAGAATGCTCTTCGCGCGGTCGACCAGCTTCCGCGTCTCCAGCCGCATGGAAAGGTCGGCGACCTCCTGCTCCAGCGCCTTCAGTTCGGCGAAGCGGGAGACCGCCATCTCGATCGCCGGCACGACGTCGCTCTTGCTGAACGGCTTCACCAGATACGCCATGGCTCCGGCGTCCCGGGCCCGCTCCACGAGGTCGCGCTGCGAGAACGCGGTCAGCATCAGGACGGGGGCGATGGACTCCTCGGCGATCTTCTCGGCCGCGGAGATCCCGTCCAGGACGGGCATCTTCACATCAAGGATGACCAGGTCGGGGCGGTGCTCCCGGGCGAGCTCGACGGCCCGCTGACCGTCACCGGCCTCGCCGACCACCGCGTAGCCCTCTTCCTCGAGCATCTCCTTGAGGTCGAGCCGGATGAGCGCCTCGTCCTCGGCGATCACGACGCGGGTCGTCAGCGGAGGGACGTGCGACTTGTCGTCCTCGTGGGCGGGCTGGGGCGAGTCGGGGGCGGTCACGGGACTCCTCGGTGCGGGACATATACAGCTCTCCAAGAGCCTACCCAGCTGCGGTAAGGTGGTGCTGCAGCAGGTCGGGGGGAACCTTTGATTCTGCGAGCCCCGGTAGCCCAATTGGCAGCAGGCAATGGATTCAAAACCCATACAGTGTCGGTTCGAGTCCGACCCGGGGCACCTTTACTTCAATTCCAAGGTCACCTCACATTTCGGGGATCTTCACTCACGCCAGTGAACCTCCCTTCGATGCGAGGCCTGCTCTTCGAGATCACGGCAGTCGAGTGGAAGTCGGCTCGCGGGAGTCGAGCGGCCCAGAACATCTCGGTGGCCGTGTGCGTCCATCGCGCTCATGGACGCACACGTCGGGCCGAAGTACTGACGCCCCGGCCCGACAGCTGCTTCCCCTGCACCTACTTCGGGCTGTCGTCCTCGCCGATGTGGTGTACCCGCACGAGGTTCGTGGAGCCCGCGACTCCGGGCGGGGAGCCTGCCGTGATGACGACGATGTCGCCCTTCGCGCAGCGGCCGATCTTCAGCAGTTCCTCGTCGACCTGGGCCACCATGGCGTCGGTGGACCCGACGTGCGGACCGAGGAAGGTCTCCACTCCCCAGGTCAGGTTGAGCTGGGAGCGGGTGGCCACGTCGGGTGTGAAGGCCAGCAGTGGGATCGGCGAGCGGTAGCGGGAGAGCCGCCTGACGGTGTCACCGGACTGCGTGAAGGCGACCAGGAACTTCGCGCCCAGGAAGTCGCCCGTCTCGGCTGCCGCACGGGCCACCGCGCCGCCCTGCGTACGGGGCTTGTTGCGCTCGGTCAGCGGCGGCAGGCCCTTGGCGAGGACATCCTCCTCGGCCGCCTCGACGATGCGGCTCATCGTCTTCACCGTCTCGACGGGGTACTTCCCGACGCTCGTCTCGCCCGACAGCATCACGGCATCGGTGCCGTCGATGACGGCGTTGGCGACGTCGGACGCCTCGGCGCGGGTGGGGCGGGAGTTGTCGATCATCGAGTCGAGCATCTGGGTCGCGACGATGACCGGCTTGGCATTGCGCTTGGCGAGCTTGATGGCGCGCTTCTGGACGATCGGGACCTGCTCGAGCGGCATTTCCACACCGAGATCGCCGCGGGCGACCATGATGCCGTCGAAGGCGGCCACGATGTCGTCGATGTTCTCGACGGCCTGGGGCTTCTCGACCTTGGCGATCACGGGAAGGTGGCGGCCCTCCTCCGCCATGACGCGGTGCACGTCCTGGATGTCGCGTCCGCTGCGTACGAAGGAGAGGGCGATGATGTCGGCGCCGATGCGCAGGGCCCAGCGGAGGTCTTCGATGTCCTTCTCGGAGAGCGCGGGCACGGAGACGGCCACACCGGGGAGGTTGAGACCCTTGTGGTCGGAGATCATGCCGCCTTCGACGACGGTGGTGTGGACCCGGGGGCCGTCGACCGCGGTCACTTCGAGGGCGACCTTGCCGTCGTCGACGAGGATGCGCTCTCCGGTGGTCACATCGCCGGCGAGGCCCTGGTAGGTGGTGCCGCAGATCCGGCGGTCGCCTTCCATCTCCTCGACCGTGATGGTGAATTCATCGCCGCGTTCAAGCAGTACGGGTCCTTCACGGAAGCGTCCGAGACGGATCTTCGGACCTTGAAGGTCGGCGAGGACGCCGACGCTGCGGCCCAATTCGTCGGAGGCTTTTCGTACGCGCTGGTAGCGCTCCTCGTGCTCGGCGTAGGTGCCGTGGCTGAGGTTGAAGCGGGCGACGTCCATTCCGGCTTCGACCAGTGCCTTGATCTGGTCGTATGTGTCGGTGGCGGGCCCAAGAGTACAGACGATCTTTGCTCGGCGCATGATTCGAGCCTAGAGCTTACCGGCCGGTAGAGAATTGGCCGCGCATGACTACTCAACAACCTTTACGTGAAGCCTTATTGACAAGTGTTGAATTGTGCGCGGGGGTGCTCCGATGAGCATTTCCTATCGCCGGGGCGCACCCCGGAGCACGTCCCGCTACAGCTGCGGCGGCGTCATCGTAAAGCGGGCGTTGACCTGGGCGTAGACGGTCTGGCGCTGCGGCTCCAGATCGAGGGCCGGGGCCATCTCCGCGCTGTCGGCCGCGCCGTACGCGGCCATGCGCATGCCGGGTGCCGCAGGCATTCCGTACGCGACGGCGTTCTCCGCGCCGAGATCGGCCAGCTCGACCAGCGCGGCCAGCCGCGCACCCAGGGCCTCGGCATACTCGCGGGCCCGCTGGACGGCCTCCTTCACCGCCTGACGGCGGGCCTCACCGTGGGCCGGCGAGTCCGGGCGCAGGGCCCACCAGGGGCCGTCCACCCGGGTCAGCTCGAGATCCGCGAGGCGCGTGGTGAGCTCGCCGAGCGCGGTGAAGTCGCTGAGCTCGGCGGTGATGTGGACACGGCCGTAGTAGGCGCGGACGCGTTCGCCGCGGCCGTGCCGCGTGAGCTCCGGAGTGATCGAAAAGGCGCCGGTCTCCAGCTTCTCCACCGCTTCGCCGTAGGACTTGATCAGGTCCAGGACGGCGGAGTTGCGGCGGGTGAGGTCCTCCAGCGCGCTGCGCCGGTCCGTGCCGCGCGCGCTGACCGCGACGCCGATCCTGGCGATCTCCGGGTCGAACTCCAGGCGCGCCTCGCCGCGCACGGCGACCCGCGGCGTCTCCGGTGTGCCGTACGGCGCGGCGGTGTTGGGTGCGTCGGTGGTCACGGGAGGCTCCCTCGTACGTCGTGGTCGTGCCGGAACGTCATGAACACTCTCGCATCCCGCGCGGGACAACCGGCGGACACCAGATCGAAACCCTCGAGGGGTGTTGCCGGATACTGCTCCTGCGCCAGAATCTACGCGCGTTGTGTACCGAAACGAGGGAGACGAAATGCCGCTGAACCGTAGGACGTTCCTGGAGCGGTCGGCCGCCGCCGGCGCCGGCGTGGCCATCGCGGGCGCCACCGCCCTGCCCGCAGGCGCCGCCGAACAGAGCCACGGCCACGGACATTCGCCGAAGCGGTACTCCTTCACCGTCATGGGCACCACGGACCTGCACGGCAATGTCTTCAACTGGGACTACTTCACGGACAAGGAGTTCGACGACAAGACCCACAACGATGTGGGCCTGGCGAAGATATCGACGCTCGTGGAGAAGATCCGCAAGGAGAAGGGCCGGCGCAACACGCTGCTCATCGACGCCGGTGACACCATCCAGGGCACCCAGCTCTCGTACTACTACGCCAAGGTCGACCCGATCACGGCCAAGCGCGGTCCCGTGCACCCCATGGCGCAGGCCATGAACGCCATCGGCTACGACGCCGCGGCGCTCGGCAATCACGAGTTCAACTACGGCATTCCCGTGCTGCGCAAGTTCGAGGAGCAGTGCGACTTCCCCCTGCTCGGTGCGAATGCGCTGGACGCGAAGACGCTCCGGCCGGCCTTCCGCCCGTACAGCATGCACCGGCTGCGTACCCCGTGCGGCCGCGATGTGAAGGTCGCCGTCCTCGGCCTCACCAACCCCGGCATCGCCATCTGGGACAAGGCCAATGTGCAGGGGAAGATGACGTTCCCGGGCCTGGAGGAGCAGGCCGCGAAGTGGGTGCCGAAGCTGCGCTCCCTGGGCGCGGACGTAGTGATCGTCTCCGCCCACTCGGGCTCCAGCGGCACCTCCTCCTACGGTGACCAGCTCCCGTACATCGAGAACGCCGCCGGTCTGGTGGCGGAGCAGGTGCCCGGTATTGACGCGATACTGGTCGGCCACGCGCACACCGAGATCGCCGAGTACTTCGTCGCCAACAAGGAGACCGGCAAGAAGGTCGTGCTCTCCGAGCCGCTGAAGTGGGGTCAGCGGCTCACGCTGTTCGATTTCGACCTCGTATGGGAGAAGGGCCGCTGGACGGTCGAGAAGGTCGGCGCCCAGGTCCTCAACTCCAACACGGCCGATGAGGACCCGAAGATCACCGGGCTGCTCGGCGACGAGCACAAGAAGGTCGTCGCGTACGTCAACCAGGTCATCGGCACTTCCACCACCGCCATGACCACGGCCGACGCGCCGTGGAAGGACGAGCCGATCATCGATCTGATCAATCACGTCCAGGCGGAGACGGTGAAGGCGGCGCTGGCCGGCGGCCAGTACGCGGCGCTGCCCGTCCTCTCGCAGGCGTCCTGCTTCTCCCGTACCGCGGCGATCCCGGCCGGCCAGGTGACCATCAGGGACGCGGCCGGGCTCTACGTCTTCGAGAACACCCTGGAGGCGCGGCTGCTGACCGGCGGGCAGCTCAAGGACTATCTGGAGTTCTCGGCGCGGTACTACGTGCAGACTCCGGCCGGCGGTCCTGTCGACACCTCAAAGTTGACCAACGCCGACAACACTCCGGACTACAACTACGACGCCGTCTCGGGTCTGACGTACGAGATCGACGTCGCCAGGCCGGCGGGTTCGCGGATCGTGAATCTGTCCTTCGACGGCAAGCCGATCGACGCCGCGGCGCAGTTCGTGCTGGCCGTCAACAACTACCGTGCCAGCGGCGGCGGGAACTTCCCGCATGTAGCCAAGTCCCAGCAGCTGTGGGCGAATTCGGAGGAGATCCGGAACACGATCATCAACTGGGTGAAGGCGAAGGGCACGGTCGACCCCGCGCAGTTCGCGACCGTGGGCTGGAAGCTGACCAGGGACGGCACGCCCGTCTTCTAGCCCTCTCGTCGCGAGGCGTTCAGTTTCCCCGGGTGAGGGGCGTCAGCTCCGGCGCCGGTGCGGGGATGCTGGGCGCCTCGCGCCGTTCCAGGCCGAAGCTGGTGAAGGCGGTGCGGCGCGGCAGCGGGTAGGGCTCCTTGCCGGTGAGGGAGTTGAGGATGCTCGCGCTGCGCCAGGCTGCGAGGCCGAGGTCGGGAGCGCCGACGCCGTGCGTGTGCCGTTCGGCGTTCTGTACGTATGCGGAGCCGGTGACCGAGCCGTCGAGGACCAGCCGGAACTGCTCGTCGATATGCGGCCGGCCCGCCGCGTCGCGGCGCACATACGGATCGAGGCCGGCGAGCATCCGGTCGAGCGGGCGCTCGCGGTAGCCGGTGGCGAGGACCACGGCGTCGGTGGTGAGGCGGGAGCGGGTGCCCTGCTGGGCGTGTTCGAGGTGCAGTTCGACCTTGGTGGTGGCGACGCGGCCCGCGGTGCGTACGCAGACGCCCGGAGTGAGGACGGCATCGGGCCAGCCGCCGTGCAGAGTGCGGCGGTAGAGCTCGTCGTGGATCGCGGCGATGGTGTCGGCGTCGATGCCCTTGTGGAGCTGCCACTGTCGCGGGACGAGCGCGTCGCGGGTCGGCTCGGGCAGGGCGTGGAAGTAGCGCGTGTAGTCGGGTGTGAAGTGCTCCAGGCCGAGCTTGGAGTACTCCATCGGCGCGAACGCCTCGGAACGGGCCAGCCAGTGGAGCTTCTCGGCTCCCTCGGGCCTGACTCGCAGCAGATCGAGGAAGACCTCGGCGCCCGACTGTCCGGAGCCGATGATCGTGATGTGTTCGGCGGCCAGCAGCCGTTCGCGGTGCTCGAGATAGTCCGCCGAGTGGATGACCGGGACGGCGGGGGCGTCCGCGAGCGGCTTGAGCGGCTCGGGGATGTAGGGCTCGGTGCCGACGCCGAGTGCGATGTGCCGGCTGTACGCGCGGCCCAGCGCCTCCGCCCCGCCGTCGGCGTCGAGCTGGGTGAAGTCGACCTCGAAGAGAGCGCGTTCGGGGTTCCAGCGGACGGCGTCGACCTGGTGGCCGAAGTGCAGGCTCGGGAGGTGATCGCTGACCCAGCGGCAGTAGGCGTCGTACTCGGCGCGCTGGATGTGGAACCGCTCGGCGAAGTAGAAGGGGAAGAGCCGGTCCCGGTCGCGCAGGTAGTTGAGGAACGTCCAGGGGCTGGCCGGGTCGGCGAGGGTCACCAGGTCGGCGAGGAAGGGGACTTGGAGCGTCGCGCCCTCGATCAGCAGGCCGGGATGCCAGTGGAAGGCGGGCCGCTGCTCGTAGAAGGTGGCGGCGATACCACCGGGGACGCGGTCGGCGAGCGCGGCGAGGGAAAGGTTGAACGGGCCGATGCCGATGCCCACGAGGTCGCGGGGCTGATCGAGTTCGGTGAGGGGGGTGCCGGTCATCGGGGGGTGCTGCCTTCCACGAGTTCGGTCAGGACTTCCTGGATCAGAGCTGCCAGGTCACCGGGGGTGGCGTGGGGGTTGAGGAGGGTGGCCTTGAGCCAGAGGCGGTCCTTCGCGCGGGCCCGGCCGAGGACGGCGCGGCCTTCGGCGAGGAGCGTGCGGCGGATGCGGGCGGTCCGTTCGTCGGTGGCCGCGACCGGTCGGAACAGGACGGTGGAGAGCGTGGGCCGTTCGTACAGTTCGAGACCGGGGGTCTTCTCGATGAGATCGGCGAACTGGTGGGCGGCGGCGCAGGTGCGGTCGACGAGTGCGCCGAGGCCGGTGCGGCCGAGCGCTCTGAGGGTGACGGCGATCTTGAGGATGTCGGGGCGTCGTGTCGTACGAAGGGAGCGGCCCAGCAGATCGGGCAGGCCCGCTTCGGTGTCGTCGTCGGCGTTGAGGTAGTCGGCGGTGTGGCCGAGCGGGGCGAGGCGGGACCGGTCCGGCACGGCGAGCAGGCCTGCGGCGACCGGCTGCCAGCCCATCTTGTGGAGATCGACGGTGACGGAATGGGCGCGGTCGAGGCCGTTCAGCAGGGAGCGGCGGGACGCGCTGAAGAGCAGCGGTCCGCCGTAGGCCGCGTCGACATGGAGCTCGGCGCCGTGCCGCTCGCAGAGGCCGGCGATCTCGGGCAGCGGATCGATACGCCCGGTGTCGGTGGTTCCCGCGGTGGCGGCGACGAGGAGCGGGCCGGACAGACCGGTGAGGGCGTCGTCCAGGGCGGCCGGGTCGAGGGTGCCGGAGGGTGCGGGGACGGTCACCGGCTCGGGCAGGCCGAGCAGCCAGGCGGCACGGTGTACGGAGTGGTGGGTGCCGGCTCCGCAGACGACCTGGACGGCGCCGTGTCGTTCGCGGGCCAGCAGCAGCGCGAGCTGGTTGGACTCGGTGCCGCCGGTGGTGACAAGGGCGTCGGGGTCGGGGCCGCTCGGATAGACCTCGACGGCGAGGGTGCGGGTGACGGCGGCCTCCAGCTCTGAGGCCGCCGGTGCCTGGTCCCAGGAGTCCATGGAGGGGTTGAGCGCGGACACGGCGAGGTCGGCGGCCACGGCGAGCGCGAGCGGCGGGGTGTGCAGATGGGCGGCGCACAGCGGGTCCGCCGGGTCGGCCGCGCCCTGGGCGAGGGCGCGGACGAGGCTGCGGAGGGCCTCTTCGGCTCCGGTGCCGCGCTCGGGGAACAGCGGCTCGGCGGCCTCGCGCACCCGCGCGGCCACGGCCTCGGGGCCGCCTGCCGGGAGCGGCCCGCCGCGTTCCGCCGCGCCGTCGTGGAGTGCCTCGAGCACGACGGCGAGCAGCGGCCGCAGGGCGTCGGGTCCTGCGGTGCCTCCGGCGAGGGCCGGGTCGGGCTGCGGCGTACTCATACGGGGTCCTTCGGGGAGCGCGGACGTGGCACAACCCAGGGTGTACGGGCAATCCCGTGGGGTGTCCGCTGAGCTCAACGATCCGGACCCGAAAGTGGTACTGCGGTGGGAAGGGCGGGAGTTGGGGGTGGGGGTCGCTGGTATGTGGCGGGCGGGGTTCCGGTTCCGCCGGACGGGCTGGATCTCAGCCCGTCCGGCGGTCGAGGACACACCGAAGGGCGTCCGGGGACGCAGCCCCGGACGCACCGGCTACCCGCCGCGTACCGCCAACGCCCGGCGTAGATCGTCGAGTTGGTCGACAAGCTTGCGGCGCAGCGCAGGGATCATCTCCGCGTCGCGCAGACACTCCTCGCCCAGGCGCAGCGTCTCCGCGTCCACGGCGTGCAGCGGGAAGGCGTAGCGGCCCGCGGCTTCCGCTATGGCGGGGCCGCGGCGGGCGGCGAGCCCGACCGAGTCCTGGTAGTAACGGGGCACGTACTCGCGTACCAGATCCGCCTGTTCGGGCTGCCAGAAGCCCTGGGCGGTGGCGGTGAAGAGGTAGTTGGAGAGGGTGTCGGAGGTGAACAGACGATCCCAGGCGGCCGCCTTCGCCTCCGGGGTGGGCAGCGCGGCACGGCAGCGGGCCGCGCCTTCCTGGCCGGTGGCGCTGGGGTCCCGGTCCAGTTCCGCGTCGATGGCGGTGTTGTCGGTCGCGCCGAGGACGGCGAGGCGGTACAGGATGCGCCAGCGCAGCTCGGGGTCGAGCTCCGGGCCGCCGGACACGCTGCCGTCGCCGAGCCACTCCTGGAGCGTCTCCGGCTGCGCGGCGGCGTCGATGAAGTGACGTACGCCGGTGAGCCGCAGGCCCGGGTCGCTGCCGTCCTCGGTGCGGCGCATCAGTGCGCGGCAGATGTCCCTGAGTGCGGCGAGTGCGGCGGGCCGGTCCCCGGCGGGGAGATAGCGGTCGGCGAGCTGCGTCGCGGCGAAGGCGAGGATGCCCTGGACGACCGCGAGGTCCGACTCGCTCGGGAGGTGGGCGCGGGCCGCCTCCAGATAGGCGGTGGGGGCGAGTTCGCCGTCGCGGACCATGTCGCGTGCGGCGTTCCAGACGACGGTGCGGGTCAGCGGGTCCGGGATGCCGGACAGGGAACGTACGGCCGTGTTCCAGGAGGCGGTGTCCAGGCGGACCTTGGCGTAGCTGAGGTCGCCGTCGTTGAGGACGACGAGGGCCGGGCGGCGGCCCGGGTGGGCGCCGTTCCGGCTCTGCGGGATGTCCAGTTCGATACGGTCGCGCAGCACGAGCCGGCCCGCGTCCACCGGGTCGGCGTCGTACGTGCCCACGGCGATGCGGTGCGGGCGGCTGCCGTCGCGCGCGACAGTCAGCGACCAGCCGCCCTCGGACTCGGAGATCGCCGGGGTGAGGGTGTCGACGCCGGTCGTACGCAGCCAGGACTCGGCCCAGCCGTGCACATCGCGGTCGGTGGCGTGGGCCAGTGAGTCGATGAAGTCGGCGAGGGTGGCGTTGGAGAACTTGTGCCGGGCGAAGTGGGTGTTGATACCGGCGAGGAAGTCCTTCTCGCCCAGCCAGGCTACCAACTGGCGCAGCGCCGAGGCGCCTTTGGCGTAGGAGATGCCGTCGAAATTGAGCATCGCGGACGCGGTGTCGGGGACGGCGTCCGGGTCGGGAGCGACCGGGTGGGTGGAGGGCCGCTGGTCGGCGTCGTAACCCCAGGACTTGCGGCCGATGCCGAAGTCCACCCAGGTGTCGGTGAAGCGGGTGGCCTCGGTGAGGGTCTGGTAGCCCATGTACTCGGCGAAGGACTCGTTCAGCCAGATGTCGTCCCACCACTTCAGGGTGACGAGGTCGCCGAACCACATATGCGCCATCTCGTGGGCGATGACCATGGCGCGGGTCTGCCGCTCGGTGTCGGTGACGGCGGAGCGGTAGATGAACTCGTCACGGAAGGTGACCAGGCCGGGGTTCTCCATCGCGCCGGCGTTGAACTCGGGCACGAAGGCCTGGTCGTACGAGTCGAAGGGGTACGGCTCCTCGAACTTCTCGTGGTACCGGTCGTAGCACTGGCGTGTGATCTCGAGGATCTCCTCGGCGTCCGCGTCGAGGTACGGCGCCAGCGAGCGGCGGCAGTGGATGCCGAAGGGCAGTCCGGCGTGCTCGCTGCGCACGGAGTGCCAGGGGCCGGCGGCGACGGCGACGAAGTAGGTGGCGAGCGGCGGCGTTGCCGCGCAGGTCCAGCGGCCCGGGGCGGTCTGGGTGGCGATGCCGTTGCCGAGCACGCTCCAGCCCTCGGGCGCGGTGACGGACAGCTCGAAGACGGCCTTGAGGTCGGGCTGGTCGAAGGCGGCGAAGACGCGCTGGACGTCCTCCATGAACAGCTGGGTGTAGACGTACGCCTCACCGTCGGTGGGGTCGGTGAAGCGGTGCATGCCTTCGCCGGTGCGGGAGTAGCGCATGTCCGCCTCGACGCGCAGCTCGTGCTCCCCCGCGGTGAGACCGGTGAGCGCGAGCCGGTTCCCGGTCAGTTTCTCGGGGTCGAGCGGCTGTCCGTCGAGGGTGACGGCGCGCAGCACGGCGGGCTTGAGTTCGACGAAGGTGTCCCCGGCCGCGCGCGCGGTGAAGTGAATGACGGTGCGGGAAGTGAAGGTCTCTTCCCCGGGCTCCGCCGGGGGGACTCCCACGCCGGTGGTGAGATCGAGGTCGATCGTGTACCGGTGGACGTCGAGGAGCTGGGCTCGGGTCTGCGCTTCGTCGCGCGTCAGTACGGGCATGAGGGCAATGCTGCCCGATGGGTCCTGGTCCGCACACGGGGTGGGGGTTCTGCTGTCAGCGCACGCGCTTCTACGCGCCGGGGGCCTCGACCGGCAAGTCCCGCTCAGTGGCCGCCGCGGCCAGCGGCTTGTCGCAGGTGACGAACGCGGTCAGCGCCTGTTCGAGGTCTTCGGCACACGCGAGGTGGATCGCGTCGAGGCTGCGCAAGTGGCGCTGCGGGTACTGGCCGGCCGCGCGCAGGATCGGGTCGGTGAGACGGATGCGCAGTACGCGGTCGAGCATCTCCTCGGCGGCGTCCCCCACTTCGGGGTCCGCCCCTGCGCGTACGAGTGTGCGGGCCGCCTCGGTCTGGGTAAGCGCGGCGGTGACATGGCCTTCCGCGGCACGTGCGGCCAGAAAGGTGCGCAGCGCGTCCGTCTCGGGCTCGGGGAGGAGCAGCTTCGGCAGCGCGCAGGAGTCGAGGTAGATCAACGGTCCTCTTCCTCTCGCATCGCCGGCAGGACCTCGGAGAGCCGGGCGGGCGGACCGGGACGGGCGGCCAGTGGCTGCCGGTCGCCGAGCCCGCGCGCGGATTCCGCGTTCTCCGTGTCGACGGTGCCCGTGCGGACGAGGTCCTCCATCACCCGCTGCTCCGGGTCCGGCGGGGCGAGCACCGCAACGAGCCTGCCGTTGCGCGTGGTCTCCACGCGCTCCCCGGACGCGACCCTCTCGATGAGTTCGCTCGCGTGCTGCTGAAGCCGGCGGATCGGCACTCTTGTGGTCATAGCACCCACGCTACGAGTGGCGCGCGGCACTTCCAGCAACGTGCGGCGCTTTCCCCCTTATGAAGTACACAGGGGCGAGCTGTCAGGAGCGGGCGATCGTCTCGTGGTGCCGGATGACCTCGGCGATGATGAAGTTCAGCAGCTTCTCGGCGAACGCCGGATCCAGTTTGGCGCTCTCCGCGAGCTGCCGCAGCCGCTCGATCTGGCGGGCCTCGCGGGCCGGGTCGGCGGGCGGCAGATTGTGCCGCGCCTTGAGGTGGCCGACCTGCTGGGTGCACTTGAAACGCTCGGCGAGCATATGGACGACCGCCGCGTCGATGTTGTCGATGCTCTCGCGCAGGCTGTTCAGTTCGGCGCGTACGGCATCGTCGATGTCACTCGTGGTCATGGTCAGCGAGCTTACGTCGATCCCATAGTGATCGTCGGGGGGTGGTCCGGGTCCGGGATCCGGTTGCTCCAGCCGCCGGGGACGGTGTGGCCCTGTTGCTCACGGAAGCGGACGGGCGCGATGCCGACGCGACGGGTGAACAGCCGGGAGAAGTACGCCGGGTCCTCGTAGCCGACGCGGCGGGCGACGGCGGCGACGGGCAGCTCGGTGGCCACGAGCAGTTCCTTCGCACGGCCGAGGCGGATGCCGAGCAGGTACTCCTTGGGGCTGCGGCCCGCGCCGCGGCGAACGGCGGCGCGCAGTTCGGCGGGGGTCATCCCGTGCCGGGCGGCGTGTTCGGCGACGGACAGCGACTGGAAGGCGTCGCGGGCCAGCGCGGTGAGCACCGGGTCGCCCTCGGCGTTGGTGTCGGCGCGGGCGCGGCGCAGCGCGACCAGGAGTTCATGGACAGCGGCGCCCGTCTCGACCTCGAGGAGCGGGTTGCCGCTGTGCGCGGCGCGGGCGATCCGGCCGACGGCTGCGCGGGCCCCGGCCGCGTCGGCGAGCGGGACGACGGGCCGGTCCGGCTCGATGTAGCCGAGCTCGGTGTAGGTGGCGGTCGCGGGCCCGGTGAAGTCGACGAAGCTCTCGTCCCAGCCGCCTGCCGGATCGGGACCGTAGTGGTGCGGAACGCCGGGCGTGAGCCAGATCAGAGCGGGCGCGGTCACGGTGGCGCGCCGTCCGTCGGGGCCCCGGAACCAGCCGCTGCCGGCGCTGATCACGACGGCGACATGGTGGTCGAGGGTACGGGGTCCGACGGTGGGCAGGACGCCGTGCTGGAGGCCGACGCCGAGACAGGCCAGACCGAGGCGGTGATGGACGGGGCTCGGGGTGAAATAGCGCATCCAGGTGTGGTACATCCGCCTCTGTCCTCTCCCTGGGCTCCGGGTGCCGGCGTTGCGTCCAAACAGCGCCGATCTTTGTCCATGGACCGGCCCGCCGCCAGGGGGCGATGGTTGGCCGCGGTACGAGGCCGAGCGAGGGGTGGACGGTGGCTGATTTCACTGTGAGTGATGCGGACTTCCTGGTGGACGGGCGGCCCGTGCGGCTGCTGTCGGGAGCGCTGCACTACTTCCGGGTGCACGAGGCGCAGTGGGAGCACCGGCTGGCCATGCTGCGCGCCATGGGCCTCAACTGCGTCGAGACATACGTCCCGTGGAATCTGCATGAGCCGGAGCCCGGCCGGTACGCGGACGCCGACGCGCTGGGCCGGTTCCTGGACGCCGCGCAGGCGGCGGGCCTGTGTGCGATCGTGCGGCCGGGGCCGTACATCTGCGCCGAGTGGGAGAACGGCGGGCTGCCGTACTGGCTGACCGGACGGCTGGGACGGCGGGTGCGCTCGGACGACGCCGAGTACCTGGGGCATGTGGAGCGGTGGTTCACCCGGCTGCTGCCGCAGGTGGTGGAGCGGCAGATCGGGCACGGCGGTCCGGTGATCATGGTGCAGGTCGAGAACGAGTACGGCAGTTACGGCTGCGACCAGGGCTATCTGCGTCATCTCGTGGATCTGCTGCGGGGCTGCGGGGTGACCGTGCCGCTGTTCACCTCCGACGGGCCCGAGGACCATATGCTCACCGGCGGCTCGGTGCCCGGGGTGCTGGCGACGGTGAACTTCGGGTCGGGGGCCCGTGAGTGCTTCGCGACGCTGCGCCGCCATCGGCCGCGGGGGCCGCTGATGTGCATGGAGTTCTGGTGCGGCTGGTTCGACCACTGGGGCGGGGACCATGTCGTACGGGATCCGGGGGATGCCGCGGCGGCGCTGCGCGAGATCCTGGAGTGCGGCGCCTCGGTCAATGTCTATATGGCGCACGGCGGCACGAACTTTGCCGGCTGGGCGGGTGCCAACCGGGCGGGCGGCGCCCTGCACATGGGCGGGTTCCAGCCGGATGTCACGTCGTACGACTACGACGCGCCGATCGACGAGTACGGGCGGCCGACGGAGAAGTTCCGGCTGTTCCGGGACGTGCTCGCGCTGTACCAGGAGGGTCCGCTGCCGGACCTGCCGCCGGCGCCCGCCGTTCTGGGCGCGCCGGTGCGGGCGGAGCTCACCGAATGGGCACCGCTCGACGAGGTACTGGAGACGCTCGGCGACGAGGAGTCGGAGGGGCCTGTTCCACCCACCTTCGAGGAACTTGGCGTGGACCGGGGTCTGGTCCGCTACCGGGTCGGCGTTCCGGGCCCGCGGCAGCCGTATCCGCTGAGTGTGTCCGGTCTGCGGGACCGGGCCGTCGTGTACGTCGACGGGATGCGGGCCGGGGTACTGAGCGACGAGGACGCCGCGCTCGATGAACCGGTGGCCGGGCCCGCCGCGGTGGAGCTGTGGGTGGAGTCGCTGGGGCGCGTCAACTACGGGCCGCGGACGGGCGAGCCGAAGGGCATCTCCGGCGGCGTACTGCACGAGCGGCAGTATCTGCACGGCGTACGGGCGCGGGGGCTGCGGCTGGATGCCTTCGAGGAAGCGGGCGCGGTCGGGAAAGTGCCGTTCCGCGAGACGGCGCAGGACGGGGCGACGGGTCTGTACCGGGCCCCGTTCGAGGTGAGCGAACCCGGCGACGCGTCGCTGGAACTGCCGGGCTGGACACGGGGTTTCGTGTGGGTGAACGGCTTCGGTCTCGGCCGCTACTGGTCGGCAGGACCGCAGCGGACGCTGTACGTTCCCGGGCCGGTGCTGCGCGTGGGCACGAACGAGGTGTGGGTGCTGGAGCTGGAGGGCTCGGGCGACCGGTTCGCCCACTTCTCGTGAGCGGTACGCACGGGTTCTCCCGGCGGTACGCACGGGTTCTCCCGGCGGTACGCACGGGAGAGGGCCGGCCCACATGAAGGACCGGCCCTTTGCGCGTACCGCTCGAAGTGCTAGAGGCCTGCCGCCGCGGACTTGATGGCGGCTGCGAAGGTGGACACCTCGGTATAGACACCCGGGAAGTTGGGCCGTGCGCAGCCCTCGCCCCAGCTCACGATGCCGACCTGGATCCAGGCGTTGTTGTTGTCCTTGCGGAACATCGGGCCGCCGGAGTCACCCTGGCAGGTGTCCACGCCGCCCTGCTGCAACCCGGCGCAGATCTCCTCGCCGGACACGAGCTCGGGGTACGCCTGCTTACAGCTGGCGTCGGAGACGAAGGGCACCTGGGCCTTGCGGAGGTAGCGCTGCTGGCCGCCGCCCTCGGTGGCCGCGCCCCAGCCGGCGACCGTGAAGGTGCCCTTGTCGTAGGCCTTCGTGTCGGCGATCTTCAGGGTGGGCAGGTCGATGTTCTTGGCGAGCTTGATCAGCGCCCAGTCCTTGCCGGTGCCGTTGTAGCCGGGCGCCTGCAGGACCTTGGTCGACTTCACCTTGATGGCGCTGGAGCTCTGCAGGTCCACGACGCCCGCGGTCGCGGTGATGCTGGTGTTGTTGCCGGAGCCGTTCACACAGTGGGCGGCGGTCAGCACGATGTTCTTGGCGTACAGCGCGCCGCCACAGCCCATGGAGAGGCGGACCATGAACGGGAATTCGCCCTGAGCGGCCCGGGTTCCGCCGACGACGGGCGGCGTGGCGGCCGAGGCCGAGCCGGGCTGAAGACTGATCGCCGCGAGGACGACGGCGCCGGCTGCGGCGCATCTCTGGAGCACACGCACAAGCTGCTTCTTCAACGGAGTGCCTTTCGTGGGGGGTTGAGACTTACGCCCGCGCCGGAATCCGCCGCAGCATCGCGCGCGCTGACATGGGCCGGACAAGCGTGATCCGGATTATGAAGAGTGGATCACCAGGCCACAAGGAGCAGTTTTCGGCCACTGTCACCAGCGGGGATCCGCCCTCTCTCCCCCGTACAGTTGATTCAGGCCGACCGACGTGCATGGGGGGTTACGGGACGTGGTGGCGAACGGCAGCGAGGTCGTACACGGCTTTCCGCACCTCGACACCGTGCGTGCGGCGATCACCGCGCTCTACAGGCGCCTCTCGCCGGATACCGTGCTCTCCTACGCCCCGAGCGTCGTCCCGGCCGATGTCGCCTTCTCCGACCAGGACGATCTGCATCTCGGCGCGCAGCGCGTCGCCCGCGCCCTGGTACAGCATCTGCGGCTGCCGGACGCCCGGATGATCGTGAGTTTCCGCGAGATGCAGCATGCCGCCAGCGTCGAACTCGCCGCGGGACCGGAGTACTTCATCGAGCTCAACGACCGCTTCCGCACCCATCGCAGGGACATCGGGGCGGCCCTCGCCCACGAGATCATGCATGTGCTGCTGCACCGGCTCGACCTGTCCTTCCCGGGCACCCGCGACAACGAGATCCTCACCGACACCGCGACCACGTATCTCGGCTCCGGCTGGCTGCTCCTCGACGCGTTCCGGGAGGACAGCGTCTCCAGCCAGAAGCTCGGCTACCTCACCCCGGAGGAGTTCGGCTACGTCCTCGCCAAGCGGGCGATCGCCTTCGACGAGGACCCCTCCCCCTGGTTCACCAGCCCGCAGGGGTACACCGCCTACACCAAGGGCCGCGCCCAGGCACTGCGCGACGCACAGCAGCCGCCGCTGACGACCGCGGGCTGGACGGGCCGCCATCGCTACGCCAAGGACCGGCGCCACGCCCGGGAGCACCCGGGCTCCGCCCACGCGACTGCCGGATCGTCCGCCTACGCCTTCGAACGCGGGGCTGACGGGCTGCTCGTCTCCTTCTCGTGTCCCACCTGCCATCAGCGCATCCGGGTTGCCGTGAGGGGGCGGGCGCGGGTCCGCTGCGGGCTGTGCCGCACGATTCTGGAATGCGACACCTGACCGATCTTCCGTAGGGTCGAACCATGACGAAAGAGCCGACAGCGGGCGCCCGCGAGCTGTTCGAGGCGGTGCACGGCGGCGCGGACGACGCTGTCGTAGGGCTGCTGAGGGCCGGAATCCCCGCCGATGTGACCGACGAGGACGGGCAGACGCCGCTCTATCTGGCGGCGGTGAGCGACGAGGTGGGCATCGTGCGGCTGCTGCTGGCCGCGGGAGCCGCGCCCGAGCGCGCGGGCGGCCCCGACGCCGGGGACCTGCCGCTGTGCGGGGCCGCGGTCGGCGGACACACCGAGGTGGTGCGGGCGCTGCTCGCTGCGGGCGCCAGGCCCGATCTTCCGGAGGCGTACGGCTTCAGGGCCATGGTCTGGGCGGTGGAGCAGGGGCACGCCGGGACGGTGGAGGTGCTGCTGGAGTACGGCGCCGACCCCGATCTGCCGGGCCCGAGCGGCGAGCCGCCACTGGTGCTCGCCGCCCGGCGCGGCTCTCCTTCGACGGTGCGGGCCCTGCTGCGGCACGGCGCCGGCGCGACGGAGGCAGCGCTGACCGAGGCCAGGCAGTGGCTCGTACGGGATGTGGAGCGGGAGCTGCGGGAGGGGCTGCTGCGGGCGTACGAGGTGGCGGACAGCGAGGAGTACGAGATCTTCACGCGCCGGGTCGAGGAGGACGGCGGGGTGACCGTCGTCGTCGAGCTGCTACGGGACGGCAGCCCGTCGGCCGGCAATGAGCGGCAGACCGGCCACGGTGCGATCGCGACACTTCTGGAAGGCGAGCTGGGGACAATGACTCCGTACGCGGAGCTCGCCGAACGGGCCCTGCGTTGCGGGGATCCCGATCAGGACGACTGGGTCGAGTCGGTGACGGCGCTGTGGAGCCGCGGCGACGAGGAGACCTTCCAGGCGGCGGCCGCGTGGTGCGCGAGCGACGATCCCCTGCGCCAGGCGTTCGCGGCGGACGTGCTGGCACAGCTGGGGTTCGTGCGTCCGGGGCCGGACGAGGACGCCGGGCCCGACGGGTCGGGCCCGCGGCGGCCGTTCGCCGCGCGGGCGTTGCCGCTGCTGCGCGAGCTGTCCCGGGAGGCGCGGGATCCGGAGCTGATCCAGGCGGCCGTGCTCGGTCTCGGGCACCACGGGGATCCGGCCGCGCTGCCCGAGATCCTGCGGCATGCCGGGCATCCGGACGCGGAGGTACGCCACCGGGTGGCGCTGGCGCTGTGCGGGCTGGTTCCGGGCGGCCATACGGAGGGCGTCGAGGCGGTGATCACTCTGAGCCGGGACGCGGACACCCATGTCAGGGACTGGGCGACGATGGCGCTGGCGGGCATCGAGGCCGATAGTCACGAGATCCGCGAGGCACTGGCGGCACGGCTCAACGACCCGGACGCGGACACGGCGGCGGAGGCGGCCCGGGGACTGGCGATGCGTCAGGATCCGCGTGCCGCCGCGGCGTTGGCCAGGATCCTCGCCGACGAGGATCCGGACGGGTATGCCCGGGACACGGCGGTGGACGCGGTGCGGCAGCTGCAGGACCCACAGCTCAGGCGTCGGCTGGAACAGACGTCGCCGCGCTGCCGCTGACCCGGTTCAGCGGAGCCGTAGCCCGCCGGGTTTCCGCTCCTCGATGATCTGCGCCAGCCAGTCGAAGACGGTCGTACCACGACCGGCCTCCGCCTCGTCCAACTCGGCCTGGACGGCGGCCCTGTTCAGCGGATGGCCGCGTTCCAGCCGCAGCCGCAGCCGGCGTACGGTCTCGTCCCGCCCGAGTGCCCGGCGGGAGAGTTCGTGGTCGCGCCACTCGATGACGAAGTCGCCGTCGTCCGGTGTACCGAAGCCGCCGCCGAGGCAGTCTGCGAACGAGTCGAGATTGCGGCCGAAGTACCCGCCGGTCCCGTTCACCGCTTCGCCGATCACCCGCCAGAAGCTCTCCAGGTCGGTGACCTCCGCCCCGTCGATCACATAGGTCTTCGTCACGGGGCGGAGGATACCGGCTCAGCAGCCGTAGTCGACGAGGTCGAACGAGGCGTAGTGGTCGGCGGTGTAGTAGTCCTCCTGGGCCGTGTTGCCCGTGACGACGCGGCGGGCGCCGCGGTTGGAGGAGCCCGGCGTCTTGACGGTGTACTCGTGGTAGTAGCCGGTCGAATGCGACGGCAGGACGCCGTCGCGGTTCTGGAAGACGGTGCCGTCCTGGGGATACGGGAACGGCCCGCCGGACTCGATCAGGTCGAGTGTGTCGTGCGCCTGGGAGGGGAGGGCGGAGTAGCAGACGTCACCGACCGCGGCCGCGGTCGTCGGGGTGGCCGTGGCCTGTCCGCCGATGAGGAGGGTGGAGGCGAGGGCGGCGATGCCGCCGAGAACGGCGATTCGTGGGGGGATTCGCATACCGACATCATGACGCGCGTAGACATGAACGCGTCAACCCCAAAGCCCTTTAGTTTTCTACGAGTTAACCTGGGTGGACGCAGGACTCCGGCGCCGTGAAGGACTTGGCCCGCTCCCCCGGGCCGGCGGCATCCTCACCGCTTACGCCCGCGCCATTACCGCGCGCCGTAGACCGGTTGCGGAGTCTCGGAGTCAGCCAGCAGCTTCCGTGCGGCCTCGCCCGCCCCGGACGGGGTCCAGCGCGCACCCTTGTCCGCGGTGGGTCCCGGCCGCCAGCCCTCCATGACGGTGATGCGGCCCGCCTCGGCCTCGAAGACCCGGCCCGTCACGCCCGTGCTGGCGGCGGAGCCGAGCCAGACGACGAGCGGCGAGACGTCCTCGGGCAGGGCGGACAGACCGGCGAAGGTGTCCTCGGTCATACGGGTACGGGCCGCCGGCGCGATGGCGTTGACCTGGACGCCGTACCGGCCCATCTCGGCCGAGGCGACCAGCGTCAGCCCGATGATCCCGGCCTTGGCGGCCGCGTAGTTGCCCTGGCCGACACTGCCCAGCAGCCCTGCTCCGGAGGTGGTGTTGACCACCCGGGCCGCCACCGGCCGACCCGCCCCGGCCTCGGAGCGCCAGTGCGCCGCGGCATGCTTGAGCGGCAGGAAGTGGCCCTTCACATGCACCCGCATGACGGCGTCCCAGTCGTCCTCGTCGAGGTTGACGAGCATCCGGTCTCGCAGAAACCCGGCGTTGTTGACGAGGGTGTCGAGTCGGCCGTACGTCTCCAGCGCGGCGGCGACGAGGGACGCGGCACCGTCGGTCGTGGCGATGTCGCCGCCGTGCGCCACCGCAGCACCACCCGCCGCCGTGATCTCGCCGACGACCTGCTGGGCAGGGCTCTCCGAGCAGCCCGCCCCGTCCAGCCCGACGCCGAGGTCATTGACGACGACCTTCGCCCCCTCGGCTGCGAAGGCGAGCGCATGGGCCCGCCCCAGACCGCGCCCCGCACCTGTGACGATCACAACGCGTCCTTCACAGATCCCGGTTGCCCCAGTCATCTCACGTCTCCTTGTTGACAGTTGCGGCATCGAGGAACGCGGGGCGCTCTCCGCCCCCGTGCACCAGCAGCGAGGCTCCGCTCACGTACGCCGCCCGCTCCGAGGCGAGGAAGACGGCCGCGTCACCGATCTCCGACGGCTCGGCCAGCCGGCCCAGCGGCACCGTACGGCCGACCGCCGCCACGCCCTCGTCGTCCCCGTAGTGCAGAGGGGACAGTTCGGTGCGGACCATGCCGAGGACAAGCGTGTTCACGCGCACCTCGGGCGCCCACTCCACGGCCATGGAGCGGGCCAGGTTCTCCAGTCCCGCCTTCGCCGCCCCGTACGCCGCCGTGCCCGGGGACGGCCGGCCGCCACTGACGCTGCCGATCATCACGATCGATCCGCGGGCCGCCTTGAGATGTTCGTACGCCGCGAGCGAGGCGGTCAGCGGCGCGGTGAGATTGAGCTCGATCACGCGGGCATGACGGGCCGCTTCGCCTTCGCCGAGCAGCCGGTACGGTGTCCCGCCCGCGTTGTTGACAAGGGCGTCGAGCCGGCCGTGCCGCGCCACGACCGAGTGGAAGAACTCCCCCACCGCGGCCGGTTCGCGCAGATCAAGGGTTGCGAACTCGGCTCCGGCGACGGGGACTTCCGGCGGCCTGCGGGCACAGACCACCACCTCGGCGCCCGCCCGCAGGAAGGCCCGCGCGATCCCCGCGCCCACGCCCCGTGTGCCGCCGGTGACGACGACGACCCTCCCGTCCAGCTCCATCGGCTGCTACCTTCCTCACCTAACAAATGTTTGGTGGAAAGGTAGCTGATCCACTCATGGGTGTCTCCACCGCACGCCCCGAGAAGGGCATTTGTGTTGTCACGGCCGACTTCCCACCCGTCAACGCCCTCCCCGTACAGGGCTGGTACGACCTCGCCGACACCCTCCGCGCGGCCGGCCGCGACCCCGGGACCCGCTGTGTCGTCCTGGCCGCCGCCGGTCGTGGCTTCAACGCGGGCGTCGACATCAAGGAGATGCAGCGCGACACCGGACACTCCGCGCTCGTCGGCGCCAACCGCGGCTGTTACGAGGCCTTCGCCGCCGTCTACGAGTGCGAGGTGCCGGTCGTCGCGGCGGTGAACGGCTTCTGCCTGGGCGGCGGTATCGGCCTTGTCGGCAACGCGGACGCGATCGTCGCCTCCGACGACGCCACCTTCGGGCTGCCGGAGCTGGACCGGGGCGCGCTCGGCGCGGCCACTCATCTCGCCCGTCTCGTCCCGCAGCATCTGATGCGCGCCCTGTACTACACCTCGCGCACCGCGACCGCGCAGCAGTTGCACGCCCACGGCTCGGTCTGGAGGGTCGTCCCGCGCGAGGAACTGACCGCCGCGGCCCTGGAGCTGGCGCGGGAGATCGCACGCAAGGACGGATACCTGATCCGGCTGGCCAAGGCCGCCATCAACGGCATCGACCCCGTCGACGTACACCGCAGCTACCGCTTCGAGCAGGGCTTCACCTTCGAGGCCAACCTCAGCGGTGTCGCCGACCGCGTCCGCGACACCTTCGGCAAGGACACCTTCGGCGAGGAGGACCGAGCGTGACGGACAAGACCATGACGCCCGACGAGGCGGTGTCCGGGTTCCGCAGCGGAATGACGATCGGTATCGGCGGCTGGGGCTCGCGTCGCAAGCCGATGGCGCTGGTGCGGGCACTGCTGCGTACCGAGATCACCGATCTCACCGTCGTGTCCTGCGGTGGCCCCGACATCGGCCTCCTCGCTGCCGCCGGCCGGATCCGCAGACTCGTGACGGCCTTCGTCACCCTCGACTCGATCCCGCTCGAACCGCATTTCCGCGCCGCCCGCGAGCGCGGCGACTTCGCGCTCACCGAGATCGACGAAGCGATGTTCATGTGGGGGCTGCACGCCGCCGCCAACCGGCTGCCCTTCCTCCCGGTGCGGGCCGGAATCGGATCCGACGTCATGCGGGTCAACCCCGGGCTGCGGACGGTCACTTCACCGTACGAGGACGGCGAGGAGTTCGTCGCCGTACCGGCCCTGCGGATGGACGCGGCGCTCGTCCACCTCAACCGCGCCGACCGGTTCGGCAACGGCCAGTACCTGGGTCCCGATCCGTACTTCGACGATCTGTTCTGCGAGGCCGCCGACGCCGCGTACGTCTCCTGCGAGCGACTCGTGGAGACCGCCGAACTCACCAAGGACGCCGCGCCGCAGACCCTGCTGGTCAAACGTCACTCGGTCACCGGCGTGGTCGAGACACCGAACGGCGCGCACTTCACCTCCTGCGCTCCCGAGTACGGCCGTGACGAGACCTTCCAGAAGCTGTACGCGTCCACCCCCTGGCCGGAGTTCGCCGAGCGTTTCCTCTCCGGCACGACCGAGCGCGACTACCAGTGCGCCGTCCGGACCTGGCACAAGGAGCAGCAGTGACCATCAGCCGTTCCGAGTACTGCGTCGTCGCCTGCGCCGAGGCCTGGCGGGGCAATGGCGAAATACTGGCCGCCACCATGGCCCCCGTCTCCTCCTTCGGCGCCCGGCTGGCCAAGCGCACCTTCTCCCCCGACCTCCTCCTCACCGACGGCGAGGCGATGCTCGTCGACCTCGGCGGCGCGACGGAGGGCTGGCTGCCGTACCGCCAGCACCTGGCCATGGTCACCGGCGGAAAGCGGCACGTCATGATGGGAGCTAGCCAGATCGACCGCTTCGGCAACCAGAACATCTCCTGCATAGGCGACTGGGAGCGGCCGGCGCGCCAGCTGCTCGGCGTACGCGGCGCGCCCGTCAACACCCTCAACAATCAGGTCAGTTACTGGGTGCCCAGACACTCCTCCCGCGTCTTCGTCGAGCGCGTCGACATGGTCAGCGGCGTCGGTTACGACAATGCGGCCGCCGCAGGCCCGTCCGCGTCCCGTTTCCACCGCATCCCGCGCGTCGTATCCAATCTGGGCGTCTTCGACTTCGCGACCCCCGACCGCTCGATGCGGCTCGCGTCCCTGCACCCGGGTGTCACGGTCGACCAGATCCGGCGGGCGACCGGCTTCGCGCTCACGATCCCCGCCCACGTCCCGTACACCCGCGAGCCCACCGCCGCCGAACTGCGCCTGATCCGCGAGGTGATCGACCCGAAGGGCACGCGCGAGCGCGAGGTCCCCGCGTGATGGAGACCGCCCTCACCAGACTCACCGGAGTCCGGCACCCCATCGTGCAGACCGGCATGGGCTGGGTCGCCGGGCCCCGCCTGGTCTCCGCCACCGCCAACGCGGGGGCACTCGGCATTCTCGCCTCCGCGACGATGACCGCCGACCAGCTGCGCCAGGCCGTCCGCGAGGTCATGTCCCGTACGGACGCGCCCTTCGGGGTCAATCTCCGCGCCGATGCCGGGGATGCCCGTGACCGGGTCCGGATCATCATCGACGAGGGCGTGAAAGTCGCGTCCTTCGCGCTCGCGCCGTCCCGCGAGCTGATCGCCGAACTGAAGGACGCGGGCGTGGTCGTGATCCCGTCCATCGGGGCCCGGCGGCACGCGGAGAAAGTGGCGGCCTGGGGCGCGGACGCGGTGATCGTCCAGGGCGGTGAGGGCGGCGGTCATACCGGCGATGTCGCAACGACCGTGCTGCTGCCGCACGTTGTCGACGCGGTGGATATCCCGGTGATCGCGGCAGGCGGCTTCCACGACGGGCGGGGACTGGTCGCGGCGCTCGCCTACGGAGCGGCGGGCATCGCCATGGGCACCCGCTTCCTGCTCACCTCGGACTCGACGGTGCCGGACGCGGTCAAGGCCCGCTACCTCGCCGCGACCGTCAAGGACATCACGGTCACCACGGCCGTCGACGGGCTCCCGCACCGCATGCTCCGTACGGAACTGGTCGACTCGCTCGAGCGGGCGGGCCGCTGGAGAGCCCTGGCGCAGGCCGTACGCCGTGCCGCCGGCTTCAAGAAGCTCTCGGATCTGTCCTGGTCGCAGATGATCCGCGACGGCCTGGCGATGAAGCACGGCAGGGACCTGAGCTGGAGCCAGGTCCTGCTCGCCGCCAACACGCCCATGCTGCTGAAGGCTTCCATGGTCGAGGGGCGAACCGACCTCGGAGTGATGGCTTCGGGGCAGATCGCCGGGCTGATCGAGGATCTGCCGAGCTGTGCGGAGCTCGTCGCCCGCGTGATGACCGAGGCGGCGCGGGTACTCGGCGCGCTACCGCGGGATTCTTCCCCGCCCCGCCCCTTCCCGTGAGCGGGGTCAAACCCCCGGATCCCGTGCGGCCTTCGGCCGTGTCCTCAATCGCCGGACGAGCTGGTTCCCGCCCATACCAGCCCCTCCGGCGACAATCAGCCCCGCCGCCGATTGAGGCGCGGGGTTCGGGGCGGAGCCCCGACAGGACCGGTGCTACGCCGCGGTTCGGCGACCACCCTGCGCACCACGCGCCGGCCGGCCGCCCTGCCGGGCCTGTCCGCCCTGTCCGCCCTGTCCGCCCTGCGCACTCTGACGGGCCTGTCCGCCCTGCGCACTCTGACGGGCCTGTCCGCCCTGAGCACTCTGCCCGCCCTGCCCACCGCGCCGGCCACGGCTGCGGCCGGCGCCACTGCCGCCGCCACTGCCGCCGCCCTGCGCGGAACGTCCGCCCTGTCCCTGGCCGGGGACCTGGGCACGACGGCGCTGCGGGCGCTGCTGCTGCACCACCGGCTCGGGCACCTCGATGGTGATGGCGACACCGGAGGGCTCGCGCGCCCCGGTGATGCGGCTGAGCTCATCGTCGCTGGACTTGATCCTGGCGGTGCGCGGGCTGATGCCCGCGTCCGCCATCAGCCGGGTCATCTCACGGCGCTGCTCGGGCAGCACAAGCGTGACGACGCTGCCGGACTCGCCGGCCCGGGCGGTGCGCCCGCCGCGGTGCAGATAGTCCTTGTGGTCGACGGGCGGGTCGATGTTCACGACCAGGTCGAGATCGTCGACATGGATGCCGCGGGCCGCCACATTGGTGGCGACCAGCGCGGTGACCTGCCCGTTCTTGAACTGGTCGAGGGTGCGGTTGCGCTGCGGCTGCGAACGGCCGCCGTGCAGCGCCGCCGCCCGTACACCGCTGGACAGCAGCCGCTTGGCGAAACGGTCCGCCGCGCGCTTGGTGTCCACGAAGAGGATCACCCGGCCGTCACGGGCCGCGATACGCGTGGCCACGGCCTTCTTGTCCGTCTCGTCCGCGACGTGCAGCACATGGTGCTCCATCGTGGTGACCGCGCCCGCGGACGGGTCGACGGAGTGCACGACGGGGTCGGTCAGGAACATCCGTACGAGGCGGTCGATGTTCTTGTCCAGCGTCGCCGAGAAGAGCATCCGCTGACCGTCCGGCTCGACCTGCTTGAGCAGCGCCGTGACCTGCGGCATGAAGCCCATGTCGGCCATCTGGTCGGCCTCGTCGAGGACGGTGATCGACACCCGGTCGAGCGCGCAGTCGCCGCGCTCTATCAGGTCCTTGAGCCGCCCGGGCGTGGCCACGAGCACCTCGGCGCCACGCCGCAGCGCGCCCGCCTGCTTGCTGATCGACATACCGCCGACGACCGTGGTCATCCGCAGCTGCACCGAGGTCGCGTACGGCGACAGTGCGTCGGTGACCTGCTGCGCGAGCTCACGCGTCGGTACGAGCACGAGCGCGAGCGGCGCCCGCGGCTCGGCCCGCCGGCCCGCGGTGCGGGCGAGCAGCGCGAGCCCGAAGGCGAGGGTCTTGCCCGAGCCGGTGCGCCCGCGGCCGAGGATGTCCCGGCCGGCGAGACAGTTCGGCAGCGTGGCGGCCTGGATCGGGAAGGGCTCGGTCACGCCCTGGGCCACGAGGGTCTTCAGCAGGGCGGCCGGCATGTCCAGCTCGTCGAACGCCTCGACGGCAGGCAGCGCGGGGGTGATGGATTCCGGCAACGTGAATTCCTGCGGGGCCGCCACCTTGCGGGCGGGAGCCTTGCCGGAGCCCTTCGCGGGGCCATTGGCGCGGGAATTGACCGGGCGCTTTCGAGTCGGGCGGGCCGGGCGTTCGGAGCGAGTCATGCGGATATTGCCCTCCTGGGCATGTGAGACAGCACAAGCCGGGGCCCGCACCTTGACGGTGCGGGCCCCGGCTGCGAGGTTCGCGTCCGGATGTTAGGCCGGGACGATGTTCTCCGCCTGCGGGCCCTTCTGGCCCTGCGTGACGTCGAAGGAAACCTTCTGGCCTTCCTGGAGCTCACGGAAGCCCGAGGTGGCGATGTTCGAGTAGTGGGCGAAGACGTCGGCGCCGCCGCCGTCCTGCTCAATGAAGCCGAAGCCCTTTTCCGAGTTGAACCACTTCACGGTTCCAGTAGCCATGTCATTCTCCTAAAACAGGGGCAAGCCGGAAACTCACACTTCGCGAATTTCCCGTTGTTGTATTGAGCCCCATCCGGAGAATCCGGCAAACAAAATATGCGCCTGAGGAAGCATTCCCGTCAGGCGCACACGAAGTTCATGGGTACCAAAACTGCAACGCCGCTACCGTAGCACGAACGGGCCCAGAAGGCCCGTGATCACAACCGCTCGATGATGGTCACGTTCGCCTGGCCTCCGCCTTCACACATCGTTTGCAGTCCGTACCGCCCACCGGTGCGCTCGAGTTCATGCAGCAGCGTGGTCATCAGCTTCACGCCCGTGGCGCCCAGCGGATGACCCAGCGCGATCGCTCCGCCGTTCACATTGACCTTGTCCGGGTCGGCGCCGGTCTCCTTCAGCCAGGCGAGCACCACGGGCGCGAAGGCCTCATTGATCTCGACCAGGTCGACGTCGTCGATCGACATGCCGGTCTTCTTCAGCGCGTACGCCGTCGCCGGGATCGGGGCGGACAGCATCCGGATCGGGTCCTCGCCGCGTACCGAGAGGTGGTGGATACGGGCGCGCGGCACAAGACCGTGCTCGGCGACCGCCCGTTCGCTCGCGATCAGCATCGCCGCCGCGCCGTCCGAGACCTGGGAGGAGCAGGCCGCCGTGATGGTGCCGCCCTCCAGGACCGGCTTGAGGCCCGCCATCTTCTCCAGCGTTGTGTCGCGGCGCGGCCCTTCGTCCGCCGTGACCTCGCCGTACGCCACCAGCTCCCGTTCGAAGCGGCCCTCGTCGACGGCGCGGACCGCCCGCTGGTGGGAACGGAGCGCGAACTCCTCCATGTCGCGCCGCGAGATCCCCCACTTCTCGGCGATCAACTGCGCACCGTGGAACTGGTTGACCGGCAGGTCGCCGTAGCGGGCCCGCCAGCCCTCGCTGCCCGCGAAGGGGCCCACTGTCAGCCCGAGCGGTTCGGCCGCCTGCCGGGACGCGAAGGCGATCGGGATCTGCGTCATGTTCTGGGTGCCGCCGGCGACCACCAGGTCCTGGGTGCCGGAGAGCACCCCCTGTGCCGCGAAGTGGACCGCCTGCTGCGAGGAGCCGCACTGCCGGTCGATCGTCACGCCCGGCACCTCCTCGGGCAGACCGGCCGCCAGCCATGCCGTACGGGCGATGTCGCCGGCCTGCGGCCCTACCGTGTCCAGGCAGCCGAAGACGACGTCCTCGACCGCCGCGGGGTCCACACCGGTCCGCAGGACCAGGGCCCCCAGAACATGCGCGCCGAGGTCGGCCGGGTGGACTGCGGCGAGGCCCCCTCCGCGCCTGCCCACCGGCGTGCGAACCGCTCCGACTATGTAGGCCTCGGCCATGACGACTCCTCGATCGGTCAGCTGCGTACGGCGATACCGTCCAGCACCATCGACAGGTACTGACGGGCGATCTCCTCCGGGCTGTGCTGCCCGCCCGGCCGGTACCAGGACGCCGCGACCCACACCGTGTCGCGCACGAACCGGTACGTGAGCCGGATGTCCAGGTCGGCACGGAAGACCTGGTCCGCGACCCCGCGCTCCAGCGTCCCCAGCCACGCCTTCTCGAACTTCTGCTGCGAGTCCGTGAGGTAGTGGAAGCGCGGCTGAGCCGCCAGATGCCTGGACT
This sequence comes from Streptomyces sp. NBC_01750, assembly GCF_035918095.1. NCBI lineage: Bacteria > Bacillati > Actinomycetota > Actinomycetes > Kitasatosporales > Streptomycetaceae > Streptomyces > Streptomyces sp. NBC_01750. The sequence goes on from NZ_CP109137.1 coordinate 2,368,956, forward strand.
CCTTCTGGTAGATCGCGACGGCGGCGCGGTGCCGGTCGATCTCCCGGAAGGACTCGGTGACGAGCGCTTCGATGGTCTCCCTGGACCCGAGCCCGGCGGCGAGCACGGCGTCGTAGCCCTGCCAGAGCTCGTCCAGGAAGGTCGAGAGGATCTCGTCGAGCATCGATTCCTTGGAATCGAAGTGGTAGTAGAGGCTGCCGGCGAGCATCCCGGCCTGGTCCGCGATCTCGCGGACGGTGGTGGCGTTGTAACCCTGCGCGGCGAACACCTCGGCGGCGGTGTCGAGGAGCTCGCGGCGGCGCTCGGGTGAGGCGCTCACCTGGTTCTTCTTCTTGCTTCTTGTCGGCACAGGACCATTCTCGTCCTACGCATGCTGGCTGCTGATGGAGACGACCTCACCGGTGAGATAAGAGGAGTAGCCGCTGGCGAGGAAGACGATGGCGTTGGCGATCTCCCAGGGTTCGGCGTATCGCCCGAAGGCCTCCTTGGCGGTCAGCTCCGTCAGCAGTTCGGCCGAGGTGACCTTCACCAGGTGCGGGTGCATGGCGAGGCTGGGGGCCACGGCGTTGACGCGTACGCCGTACTCGGCCGCCTCGATCGCCGCGCACCTGGTGAGCGCCATGACTCCGGCCTTGGCGGCGGCGTAGTGGGCCTGGCCGGCCTGGGCGCGCCAGCCGGCGACGGAGGAGTTGTTGACGATCACTCCGCCGCGTCCGGAAGTCCTGAAGGCGCGCAGGGCGGCGCGGGTGCAGCGGAAGGTGCCGTTCAGGGTGACGTCGAGGACCTTGTCCCACTGGTCGTCTCTCATGTCCACGAGGGCAGCGGTGCCGCCGAGGCCCGCGTTGTTGACGACGATGTCGAGGCCGCCGTGCTCCCGTACGGCCGTGTCGAACAGCGCCTGGACCCGGGCCTCGTCGGTGACGTCGCAGGGCAGTGATGACACGGCCGCCGCACCGAACTCCTCGGCGAGCGCCTCCCGCGACTCCTTCAGGCGGCGGGCGTGCGCGTCACTGATGAGGATGCGCGCGCCCTCCTCCAGGAATCTGCGGGCGGTCGCTCCGCCGATCCCGGCTCCGGCCGCGGCGGTGATGACGGCGGTACGGCCCTTCAGCAGGCCATGACCGGGTACGTACTGCGCCCTGTTGCTCATCACAACAGCACGTTAACCTACCAAACACTTGTTAGGGAAGGATTGGGTGAATGGACCTGGACCACGCCGGCGAGGCAGCCTTCCGGGCCGAGGCCCGCGCCTGGCTCGCCGCGAACGTGCCCGCCGAGCCCCTCCCCTCCCTGGAGACCGAGAAGGGGTTCGCGGCCCACCGCGCGTGGGAGGCGCGGCTGCACGCGGACCGCTGGTCAGTCGTCTCCTGGCCGCGGGAGTACGGCGGCCGGGGCGTCGACATCTTCAGCTGGCTGGTCTTCGAGGAGGAGTACTACGCGGCGGGCGCGCCGGGACGGGTCTCGCAGAACGGCATCAACCTCCTCGCTCCGACGCTCTTCGACCACGCCACCGAGGAGCAGCGCGCCAGGGTGCTGCCCGCGATGGCGAGCGGCGAGGTCATCTGGGCGCAGGCCTGGTCCGAGCCGGAGTCCGGCTCGGACCTCGCGTCGCTGAAGTCGCGGGCCCTGCGCACGGACGGCGGCTGGCTGCTCAGCGGCCAGAAGACCTGGTCGTCGCGGGCCGCCTTCGCCGACCGCGCGTTCGGCATCTTCCGCACCGGTCCTGAGGGGCCGCGGCCGCATCAGGGGCTGACGTATCTGATGTTCGACCTGTCGGCGCCGGGTGTGACGGTCCGGCCGATCGGCAGGCTCGACGGCAAGCCCGCCTTCGCCGAGCTGTTCCTCGACGATGTCTTCGTCCCCGACGGGGACGTGATCGGCGAGCCGGGCCAGGGGTGGCGGATCGCGATGTCCACGACCGGCAACGAACGGGGGCTGACACTGAGATCGCCCGGCCGTTTCCTGGCTGCGGCGGAGCGTCTGCTGCGGCAGTGGCGCGCGACGGCCGAGCGGCCGGATGGTCACGACACCGCGCTCCGCGACCGGGTGGCGGACGCGGTGATCGGTGCACGCGCCTACCAGCTTTTCACCTACGCCAACGCGTCGCGCTTCGCGGCGGGCGAGAGCATCGGCGCCGAATCCAGCCTGAACAAGGTCTTCTGGTCCGAGTACGACATCGCGCTGCACGAGACCGCGCTCGATCTGCTGGGCCCGGCGGGGGAGCTGGCCGACTCCGACTGGTCCGAGGGCTATGTCTTCGCGCTGGCGGGCCCCATCTACGCCGGTACGAACGAGATCCAGCGCGACATCATCGCCGAGCGTCTGCTCGGCCTCCCGAAGGGCCGCCGCTGATGCGTTTTCTGCTCACCGACGAACAGCGGGCTCTCGCGCGCTCGCTGGACGCGATGCTGACCGCCGCGGACACGCCGGCGGCGGTACGGGCGTGGTCGGCGGGCGACCACGCCCCCGGCCGGGCGCTCTGTTCGCGCCTCGCGCAGGCGGGCGTCTTCGCGCTGGCGGTCCCGGAGGCGTACGAGGGGGTGGGGATGCTACCGGTGGAACTGGCGGTCTCCTTCGTGGAGTTGGGCCGCCACGCGGTACCTGGCCCAGTGGTCGAGACGGTCGCGACGGCGGCGCTGCTGACCCATCTGGCCGAGCACGGCGACACGTCGCCGGCGAAGCGACTGCTGCCGGGGCTGGCGACGGGCGAGTCGACGGCGACGCTGGCGCTGTCGACGGCGGGGTGCGGGCCGTACGCACTGGACGCGGACGCGGCGACGGTGACACTGGTGGTGTCGGGAGAGGACGCGGCGGGCGGGTGGGGCGATACGGTCACCGGCTCCGGGCGGGCGACGGCTCGCACAGGCGCGAAGCCGGAGGCAGCCGACGGCACAGGTACGGGAGCCCGAGCCGGCACGGGCGCGCGCCCCGGGCAGGCCACTCCCCGCGCGGCGCCCCGCACGGAGGCGAGGCCACCGACAGCCGCCGGCACGGGTACGGGAGCCCGAGCCGGCACGGGCGCGCGCCCCGGGCAGGTCACTCCCCGCGCGGGCGCGAAACCCGTCGGCCCCCGCGCGGGCGCGCCCGGCGGCTCTCCGCACGCGCGGCTGCTCATCGCCCCCGGGCACGGCCCCGTACACGCGTCCGCCGACCCAGCGCGGCGGCTGTCCGTACCCGGCGCCGGGGGCGAGATCCTTGCCGAAGGGCCCCACGTGGCCGCCGCCGCCGCGTACGCCGCGGATGTCGCCGCCTTCGCCACCGCCGCGCAGGCCCTCGGCGTCGGGCTCGCGCTGCTCGACCGGACTGTTGCCCATGCCAAGCGGCGCAGTCAGTTCGGCGCCGCCATCGGCTCCTTCCAGGCGGTCAAGCACCGGCTGGCCGACACTCTGATCGGACTCGAATTCGCCCGGCCGCTCCTCTACGGAGCAGCCCTCTCGATGGCTCCCGCCGATATCGCCGCGGCCAAGGCGACCGCGGGCGAGGCCGCGTACGCCGCCGCCCGCACCGCTCTTCAGCTGCACGGCGCGGTCGGTTACACCGATGAGCTCGACCTCTCGCTATGGCTGCGCAAGGCACGACCGCTGCGGGATGCCTGGGGCACCCCCGCCCGGTGCAGGGCGCGAGTGCTGTCCGGATGAGCGGAGAACTCAACGACGGCTTACGGTGCGTACGGCTTGGCCGGGCCGCCAGGACCGTACGACCAGTTCATCTCCCTCGACGGACGTCCGCACCACCTCGCCCAGTTCGACCCGGAACAGATGAAACGGCTGCGGCGGCCCGACCTCCGCCACGAATCGCCCGACCACCTCAGGATCCGTCACCTCCACCGCACGCCCGCCGATCCGGACGTCGCCGCCGGCCATGGAGTCGTCGGGGCCCGGATTCGCCTGCACCGCGAAGCGCGGATCGCGCCGGAGGTCCTGGGCCTTGCGGGAGTCCGGCATCATGCCGAGCCACATCTCGCCGAAGCGGAAGTCCACTTCGAGCCCGGTCACCCGCGGGGATCCGTCCTTGCGGAGGGTGGCCAGGACATGGTGCCTGTACTGCTGGAACCGCTGTTGAACGGTCTCGGCGAAGTCCGGCTCCGCCGTCCGGAAATCTGCCCAGGTACTCGATGTCATGACGCCATCGAACCGCGAAATCACGACATCTTCTGTCGGGATTCACTTCTTGGTGCGGCCCCCGTGCCGTTCCCGGGCGTACATGGTCCGCCGGAACCCGCTCACCGACTGAGCAGTGTGACGATCGCCGCGTGCCCGTGCGTGTGCAGCGAGCCGGGCGAGGCGTCCAGCACCGCGGCGTCGTACTGCCCGAGCGTCACGCCCGCCTCGTCGAGGACCGTCGTCCCGTCCAGCGCGACGATCACCACTGTCGAGCCGGACGGGACCGCGACCAGCAGTTCGCCCCGTACCACCGAGGTCAGGCACGCCGTGCGGCTCCTGCGGCGCATGACGTTGAAGTTGACGACCGGCCCGCCGAGCAGCCGACCCTCGGTCTCCTCGTCGCCGGGGAAGTCGTAGGGCCGGTACCGCTCGTCCGCGAGCGTGCGCCGCCCGCCGACCGTGAGGTCCATCCCCGCGCCCTCGACCACGGTCAGGGTCCGGTCCACATCCAAGAACGCGGAGAAAGGTCCGTCCGCGCCGACGTCCGCGAGGCTGATCCGCCAGTCGAAGGCGTCCATGGGCGCGCCATCGGGCGAGGCGGCGATCTCGCGGGTGACGCCGCCACCGTTCTTCCAGGGCACGGCCGTACGGTCGGCAGCGCGCAGCACCCGTACCGTCATCGCACGATGCCGTGCGCACGCGCCGCTGTCAGCCACAGCGGGAACTCGGCGACCAGCCGGTCGTACAGCTCGGCGTCCGGGACCTGGCGCGGGTCGAGTCCGGCATGGAAGAAGCCGGCGTTGTCGACGGCCCGCTTGGCAGGTACGGCCAGCTCGTCGAGCTTGTGCAGAAAGTCGAACTGCGAACTGCGCTTGTTGCCGAAGCCGATGAACTGCCAGAACAGCGGAAGCTTCGCCGCCTTGCACAGATAGCGTTCCGCGGCGGGCTTGCTGATCGGCCCGCCGTCCGTCTGGAAGACGACGAGCGCAGGAGCGGTCGCGCCACTGTCGAGGTAGTGGTCGATGACGGCGTCCATGGCCAGGTGGTAGGCCGTCTTGCCCATGTGCCCGAGGCCCGAGACGATCTGGTCGACCCGCCCGTGGTGGTTGTCCAGGGCGATGTCCGTGACCGCGTCGACGTCCGTCGAGAAGAAGACGACGGGCACCCGGCCGTCGTCGTCGAGATGGGCGGACAGACCGAGCACCCGGTCGGCGAGGGCCTGCACGCTGCCGTCCTTGTAGTACTCCTTCATGGAGCCGGAGTAGTCGAGCACCAGATAGACGGCGGCGCGCTCCTCGTTCAACCGGTGCTTCTCCAACGAGACACCGGCGCTCTTGTAGAGGCTGACCAGCGCGGGCGCGGTCTCCTGCACCTTGCGGAGGCTGATGGCCGGCATGCGGGGCTCCGTTCGTTCGCTACGACGGGAGAGTTGAGGCTACGTCACCCGTGAGCGGGCTCTCGCGACGCCCTCGACCGGTACGAGCACCGCCATGAGCCGCGCGAACCCCTGGAACATGCCGCGGCGCCCACCCAGTGTCCGGTCGGGGACAGGGCAGGCGCCGCGTTGAGTTCCGTACGCCGTTGTACGGGACCGTATGAGGGGTTGACGCGGTGATCAGACAGTCAGCGCACGGTCCGTCGGGCGGATCGGGGCCGGCAGCTCACTGACACCGGTCAGGAAGCGGTCCACACCGCGCGCCGCCGAGCGGCCCTCGGCAATCGCCCACACGATCAGCGACTGTCCACGGCCCGCGTCACCGGCGACGTACACGCCGCCCACGCTGGTCGCGAAGTCCGCGTCCCGCGCGATGTTGCCGCGCTCGTCCAGCGCCAGTCCGAACTGCTGGACCAGCCCGTTCTCCTGGTCCGTGCCCGTGAAGCCCATCGCCAGAGTGACCAGCTGCGCCGGGATCTTCCGCTCCGTGCCCGGCTTCTGCTCCAGCTTGCCGCCCTTGAACTCCACCTCCACGAGGTGCAGGAACTGGACGTTGCCGTCCTCGTCGCCCTCGAAGTGGGTGGTGGAGACGGAGTAGACCCGCTCGCCGCCCTCCTCGTGCGCCGAGGTGACCTTGTAGAGCATCGGGAAGGTCGGCCACGGCTGACCCGCCGGACGGTCGTCGCCGGGTCGCGGCATGATTTCCAGCTGCGTGACGGAGGCCGCGCCCTGTCGGTGGGCCGTACCGACGCAGTCCGCGCCCGTGTCACCGCCGCCGATGACGATGACGTGCTTGCCCTCCGCGGTGATGGGAGGAGCGACGAAGTCGCCCTCCTGCACCTTGTTGGCGAGCGGCAGGTACTCCATGGCGAAGTGGATGCCGTTCAGCTCCCGGCCCGGGACCGGCAGGTCGCGCGAGACGGTCGCACCGGCCGCGATGACCACCGCGTCGTACCGCTTCCGCAGCTTCGCCGCGTCGATGTCGCGACCGATCTCGATCTCTGTGCGGAACTTGGTGCCCTCCGCGCGCATCTGCTCGATACGGCGGTTGATGTGCACCTTCTCCATCTTGAACTCGGGGATGCCGTACCGGAGAAGGCCTCCGATGCGGTCCGCGCGCTCGTAGACGGCGACCGTGTGGCCCGCCCGGGTCAGCTGCTGGGCGGCGGCGAGGCCCGCCGGGCCCGAGCCGATGACCGCGACCGTCTTGCCGGACAGACGCTCCGGCGGCTGCGGCTTGACGTCACCGGTGTCCCACGCCTTGTCGATGATCGAGACTTCGACGTTCTTGATGGTGACGGCCGGCTGGTTGATGCCGAGGACGCAGGCCGACTCGCAGGGCGCCGGGCACAGCCGCCCGGTGAACTCCGGGAAGTTGTTGGTCGCGTGCAGCCGCTCGCTCGCCGCCGACCAGTCCTCGCGGTACGCGTAGTCGTTCCACTCGGGGATGAGGTTCCCCAGTGGACAGCCGTTGTGGCAGAACGGAATGCCGCAGTCCATGCAGCGCCCGGCCTGCTTGCTGATGATCGGCAGCAGCGAACCGGGAACGTAGACCTCGTTCCAGTCCTTGAGGCGATCCGCGACGGGGCGGGTCTTTGCGACCTCTCGGCCGGTGGTCAGGAAGCCCTTGGGGTCAGCCATTGGTCGCCGCCTCCATCATCTTCTCGGTGGTCTCCTGTTCGGAGAGACCGGCGAGCTCAGCGGCGTCCTTGGCGGCGAGCACTGCCTTGTACGTGGTCGGGATGATCTTGCTGAAGCGGTCCACCGCGCTGGGCCACTCGGCCAGCAGCTTCGACGCGACGGTCGAGCCCGTCTCCTCCTGGTGGCGGCGCACGACATCGTGCAGCCACTGCTTGTCGGACTCGTCGAGGGTCTCGACAGCGCCGAGGTTACCCACATTGACGTTGTCGCGGTCGAGGTCGATGACGTACGCGATACCGCCGGACATACCGGCCGCGAAGTTGCGTCCGGTCTCGCCGAGCACCACCGCGTGACCGCCGGTCATGTACTCGCAGCCGTGGTCGCCCACGCCCTCCGAGACGACCGTGGCACCGGAGTTTCGGACGCAGAACCGCTCGCCGGTCCGGCCGCGCAGGAACAGCTCGCCGCCGGTGGCACCGTAGGCGATGGTGTTGCCCGCGATGGTGGAGTACTCGGCGAGGTGGTCGGCGCCCCGGTCCGGGCGGACGACGATGCGACCGCCGGAGAGGCCCTTGCCGACGTAGTCGTTGGCGTCGCCCTCCAGCCGCAGCGTCACTCCGCGCGGCACGAACGCGCCGAAGGACTGGCCGGCCGATCCGGTGAAGGTGATGTCGATGGTGTCGTCGGGCAGGCCCGCACCACCGAACTTCTTCGTCACCTCATGGCCGAGCATGGTGCCGACCGTGCGGTTGATGTTGCGGATCGCGACCTGAGCGCGGACCGGCTGGGCGGCCTCGGCGGAGGCCGCCTTCAGGGCCTCGGCGGCGAGTTCGACCAGCTCGTTGTCGAGCGCCTTCTCCAGACCGTGGTCCTGCTCGACCAGCTGGTGGCGTACGGCGCCGTCCGGCAGCTCGGGGACGTAGAAGAGGGGCTCGAGGTCGAGGCCCTGTGCCTTCCAGTGGTCCACGGCCCGCTCGGTGTCCAGCAGCTCGGCGTGGCCGACGGCCTCCTCGATCGTACGGAAGCCCAGCTCGGCGAGGAGCTCGCGGACCTCCTCGGCGATGAACTCGAAGAAGTTGACGACGTGTTCGGCCTTGCCGGAGAACCGGTCGCGCAGCACCGGGTTCTGCGTGGCGATGCCGACCGGGCAGGTGTCCAGGTGGCAGACGCGCATCATGACGCAGCCGGAGACGACGAGCGGCGCGGTCGCGAAACCGAACTCCTCGGCGCCGAGCAGCGCGGCGATGACGACATCGCGGCCGGTCTTCAGCTGACCGTCGGTCTGTACGACGATGCGGTCGCGCAGGCCGTTGAGCAGCAGGGTCTGCTGGGTCTCGGCGAGGCCGAGCTCCCACGGGCCGCCCGCGTGCTTCAGCGAGGTGAGCGGCGAGGCGCCGGTACCGCCGTCGTGGCCGGAGATGAGGACGACGTCCGCGTGCGCCTTGGAGACACCCGCGGCCACCGTGCCGACACCGACCTCGGAGACCAGCTTCACGTGGATACGCGCGGCCGGGTTGGCGTTCTTGAGGTCGTGGATCAGCTGGGCCAGATCCTCGATGGAGTAGATGTCGTGGTGCGGCGGCGGCGAGATCAGACCGACACCCGGGGTGGAGTGCCGGGTGCTGGCGATCCACGGGTAGACCTTGTGACCGGGCAGCTGGCCGCCCTCGCCGGGCTTCGCGCCCTGCGCCATCTTGATCTGGATGTCGTCCGCGTTGACCAGGTACTCGCTCGTCACACCGAAGCGGCCGGAGGCGACCTGCTTGATGGAGGAACGGCGCTCCGGGTCGTACAGCCGGTCCGCGTCCTCGCCGCCCTCACCGGTGTTGGACTTGCCGCCCAGCCGGTTCATGGCGATCGCGAGGGTCTCGTGCGCCTCGCGGGAGATGGAGCCGTACGACATGGCGCCGGTGGAGAAGCGCTTGACGATCTCGGAGACCGGCTCGACCTCGTCGATGGAGATCGCTTCCCGCTCCGACCTGCCGTTCTCACCTGTCTTCAGGCCGAACAGACCACGGAGCGTCATCAGGCGCTCGGACTGCTCGTTGACCCGGTCCGTGTACTTCTTGAAGATGTCGTAGCTGCGCGAGCGCGTGGCGTGCTGCAGCCGGAAGATCGTCTCCGGGTCGAAGAGGTGCGGCTCGCCCTCGCGGCGCCACTGGTACTCGCCGCCGATCTCCAGCGCACGGTGCGTGGCGGAGATGCCGGAGGCGGGGTAGGCCTTGGCGTGCCGGGCGGCGACCTCCTTGGCGACGACCTCGAGACCGGCTCCGCCGATCTTTGTGGCGGTGCCGTTGAAGTACTTCTCGACGAAGGCGTCGTCGAGACCGACGGCCTCGAAGACCTGCGCGCCACGGTAGGAGGCGACCGTCGAGATGCCCATCTTGGACATGACCTTCAGGACGCCCTTGCCGAGGGCGTAGATGAGGTTACGGATGGCCTGCTCGGGCTCCAGGCCCTCGATGAAGGTGCCGGCGCGGACCAGGTCCTCGACCGACTCCATCGCCAGGTACGGGTTGACGGCGGCGGCGCCGTAGCCGATGAGGAGCGCGACATGGTGCACCTCGCGGACATCGCCGGCCTCGACCAGCAGACCGACCTGCGTGCGCTGCTTGGTGCGGATGAGGTGGTGGTGCACGGCCGAGGTGAGCAGCAGCGAAGGGATGGGCGCGTGCTCGGCGTCCGAGTGCCGGTCGGAGAGGACGATCAGCCGGGCGCCGTCCTCGATGGCCGCGTCGACCTCGGCGCAGATCTTCTCGATACGGGCGGCGAGGGCGTCGCCGCCGCCGCTGACCCGGTAGAGACCGGAGAGCGTCGCGGCGGTCATGCCCGGCATGTCGCCGTCGGCGTTGATGTGGATGAGCTTGGCCAGCTCGTCGTTGTCGATCACCGGGAAGGGCAGGGTGACACTGCGGCAGGTCGCGGCGGTCGGCTCCAGGATGTTGCCCTGCGGGCCGAGCGAGGAGCGCAGCGAGGTGACGAGCTCCTCACGGATGGCGTCCAGCGGCGGGTTGGTGACCTGCGCGAAGAGCTGGGTGAAGTAGTCGAAGAGCAGCCGGGGCCGCTGGGACAGGGCCGCGATCGGGGAGTCCGTACCCATGGAGCCGAGCGGCTCCCCGGAGGTACGGGCCATCGGCGCGAGGATGACGCGCAGCTCCTCCTCGGTGTAACCGAAGGTCTGCTGGCGGCGAGTGACCGAGGCGTGGGTGTGGACGATGTGCTCGCGCTCGGGAAGGTCCTCGAGCTCGATCTCGCCGGCCTCCAGCCACTCCTGGTACGGCTGCTCCGCGGCGAGGGAGGACTTGATCTCGTCGTCCTCGATGATGCGGCCCTCGGCGGTGTCGACGAGGAACATCTTGCCGGGCTGGAGGCGGCCCTTGCGGACGACCTTCGCGGGGTCGATGTCGAGGACGCCGACCTCGGAGGAGAGAACGACGAGTCCGTCGTCGGTGACCCAGTAACGGCCGGGGCGCAGACCGTTGCGGTCGAGGACCGCGCCGACCTGGGTGCCGTCGGTGAAGGTGACACAGGCCGGGCCGTCCCAGGGCTCCATCATCGTGGAGTGGTACTGGTAGAAGGCGCGCCGGGCCGGGTCCATGGAGTCGTGGTTCTCCCACGCCTCGGGGACCATCATCAGGACGCTGTGCGGCAGTGAGCGGCCGCCGAGGTGGAGGAGCTCGAGCACCTCGTCGAAGGAGGCCGAGTCGGAGGCGTCCGGCGTACAGACCGGGAAGATCCGCGCCAGCTTCTCGCTTCCGTTGTTGTCGGCAGAGCCGAACGCGTCGGAGACGAGCTGCGACTCACGGGCGCGCATCCAGTTGCGGTTGCCCTTGACCGTGTTGATCTCGCCGTTGTGCGCGACGAAGCGGTACGGGTGGGCCAGCGGCCAGCTCGGGAAGGTGTTCGTGGAGAACCGCGAGTGGACAAGCGCGACGGCCGTGGCGAAGCGCCGGTCGGAGAGATCCGGGAAGAAGGGCTCCAGCTGGCCGGTGGTCAGCATGCCCTTGTAGACGATCGTGCGGGCGGAGAGCGACGGGAAGTAGACACCGGCCTCGCGCTCGGCGCGCTTACGCAGCACGAAGGCCTTGCGGTCCAGCGCGATGCCCGTGCTCGTACCGTCCGATACAAAGAGCTGCGAGAAGGCCGGCATGGTGGCGCGGGCGCCGTTGCCGAGCAGATCCGGGGTGACCGGGACCTCGCGCCAGCCGAGGACGTTCAGGCCCTCCTCGGCGGCGATCGTCTCAATGTGTGAGACGGCGTTGGTGCTGTCGTCGGCCGGCAGGAAGGCGATTCCGACGGCGTACGCACCGGCCTCGGGAAGGTCGAAATCGCTGACCTCGCGAAGGAAGGCGTCCGGGACCTGAAGCAGGATGCCGGCGCCGTCACCCGAGTCCGGTTCGGAGCCGGTGGCACCGCGGTGCTCCAGGTTCCGCAGTACGGTCAGTGCCTGCTCGACCAGCTCATGGCTGGCAACACCGGTGAGGGTGGCCACGAACCCGACGCCGCATGCGTCGTGCTCGTTACGGGGGTCGTACATCCCCTGGGGGGCGGGGCGACCGTCCATGGGCGACCAGGCGTCGGAACGCATCGGCTCTCCCGTCGTCGTCGTGGCAAATGCAACTGCCGAGGGACGACGTTGGCCCTCCGCGAAATTTCGTGCAGATTACATGATGGAGTGCTTCTCGAAAAGTGGATAGCTGGTTCCAACATGCGGACACCGCGCGAAGCGGTGAAGTTGGGGCGAGCCGGACAGATCGGTTGTCCGCAGGCCCGTCGCAGAGCAGGCTTCATTGCCCACAGCGTCTATGGCTCATGCCCGGTGGTTAAGAACTCGAAACCGCCGAGTAAACGGCTACTTATGTAGTAGCTCGCATAGTGTCTCACTCCTCGCCGGATCCGTGGAGAGGACGTGCGTCACAACTTGCCGGACCGTCCCCGTACGACTGCGCACCGGCTCCCTGGAGAGGGGCCGGTGCGCAGGTGGGCGGGGGACGGTCCGGGTGTCAGACCGCGGCGCCGAACAGCACTCCGAGGCCGTAGGTGAGGGCCGCCGCCGCGCCGCCGAGGGCCAGCTGGCGCAGCCCGCTGTACCACCAGCTGCGTGCCGTCACGCGGGCGACGAGAGCGCCGCAGGCGAAGAGCCCGACGAGCGCCAGGAGCGCCGCCGGCCACAGCGCGGTGGCGCCGAGCAGATACGGCAGTACGGGCAGCAGCGCGCCCAGCGCGAACGAACCGAACGACGAGACCGCGGCGACGGCCGGCGACGGCAGGTCGTCCGGGTCGATGCCGAGCTCCTCGCGGGCGTGGATCTCCAGCGCCTGCTCGGGGTCCCTGGAGAGCTGCATCGCCACCTCGCGGGCGAGCTCGGGCTCCACGCCGCGCGCGACGTACAGCGCCGCCAACTCCTCCATCTCGTCGACGGGGTGCTTGCGCAACTCACGCCGCTCGACATCCAGTTCGGCCTGAACGAGCTCGCGCTGGGAGGCGACGGAGGTGTACTCGCCGGCCGCCATGGAGAAGGCGCCCGCCGCGAGACCGGCGAGGCCGGTGATGACGATGGTCTGCTGGGAGACCGAGCCGCCCGCGACACCGGTCATCAGCGCCAGGTTGGAGACCAGTCCGTCCATCGCGCCGAAGACCGCGGGGCGCAGCCAGCCGCCGTTCACATCACGGTGTGTGTGATTGTCGCGGTGCGCCTCGTGGAGCGTCGCCTCGGTCTCGATGATGGACACAGTTCTCCCCTTGTCCGACGGCGGGCCCGGTGGTCCCGCTCCCCCAACACCCTCGAAAATACGCACGATGTAAGGGGTCCGCCAGCAAGGCAGGCCGTACTTACCTGGGCGGCTGTGCGGCTGGGGGCGGTCCGGATACGGAACTGGAGACAGTCCGGGTGACAGACACGTTTCTCAGACTCCTCGCGCGTCACATGTGGCACAGATGGAGGAACAGGCTCGGTGCGCGCGAAAGGGGCCCGCCCCATGGAGTTGATTGCATGCAATCCCGCTGATCCGGCCGGCCCCTCCTCCGCCGATATCCGCGAGCGGGCCTGCGGCGCGATGCTCGGTCTCGCGGTGGGCGACGCCCTGGGCGCTCCCGCCGAGAACATGCGGCCGTCCGAGATCCGCCGCCGGTGGGGCCGTATCGAGGGCTTCGTGAGCGAGCATCCGGCGGGCACGGACGACACGGAGTACGCCATCTTCTCCGGCCTCCTCCTCGCCCGGCACGGCTCGGCCCTGACCGTGGCCCATGTGGAGAAGGCGTGGCACCAATGGATCGCGGACCTCGACGAAGGCCCGTTCCGGGGCGCGGGATTCAGTGAACGCGGCACGCTCGAAAACCTGCGGCGCGGGCTCGCCGCCCCCATCTCGGCGCAGCACCGGCACGCCTGGAGCGACGGCCTGGCGATGCGCGCCGCGCCGTTCGGCGTCTTCGCTGCGGGCCACCCGGCGGAGGCGGCGCGGCTGGTCGCGATCGACGGCGGCGTCAGCCACGGTGGCGAGGGCATCTACGGCGGCCAGGCGGTGGCCGCCGGCGTGGCCGCGGCGATGGCGGGAGCGGGACCGGCCGGGGTGATCGGGGCGGCCCTGTCCGTGGTCCCGATGGACTCCTGGACGGCCCGCTCGCTGCGCCGAGCGGTCGTCGCGGCGCAGCACACGTACGCGGACGCGCTCTCCATGGAACGGGCGGTCCGCTCAGCGGTCGTGATCGGGGGCTACCCGTGGACGGACCTGGCTCCGGAGGCGGTGGGTCTGGCGTTCGGCGCGTTCGCGGCGGCCCGCGGAGACTTCCGTAAGTCGGTCCTGACCGCGGTGAACATGGGCCGCGACGCGGACACGACGGCGGCGGTGGCCGGCGCGCTGGCGGGAGCGGTGTCGGGTGCCACGGCGATCCCGGCGGAATGGTCGTCGGCGATCGGCCCGGTCCGGGGCAGCTGTCTCCCGTCGATGAGCGGCTACCACGTGCTGGACATCGCGGAGCTCCTGACCCCGGACGACGACCCGCAGGTGGCGTCATGACGCCCGAGCGCGAGGCGGCGGCCGCCGGGCCCGAGGGGCAATCCGCGACGGGCCTCCGGGAGCCCGCACCGGCCGGGGCCGGGGGGCAGAGCCCTGGGGAGCCCGACAGCCCCCTGGCCCCGCGCGAAGGACCGGGTCCCGCAGAACCACCCCCCGTACCCGACGGGCGCCCGGGCCCACCCGGAACGCCCAGCCCGGCAGACCCGCAGGAACCCGTACCCGGCGGAGCCCCCGGCTCGCGCGAAGCGCCGAGCGCGCCCCGGGAGGCCCAGGGCCTGCCCCCGGTTTCGGGAACGGGCGGGACCGGGGAGGGTCACCCGCCCCGCCCCATCGAAGGTCTTCTCCTCGGGCTCGCCGCCGGTGACGCGGCCGGGTGGCCCGCCGCCCGCCATCGCGCGGCCCGGATGCCCGAGTGGACCCGCCGTCTCACCCGTGAGCTCGACACCTTCGCCGAGCAGAACGCCACCACCACCCTTCCTGTGCCCATCGCCCTCAACCAGCCCCCCGAACCCCTCCTCCTCGGCCCCTCCGACGACGCCGAGTGGGCCGCCTTCGCCGCCGAGACCGTGCTCACCGCCGCCGGTGACCTCTTCGCCGGCCTCGCCCCCGGCCGCCGTATGCGGGCCGCCGTCGACCTCGCCTGGAACTCCCTCGCCAGTGAGATCGCCGCAGCCGCCGAGCGCGCCCCCGAGGTCGAGTCCGCCGTGCTCCCCCTCCGCGCCCGGATCTCCGTACGCGCCGGACTCGGCAATCTCGCCACCGGCCTCCGCCCGCCCGCCACCGGCCACGACAACCCGCACTACTTCGACGACGCCGCCTGCGTGCGCGCCGCCGTCCTCGCCGTCGTCCACCCCGGAGACCCGCTCGCCGCCGCGACGCTCGCCGAGTTCGACGCGCGCTACACCCAGGACGGCGACGGAGTGCACGGCGCACGCGCCATGGCCGCCGCCGTGGCCGCGGCGCTCGGCGGCGCGTCCGTCGACGACGCCGTCGACGCCGCCCTCGCGGAGTTGCCCGCCGCCACCGAGATCGGCCGCAACGCCCAGCACGCCGTCAAACTCGCCCGCGACGCGAACGGTGCCTTCGAACTCGTACCGCTCCTCGAGCACCAGATCGTCGACCACGTCTACAGCTACGGCATCGCCGCCGCCGAAACCGTCCCGGTCGCCCTCGCCCTCGCCACCGCCGCCCGCGGCCGGGTCGCCGAAGCCGTGCCCGCGGCAGCCTGCCTCTCCCGCGTCGCCGACTCCGCCCCCGCACTCGCCGGCGCGCTGACCGGCGCGCTGGGCGGCGGCGAATCCGTCCCCGCCACCTGGCGCGACGCCTGCCGCACCCTCGCAGGATGCGCGCTCCCCCGGCTCGCCGGCACGGATCTGGTCGAACTCGCCGGGCTGCTCGCACACACGGAACTGACCACCCGGGGTGGACAATTCCGACATGACGACGACACTCGCGACGACACTCGCACTCGATGACCGGATCACCGGCAGCCTCATCGGAGCGGCCGTCGGTGACGCGCTCGGCGGCCCGGTCGAGGGCTACAGCCCGGAACAGATCGTGGAACGGCACGGCGGCCGCATCAACGGCATCGTCGGCCCGTGGAACGGCGAGGCCTGGCGCACCGCCCGCCCCATCGCGCCGTACCACAAGGGCGACGGCCACATCACCGACGACACCCTCATGACGCACGCGCTGATCCGCGTGTACGCGGCCGTACGCGACCATCTCGACGCGTACGCCGTCGCCGACCATCTGGTCCCCGACCTCATGTCGAGCCCCCGCTGGATCCCGGAGCTCGAGGCGGAGGCGCTGCCCCTGCAGCGCGTCTTCCTCGCCGAGAAATGGATGGTGGCCCGCCTCCACTACGGGCACAACGATCCGCGCGAGGCAGGCGCGGGCAACATCGTCAACTGCGGCGCGGCGATGTACATGGCGCCGGTGGGCCTGGTGAACGCGGCACATCCCGAGGCCGCCTATGCCGAGGCCATCGACATCGCGGGCGCGCACCAGTCCTCGTACGGGCGAGAGGGGGCGGGCGTCTTCGCGGCGGCGGTCTCCGCGGCCTGCGTGCCCGGCGCCACCCCCGCCTCGGTCGTCGACACGGCGCTCTCACTGGCCAAGGACGGCACCCAGTCGGCGATCGAGGCGGTGGCAGAAACCGCGGCGCGCCACTCGGACTTCGAATCGGCCCTCGCTCCTCTTCGTACGGCGGTCGCCCCCTTCGACACAGTCGGCCCGGACTACCGCACCCCCTCCCTAGCCGCCCGCCGGCCCTCTCGGCTGCACTCCATCGAGGAACTCCCCATCGCGCTCGGAATGCTGCTGGTGGGCGGGGGCGACTACCGCAGCACGGTCCTGGGCGCCATCAACTACGGCCGCGACTGCGACTCGATCGCGACCATGGCCGGGGCGATCGCGGGAGCGCTCCACGGCGAGTCCGCGATCCCCGGCGAGTGGGCGAAGGCGGTGGCCGAGGCGAGCCGCCTCGACCTGCACGCGCCGGCCCGGGAACTGGCCGCGGTCACCCGCGAGGTCTTCACCCGCGACACGGAACGACGCCGATCGCACGAATCGGCGTTCGAGACCCTGACGGAGGCACGATGACAGCCCTGCGACTCACCTGGGTCCAGCCGGAGGACCTGCTGGGCCATGAACTGCGCCAGGCGGAGGAGGACGGCCGCGACACGACGGAGATCCGTACCCGCTGGCAGACGGCGGGCGGCCCCGGAACCCCACCTCGCGCGGGGGCTTCCCCGACCCCGGCCCCGCCGCACCTGCGCGCCTTGGCGGTCGAGCTCCTGGCCGAACTCGCCCGGCTGTCCTCCCCGTTGAAGGACGCGGAACCGACAGACCTGTCCATGATCCATACGGCCTGCCCCACCTGGCCACCTCCGCCGGAGTCGCACCCGGCGCGAAACCTCGACGGCCCGACGCCCAACGGCCCACCCCAGGAGGCGGCGCAGCTGCCCGAGGGCGGCCCGCCCCCACAGGACGCGTCCGAGGCACAGAGTGCGCCCGGGGCCGAAGGCGACCCACCCCCGTCCGGCTCGTGGGAAGCGCCGGGCCCTCAGCCGGCCCTCTGGCCGTACCTCGACTCCTCCCGCGCAGCGGCGTGGGCACCGGGGTCCGGTGGCCTGCCGCCCGGTTCCGGGACGGGGCGGTCAGGCGAAAGCCACCTCCACGGCGTGCACGCCGCCTGGCTCGGCCGTGCCGTCGGGTGTCTTCTCGGCAAGCCCGTCGAGAAGCTCCCCCTCATCGCCATCCGCGACCTCGCCCGCGCCACCGGCAACTGGCCCCTCAACACCTGGTTCACCGCCAGGGGCCTCCCCGCCGAGCTCGCCGCCGCCCACCCCTGGAACCGCCGGTCCGCCGCCACCTCCCTCGCCGAGAACATCGACGGCATGCCCGAGGACGACGACCTCAACTACCCCCTCCTCAACCTGGTCCTCCTCCAGCGCCACGGAAGGAGCTTCACCACCGACCAGGTCGCCCAGCTCTGGCTCGACGAGCTCCCGGCCGGCCGGACCTTCACCGCCGAGCGCGTTGCCTACCGCAACCTCCTCTCCGGCATCGAGCCCCCGCTCACCGCCCGCCACCGCAACCCCTTCCGGGAGTGGATCGGCGCCACCATCCGCGCCGACGTCCACGGCTGGACGCACCCCGGCGACCCCGCGGCCGCCGCCGCGCAGGCACACCGCGACGCCGTGCTCACCCACACCGCCAACGGCGTCTACGGTGCGATGTTCATCGCAGCCACCATCGCCACCGCGGCCGGCGGCCGGAGCGATGTCCACCAGTGCCTGCGGACCGGCCTCCGCGTCGTCCCCCCGCGCTCCCGCCTCGCACAGGCCGTCCGCTTCGGAATCGACACCGCCCACAAGGAACCGCACTTCGACCAAGCCGTCGACCGGCTCCACACCGTCTACGGCCAGTACCACTGGGTCCATGTCCTCCCCAACACCGCCCTTCTCGCCGCCGCACTCACCCACGCCGACGGCGACTTCACCGGCTCCATCTGCCGCGCCGTGTCCGGTGGCTGGGACACCGACTCCAACGGTGCGACCGCCGGCTCCGTCGCCGGGCTGCTCGCCGGCCACCCCGGCGCCATCCCCGACCGCTGGACCGCACCGCTCAAGAACCGTCTCGCCACCTCCGTCGCCGGCTTCGACGGCATCGGCTTCGACACCCTCGCCCACCTCACCCACCAGGAGGCATTCCGCCCATGAGCGGCATCGTGGTGCTCGGCAGCACCAATATGGACCTCGTGGCGTACGTCGCGTACGCGCCGAAACGCGGAGAGACCGTCACCGGACGTGAGTTCCGTACGATCCCCGGCGGCAAGGGTGCCAACCAGGCCGTCGCCGCCGCCCGCGCAGGCGGCGATGTCGCGATGATCGGCGCGGTCGGCTCGGACGACTTCGGCGTGCGTCTGCGGCAGACGCTCGTCTCCTCCGGCGTCGACACCGACCTCCTCCGCACCGCCGACGGCCCCTCCGGCACCGCGCACATCGTCGTCGACGACGAAGGCGGCAACTCGATCGTCGTGATCCCCGGCGCGAACGGCGCCGTCACCCACCTCGTCCCCGGCGACGAGGCCCTCATCGCCACCGCCGACGCGCTGCTCCTCCAGCTCGAGCTCCCGCTGAGCGCCGTGCTCGACGGCGCCGAAGCCGCCCGCCGCCACGGTGTACGGACCGTTCTCACCCCCGCCCCCGCCCAGCCCCTCCCTCCAGAACTCCTCGCCGCCACCGACCTGCTGGTGCCCAACGAGCACGAGGCGGCCACCCTCGCCGGCATCGCCGACCCGCACGCCGCGGCGGAGGCGCTGCTGCGTCAGGTCCCCGAGGTCGTGATCACACTCGGCGCGGCAGGCAGCCTGTACGCCCGGAGAGGGGCCGTGCCCCTCACCGTCCCGGCGCCCCGGGTCACCGCCGTGGACACCACCGCGGCGGGCGACACCTTCGTCGGCGCCCTCGCCGTCGCGCTCGTCGAGGGCCGCCCCGTACAGCAGGCCCTCAGCTGGGCCTCGGCCGCCGCAGCCCTGTGTGTCCAGCGCGAGGGCGCGTCCACCTCCATGCCGTACCGCACCGAGATCGACGCCTCATGACCCCAACTCCCCTGCACGGACTGCGCGTCCTCGACCTGGCGACGCTCTTCGCCGGCCCGCTCGCCGCGACCATGCTCGGCGACTTCGGCGCGGAGGTCATCAAGGTCGAGCACCCCACCCGGCCGGATCCCTCCCGCGGCCACGGCCCCGCCAAGGACGGGGTCGGCCTCTGGTGGAAGCTGCTCGGCCGCAACAAACGCACCGTCACCCTCGATCTGTCCAGCCCCGGCGGCCGTGAGACCCTCCTCCTCCTCGCGAGCACCGCCGACGTGATCATCGAGAACTTCCGCCCCGGCACCCTGGAGAAGTGGCAGCTCGGCTGGGACGAACTGAGCACCGCCAATCCGCGCCTCGTCCTCACCCGCGTCACCGGCTTCGGGCAGTTCGGCCCGTACTCCCACCGCCCCGGCTTCGGAACCCTCGCCGAGGCGATGAGCGGCTTCGCCTCCATCACCGGCGAGCCCGACGGTCCGCCGACCCTCCCTCCTTTCGGCCTCGCCGACTCGATCGCGGCGCTCGCCACCGCCTACGCCGTGATGACCGCGCTCACCGCCCGCACCGCGACGGGCCGTGGCCAGATCGTCGACATGGCGATCATCGAACCGATCCTGACCGTGCTCGGCCCGCAGCCGCTCTGGTACGACCAGCTCGGCCACATCCAGCAGCGCACCGGCAACCGCTCCCGAAACAACGCACCGCGCAACACCTACCGCACGGCCGACGGCTGCTGGCTGGCCGTATCCACCTCGGCCCAGTCCATCGCCGAACGCGTCATGCATCTGGTCGGCCGCCCCGAGCTGATCGACGAGCCATGGTTCACCACAGGCAGCGGCCGCGCGGAGCACGCGGACGTACTCGACGATGCGGTCGGCAACTGGATCGCCCGCCGCACCCGCTCCGAAGCCATGGACGCCTTCGAGAAGGCCGAAGCGGCGATCGCTCCGATCTACGACATCCGCGATGTCATGGAAGACCCCCAGTACCGGGCGCTGGACACCATCACCGAAGTCCTCGACCCGGAACTCGGCCCCCTGCGTATGCAGAACGTCCTCTTCCGCCTCTCCGAGACGCCCGGCTCCATCCGCTGGGCGGGCCGCCCGCACGGCGCCGACACGGACGCGGTGCTCACCGAACTCGGCCTGTCCCGGGCCGATATCGCCGCACTGCGCACCCAGGGCGCCCTATGACCATCCCCCTCACCTATCTGTACGCCCCCGGGGACCGGCCCGAGGTCGTGCACAAGGCCCTCGCCTCCGCCGCCGACGTGGTGATCGTCGACCTGGAGGACGCGGTGTCCCCGGGCCGCAAGAAGTACGCGCTGGCCTCCACCGTCGAACTCCTCGGCTCCCGCCATCCCCTCCCGGTCCATGTCCGTATCAACACCCCCCATGACATCGAGGCCCTCACCGGACTCCCGGGCCTCTGTGCGCTGCGTATCCCCAAGGTCGCACGCGCCACTGACATTCAGCGGATCGCGGCCCGGGCCCCGGGCGTCCCGCTCTACCCGCTCCTCGAGTCCGCGCTGGCCGTGGAGCACGCGTACTCGATCGCCACCGCCCACCCCGCCGTCCGCGGCATCGCCATCGGCGAGTCCGATCTCCGGGCGGATCTCGGCATACGGGACGGCACCGGCCTGGACTGGCCACGCACCCGCATCGTGATCGCCGCCCGTGCCGCGCAACTGCCCCCACCCGCCCAGTCCGTCTTCCCCGACATCCGCGACCTGGACGCCCTCTACGCCTCCTGCACCCACGGCCGCTCCCTGGGCTTCCTGGGCCGGGCCGCCATCCACCCCGACCAACTCCCGGTCATCGAGCGAGCGTTCCGCCCCACACCCGAGGAGATCGAGGCGGCGGAGGAGATCGTCAAAGCGGCCGCCACGGACGAGGGCGCGCTGGCCCTGCCGGACGGCCGCTTCGTCGACGCGGCGGTCGTGGCCGCGGCGCAGCGCACCCTCGCCCTCGCACGACGCGAGGAACCCTGATTCCCTACGGCTCGGCGTACTCCTGAGGACTCGTCGTGCACGTCCTCAACATGCGAAGGCCGCCGGAATCCTCGCGATTCCGGCGGCCTTGCGTACGACCCGTGTTGTCAGCCCTTCTTGGCCGACTCCGCGTCCGCGTCGGTCTTCCCGTCCCCGCCGGCCGTGTCCTGCGCCGTCACGCCGGCCGAGTCCCGCGCTGTCCCGTCCGACGTATCCGCCGGCGTGTCCGCAGCAGAATTGTCGTCCGCGGCATCCGCCTCGGGCTTCGCCACTTCCGACTTCGCCGTCTCCGGCTCGACGATCTCCTCGCGCCCCGGCCGCACCCGCGACGAGATCACGATGTAGGTCACCGCCAGCACGAAGACGACGATCGAGGTCCACACGTTGAGGCGCAGCCCCAGAACGTGGTGCGCCTCGTCGACGCGCATGTACTCGATCCAGGCCCGGCCCACACAGTACGAGGCGACATACAGCGCGAACGCCCGGCCGTGTCCCAGCTTGAAGCGGCGGTCGGCCCAGATGACGAGTACAGCGACACCGACGCACCACAGGGACTCGTACAGGAAGGTGGGGTGGTAGAAGCCCGCTTCGCGGTTGGTCCCCTCGGTGATCTTGAGGGCCCACGGCAGGTCCGTCGGCTTGCCGTACAGCTCCTGGTTGAACCAGTTGCCCCAGCGGCCGATCGCCTGCGCGAAGGCGATGGCCGGCGCGAGGGCGTCCGCCCAGGCCGGCAGCGGAATCCCGCGGCGGCGGCAGCCGATCCAGGCACCGACCGCGCCCAGCGCGATCGCGCCCCAGATACCGAGGCCGCCTTCCCAGATCTTGAAGGCGTCGACCCAGTTCTCACCCTCGCTGAAGTACAGCTGGTAATCGGTGATCACGTGGTAGAGCCGGCCGCCGACGAGGCCGAAGGGCACCGCCCAGACGGCGATGTCGGCCACGGTGCCGGCTTTGCCGCCCCGTGCGATCCAGCGCTTGTTGCCGTACCAGACGGCCACAAAGACACCGATGATGATGCAGAAGGCGTAGCCGCGCAGCGGGAGCGGTCCGAGATGGATCACTCCGGTCGACGGGCTGGGAATGTAGGCAATATCCATGGCAGGACCGACGCTACCCTGCCGGGTGGGACGCGCGGCAACCCACCCGGCAACGTATGGATAACGAGCCGCGGCCCGGCGCGGCTCGTCAGGCCCGTCAGGAGGCCGGAGAAGCCGGGCTCGGCGTCGACCGCTCGGTGCCCGGCTTCTTGCCCTTGTTCGCCTCTTCGACCCACTTCTTCAGATTGGGCGCGGAGATCCGCTCGCCACCCTTGTCCGGGAAGATCGACTCTCCGTTGAGCAGCACGGTCGGCGTGCCGCGGAAGCCGCTGTGCCGGAAGACGGTGTTCGACTTCTCCACCCAGCTGTCGTGCTTGCCGTCCTCGACGCAGCGGCGGAATTCCGGTGTGTCGAGCCCGTCGACCTTGCCCGCGAGCTCGATCAGCCTGCTGTTGTCGCCGAAGGCGTCGTCCGTCTCCGGAGGCTGGTTCTGGTAGAGGACATCGTGGTACGGGACGAACTTCCCGACGTCCTGCGCGCACGCCGCGGCGTTCGCGGCGCGAAGCGAGCCGGCGCCGCCCATGTTCCCGTCGATGATCGTGGCAAGGTGGTACTCGATCTTGACCTGCCCCGTCCGCTCCAGCTCGTGGACGGTGTCCCTGACGGCGGTCTCGAACTGCGCGCAGATCGGGCAGCGGAAGTCCTCCCACACCGTGAGCGTGGACGGGGCGTCGCTCGCGCCCACCGGGATCGCGAGCTGGTCCTTGCCCTGCGCGCCCGCGGGTGCGAGGAGCGAACCGGCCTCGGAGCCGCTCTTCTTCTTCCCGGAGTTGGCGGCGATCACGCCGACCACGGCGGCGAGACCCAGTACGCCCACCACCGCCGCCACCACGATCAGGGTCCGCCGGCGCTTGTCGCGCGCCTTCACCCGCTGACGTTCCTGCTGGAGCCGCTCGCGCGCGGTCTGCCTACGTCCCTGGTTCTTCTCGCTCACATCCCGCAAACGAACCGGGGAGGCATGTGCATGCCTCCCCGGCCCCATATCCACCCGTATGAGCTACGCGCCCCTGCGCACGCCCTTGGCGAGGTCGGCCGCCAGCTCCCGTACCGCCTCAAGGCCCGCGGCCTGGTCCGGCGCGTCGAGCAGCCGCTTCACGAACGCCGAGCCGACGATCACGCCGTCCGCGAAGGAGGCGACCTCGGCGGCCTGCTCGGCATTGGAGACCCCGAGGCCCACGCAGACCGGCAGTGCGGTGGTGGCCCGGGTGCGCCGGACCAGGTCCTGGGCCTGCTCGCCCACGGACGCGCGGGTACCCGTGACACCCATCAGCGAAGCCGCGTACACAAAGCCGGAACCGGCCTCCGTGATCTTCGCCAGCCGTGCGTCCCGGCTGCTCGGCGCGACGACGAAGACGGTGGCGAGGCCATGCTTCTCGGCATGCTCGCGCCATACGCCCGCCTCTTCGACCGGCAGGTCGGGCAGGATGCAGCCCGCGCCGCCCGCCTCGGCCAGTTCGGCGGTGAAGCGCTCGATGCCGTACCGGTCGATCGGATTCCAGTACGTCATGACGAGCACCGGCTTGCCGGTGGCCCCGTGCGCCTCGCGGACCGTACGCATCACATCGGCGATCTTGACTCCGCCGCGCAGCGCGATGTCGTCGGCGGTCTGGATGACGGGGCCGTCGAGGACGGGGTCGCTGTGCGGCAGCCCGACCTCCACGACGTCGGCGCCACCGTCCAGGGCGGCCTTGACCGCCTCGATGCCGCCGTCGACGGTCGGGAAGCCGGCCGGGAGATAGGCGATGAGCGCGGCCCGGTTCTCGCCCCTGGCCTGCGCCAGGGTGTCGCTCAACAACTGAATGTTGCCGCTCACTTCGCGTCCCTCCTGATCTCGGCGTAACCGTTCTCCGCGGAGGCGTCGGCGGCGACCTTCGCGTCCCCCTCCCCGTCGTACAGCCCGAAGTAACGGGCGGCAGTGTCCATGTCCTTGTCGCCGCGGCCGGACAGATTGACGAGGATCAGCCCGTCCTTGCCCAGTTCCCGGCCGACTTCCAGCGCTCCGGCCAGCGCGTGCGCGGACTCGATCGCCGGAATGATGCCCTCGGTACGGGACAGCAGGCGCAGCGCCTGCATGGCCGCATCGTCGGTCACCGCCCGGTACTCGGCCCGGCCGCTGTCCTTGAGGTACGAGTGCTCGGGGCCGATGCCGGGGTAGTCGAGCCCGGCGGAGATCGAGTACGGCTCGGTGATCTGGCCCTCCTCGTCCTGCAGGACGTACGAGCGAGAACCGTGCAGGATGCCGGGCTCGCCCGCGGTCAGGGTGGCCGCGTGCTCGCCGGACTCGATGCCGTGGCCCGCGGGCTCGCAGCCCACGAGACGTACATCCGCGTCCGGGATGAAGGCGTGGAACAGTCCGATCGCGTTGGACCCCCCGCCCACGCAGGCGACGGCCGCGTCCGGCAGCCTCCCGGCCCGCTCCAGAATCTGGCGACGGGCCTCGACGCCGATGACCCGGTGGAAGTCGCGGACCATCGCCGGGAAGGGATGCGGCCCGGCGACCGTGCCGAAGAGATAGTGCGTACGGTCCACATTGGCGACCCAGTCGCGGAACGCCTCGTTGATGGCGTCCTTCAGGGTCCGGCTGCCGGAGGCCACCGGGATGACCTCGGCACCGAGCATCCGCATCCGCGCCACGTTCAGGGCCTGGCGCTGGGTGTCGATCTCGCCCATGTAGATCGTGCACTCGAGGCCGAAGAGCGCGCAGGCGGTCGCGGTGGCCACGCCGTGCTGGCCGGCACCGGTCTCGGCGATGACCCGGGTCTTGCCCATCCGCCTGGTGAGCAGCGCCTGGCCCAGCACATTGTTGATCTTGTGAGATCCCGTGTGGTTCAGGTCCTCCCGCTTGAGGAAGACCCGCGCACCGCCGGCGTGCTCGGCGAACCTGGAAACCTCGGTGAGTGCGCTCGGGCGGCCGGTGTAGTTGACCATCAGGTCGTTGAGTTCCGCGGCGAAGGCGGGATCGGCCTTGGCCTTGTCGTACTCGACGGCCACCTCGTCGACCGCGGCGACGAGCGCCTCGGGGATGAACTTGCCGCCGAACGCGCCGAAGTAGCCCTCGGCGCTGGGAACCTGACCCTCCGGGTCCGGGATGAAGAAGTCGCTCGACATTGCGACGTGCTCCTTGTCGGGGCGTATGCCCCAGAAGTCTGGCTGACACTGGTCACGGTATGCGCACGCGCCGCCGCGGTCCGCTCCTTGCGGACGCGGTGATCGGATCACGGATCACCACCCGGCCACGAACCGCCGTGGCTGCCCGGGGCCGCCGTCGGGTACAACCCGATGCCGACAGCCCCGCTGCTCGCGCGACGGCGGAAAGCCGTACGGCGGACCGGTGATGCCGCACCCGCCGCAACGCCCCCGGGCGGCGAGAAGCCACACGGCGGCGGACGGACAGGCGGGCCGCTTCGGCCGCAGCGGGTCCGGGCGACGAGGAGCGAAGCCGAACGACAGCGGATCAGCGGTACCACCGGCCGCAGCCGCTGCGCGTCCGCGCACAGTGCGCGCGGGGCTCAGGGACGGGCGGTGCCTATCGGCAGTGGTGCGCGGCGCGCGGGCGCCATCGCATGCCGTTGACCTGTCCCGGCTCGGAGCCGATGACATAGCGCACCCGGCGGCCGTGCACCCGGCGGGCCGGGGCCCGGCAGCCACGGGGCTTGCAGCCACGGGCGAGCCGAGCGTAGGGGTCGCGTGCGGCGCTCGCCGCCGGGCTCGTTCCCGGCGCCGCTACGAGCGCCGCTACGAGTGCCGCGCCTCGGGAAGCCGCGCCTCGGGAAGCCGCGCCGGTCCTGGCGCCCCGAGGGGCGCCGGAGTCCGCAGCCGCGGATCCGCACAGGGCCGCGTCCGCCGTCGCCGGGCGCGAAGGCGTCCGGTACGGCGTGGCGGCGGTGCGGGCGGCGGCGGTCATCAGTCGGTCAGCTCCGGCCGTGCCGCAGGGCCGGGTGGGCACCTGCGGCGACCAGGTCGGCGACGGCCGACTTCGGATCGCGGCCGGTGACCAGGGACTCGCCTACGAGCACGGCATCGGCACCGACGTTGGCGTAGGCGATCAGATCGTGCGGACCGCGCACACCGGACTCGGCGATCTTGACGATATGCGCCGGGATCTCGGGGGCGACCCGCTCGAAAACGGTGCGGTCGACCTTGAGCGTCTTCAGATCGCGGGCGTTGACACCGATGATCTTCGCACCGGCCTCGACCGCCCGCTCGGCCTCGTCCTCGTCGTGCACCTCGACGAGCGGGGTGAGCCCGATCGACTCGGCGCGCTCGATCAGCGAGACCAGGGCCTCCTGCTCGAGGGCGGCCACGATCAGCAGCACGAGGTCGGCGCCGTAGGCCCTGGCCTCCCACAGCTGGTACGCGGTGACGATGAAGTCCTTGCGCAGCACCGGGATGTCGACCTTGGCGCGGACCGCTTCGAGGTCGGCGAGCGATCCTCCGAAACGGCGCTGCTCGGTCAGTACGGAGATGACGGCGGCGCCACCCGCCTCGTAGTCGGCGGCGAGCGCGGCCGGGTCGGCGATCGCGGCGAGCGCGCCCTTCGACGGGCTGGAGCGCTTGACCTCGCAGATCACCTTGACGCCCTCGCCACGCAGCGCGGCGACGCCGTCCTTGGCCGCAGGAGCCTTGGCGGCACGTTCCTTGAGCTCGTCGAGGCTGACACGCGCCTGCCGCTCTGCGAGGTCGGCGCGTACGCCTTCAATGATCTCGTCGAGCACACTCACGCGAGCGGCCCCCTTCCGGGACGTGGAGATGGATCAGGATCAGCCATGTCGATGGTATCCGCAGGATGGCCTCGAGCTCGCATCCGGTTGGCGCCCGTCCCACTACCTGGGACTTTACGGAGCCAGCGCAGAGCCGAACGGCAGGTTCCGCACCACGCTGAAGATCAGCAGGACGCCGCCGAGCGACCACCACCAGGCGGGCCCGAGGGTGATCCGCAGGGGCACTCCCCGTACGGCGCGAATCAGCCACATCACCCACACCGCGGCAAAGATTCCATAGCCCACGACTGCCACCGCGTTGGACCCGATGGCGGCGCCCAGATCGCCGTGGATGAAAGCGTGGGCGCTGCGCAGCCCGCCGCAGCCGGGGCAGTAGATCCCGGTGACGCGGAACAGCGGGCAGACCGGGTAGTGGCCCGGTTCATTGGGATCGACCGCGCCGACGTACGCGAAGGCCGCCGCGACGACGGCGAGGGTGGCCAGCGGAGTGGCCAGGCGCCGCGCGAGCGGGGCCTGGCCGGGCTCGCCGGCCCGTGTGGCGGAGGAAGGCATGACGTCCACCCCGTGATTCTCTCCGTTCGTACGGAAAGGCGCAGCTCATACGGAAAGGCGCAGCCCGTTCGCTCGGGCTGCGCCTCGTCGGGCCGGACCCGAGGGCTGCGCCTCGTGGGGCCGGACCGCGGCGTCAGGCGGTGGTCTGAGCCGGTGCGGGCTGCGCCGTCGCCTGGGCGGCGTGGTGCCTGGCCCGCACCGACGCCTCGGACTCCTTCGGCATGCCGAGACCGGCGGCCTTCATGGCCGCGCCGACCACACCGCCGAGCGCGATGACGCCGATACCGGCCCAGAAGCCGAGGGGGTTGGCCGCCACCATGAAGAGGCCTGCGATGCAGAAGCCGATGAACGAGATGGTGACACCGGTCCAGGCGGCCGGGGTGTGTCCGTGGCTGGTGCCCGACATGAATGTGCTCCTCGTCGATGTGCTTGGCTGAGCTGTTGTTCGGTGGTGAGCGCGAAGCTCACCTCTCATTGTCCCGTACGCCGTGGCGCGGCATGACGTGGGGTGCGTCACGCCTCGCGTGTCGGGTCCTCACCGCGGTCCAGAGCCTTCCACAGGTCCTCGGGCCGGTCCGGGTCCACCACCGCGGCCTTGCGCGGCCGTGGGGTGCCGTCGCGCTCGTAGCGGCCCGACATGGCGGGCCACTGCCTGCCGTAGCGCAGCGCGAGCAGCCCGGCGAGCAGGATCAGCAGACCGCCGACCGCGGTCGCGTAGGGCCAGGCGGTGTGGGTGAGCGCGTCCACCGTGGCCGCCGTGTCACCGGTGGTCTGCGCGGCCTTCTCGTCGAGTGCCGCGCTGTCGGAGGCACCGAGGAAGGCGGCGAGGGCCGCGCCGGCACCGCTCAGGGCAAGCAGCGCGGAGACGAGCAGCCGGCCGGCGCTGCGTACCGCGAAGACGGCGACGAGAGCGGCCAGGCCGACGATGGCGAGCGCCGTGGGGACACCGGTGACATCGCTGCCCTCGGCGTCGAGCGGCAGGCTGCCGCCGCCGACGGCGGCCTCGCCCTCGGCCCAGATCTGACCGGCAGCGAGAAGCACGACGACCGCGCCGACGGCGCCGAGGAACAGGGCGGCGGCGAGGCTACGGCGGCTGCTCGTGGCGGCGGAGGCGGCTTCGGCGCGGGGCTGGGGTACGGGTACAGCACTCACGTCCCCCACTATCCCTTACCGTCCCGTCAGCTGTTGAGGCGGTTCGCGGTATGGACGGCGCGCAGCACCGCGGCCGCCTTGTTACGGCATTCGGTGTCCTCGGCGACCGGGTCCGAGTCGGCCACCACACCCGCTCCCGCCTGCACGAATGCCGTCCCGTCGCGGAGCAGTGCGGTGCGGATGGCGATCGCGGTGTCGGAGTCACCGGCGAAATCGAGATAGCCGACGCAGCCGCCGTACAGTCCGCGCCGCGATGGCTCCAGCTCGTCGATGATCTGCATCGCGCGGGGCTTGGGGGCGCCGGAGAGCGTGCCCGCCGGGAAGCAGGCGGTCAGTACGTCGAAGGCGGTGCGGCCCGCGGCGACCTGGCCGGTCACGGTCGAGACGATGTGCATGACGTGGGAGTACCGCTCGACCGACATGAAGTCGACGACCTCGACGCTGCCGGGCTCGCAGACCCGGCCCAGGTCGTTGCGGCCGAGGTCGACGAGCATCAGATGCTCGGCGCGCTCCTTGGGGTCGGCCATCAGCTCGTCGGCGAGGGCCTGGTCCTCCTGCGGCGTCGCGCCGCGCGGCCTGGTGCCGGCGATCGGGTGCACCATGGCGCGCCCGTCCTCGACCTTGACCAGGGCCTCCGGGCTCGAGCCGACGACATCGAAGCCGTGGAAGCGGAAGAGATACATGTACGGCGACGGGTTGGTGGCCCTGAGCACCCGGTAGACGTCCAGCGCGCTGGCGTGGCAGGGCGTTTCGAACCGCTGCGACGGTACGACCTGGAAGGCCTCGCCCGCCCTGATCCGTTCCTTGATGTCCTCGACGGCGTCCTGGTAGTCCTTGCCGCCCCAGAGCGCGGAGAACTCCGGCAGCTCGGAGGGCGGCAGCGCGGCGGGCGCGGAGGCCAGCGGCCGCGAGAGGTCCGCCTCCATGGCGTCGAGGCGGGCGACTGCGTCCGCGTACGCCTCGTCGACGCCGGTGTCGAGGTCGTTGTGGTTGATGGCGTTGGCGATCAGCAGGACGGTGCCGTCCCAGTGGTCGAGCACCGCGAGATCCGAGGTGAGCAGCATGGTCAGCTCGGGAAGCTGCAGGTCGTCGCGCTCGCCGGGCCCGATCTTCTCGAGCCTGCGCACGATGTCGTAGCCGAGATAGCCGACCATGCCGCCGGTGAAGGGCGGCATCCCGGAGGCGAGGTCGTCCGTGGGGGTACCTCCCACACCGCCAGGCGTAGCGGGAGTGTGCAGCGCCTCGACGGTGGTGCGCAGGGCCTGGAGCGGGTCGCCTTCCACCGGTACGCCGACGGGCGGGGTGCCGAGCCAGTGAGCCTGGCCCTCGCGCTCGGTGAGCGTGGCGGCGCTGCGTACGCCGATGAAGGAGTACCGGGACCAGGAGCGCCCGTTCTCGGCGGACTCCAGCAGGAAGGTGCCTTCACGCTCGGCGGCGAGCTTGCGGTAGAGCCCGACCGGGGTGTCGCCGTCCGCGAGCAGCTTGCGGCTGACGGGAATGACACGGCGGTCGGCGGCGAGCTTGCGGAAGGTGTCGAGATCCATGGCGCCCGACCCTACTGGCCCAGAGGAAGGACGTCGGCGTCGAAGCAGGTACGGTCCCCGGTGTGGCAGGCGGCCCCCACCTGGTCGACCTTGACGAGGACGGCGTCGGCGTCGCAGTCCAGGGCGACGGACTTGACGTGCTGGACATGGCCGGAGGTGTCGCCCTTGACCCAGTACTCCTGGCGGCTGCGGGACCAGTAGGTGCAGCGGCCGGTGGTCAGGGTGCGGTGCAGGGCCTCGTCGTCCATCCAGCCGAGCATCAGCACCTCACCGGTGTCGTACTGCTGCGCGATGGCCGGAACCAGGCCGTCGGCGCTGCGCTTGAGCCGGTCGGCGACGGCGGGATCGAGGGAACCTGTGGGGACACTGCTGGTCATAGGGCCATTGTGCCGTGCCCGCCGGGGTCGCCGGACGGTGCGTCCACTGGGCGGACCCCGCGCCGCGGTCGTACCCTGGCGGTCATGTCGACCCATGCGAAGCGTGAACGACTTCTGCTCGCCGAGATGTTGGAATCGGCGGGCCCCGAAGCCCCGACCCTGTGCGACGGCTGGAACACCCGGGAGCTCGCCGCCCATGTGGTGGTCCGGGAGCGGCGGGTGGACGCGGCGGCCGGGATCGTGCTGAGCCCGCTCAAGAGCCGCCTCGACCGGGTGCAGGCCGAGTTCGCCGCGAAGCCCTACGCGGAGCTGGTCCAGCTGATCCGTACGGGACCGCCGCGGATGTCCCCGTACGCGATCAAGCAGATCGACGAGGCGGCGAACACCGTCGAGTTCTTCGTCCACACCGAGGATGTACGGCGGGCACAGCCGGACTGGAAGCGTCGCGAGCTGGACCGGATCTTCGAGAACGCCCTGTGGTCACGGCTGGAGAAGGCGTCCCGACTGCTGGGCCGCAGGTCCCCGGTCGGGCTGGTGCTGCGCCGTTCGAACGGGCAGACGGCGGTCGGGCACCGCGGCACCCCGGTGGTGACGGTGACCGGGGAGCCGAGCGAGCTGACGATCTTCATGTTCGGGCGGCAGGGAGCGGCGCAGGTGGACCTCGAGGGCGACAAGGACGCGATCGCGCGGCTGTACGAGGCCAAGCTCGGGATGTAGCCCGGCGGGGTATGAGCGTGCCGGACCAGTGGCGGCTCGGCGCGGCGGCTGCGCGGCTCGGCACGAGGGGCTCAGCGCGGCAGCTCGGCACGGCGCAGTCCCTCGGAGCACAGTCCGTAGACCGCTCCGAGGGCACAGACGGCCGCACTGAAGCCGAAAACGGGCGCGGTGCCCCACAGGCCGACGGCCGCGCCGGTGACCGGGAAGCTGAGCGGTGCGACACCGAGGCTGAAGAAGGTCGCGACCGAGGTAGGCCGGATCGGTCCGGGTCTGCACTAGGGCGTTGCACAGCGCGCCGCTCAGCCCCGCGAGCAGTCCGATCATCACGGCGACACCGACCGCGGCGGCGATGTGCGCCACCATGGCGAGGACGGCGATCGCCCCGGCGCCGACGATCAGCGCGAGTCCCTGGACGAGTCCGGCGCGCGCGATGCGGCCCCGTACGGCCAGCAGCAGTGAGGTCGCGCCCGAGCCGACGCCGAACCCGGCGAGGATCCAGCCCATGCCGGACGCGCCCCAGCCGCGCTCGTCCGCGAGCAGGGCCAGACCGACGTTCAGCGGCCCGACAAAGCCCAGGTCGCCGAGGGCGATGACGACGAGCAGCGGTGCGAGGACACGGTGGCGGCGGACGTAGCGCAGCCCGTCCGTCAGGTCCCGCAGTGCGGGGGCCTCCGGCCGGCTGTCGTCGGCGGGCAGCGGGGTGATCCGTACGGCGAGCAGCAGCGGCAGGGAGAGGGCGAAGAGCAGCCCGGCCACACCGAAGGCGGTCACCGAGCCGCCGAGGGCGACGGCGATACCGCCGAGCGGGGCGCCGACGACGGTGGCGACGCGTGAGGGGAGTCCGCGCATGCCCTGGATCCTGGCGAGCTGCCCCGGCGGGGCGATCCGGGGCGGCAGGGCACCGACGGCGGGCATGAAGAGCACGTCGAGGACGCCGAAGACCACGGCGACGGCGGCAAGCAGCCAGAGCCCCGGGCTGGACACGAGCAGCAGAGCCGCGACTCCGATGACGATCAGGCTGCGGGCGGCGTCGCTGGCGATGACGACCCGGCGCGGGCCGAGACGGTCGGCGAGGACTCCTCCGCCGAGCATCAGCAGTGCGCGCGGCACGGCGCTGATCGCGAGCACCACGCCTGCCCGTGCCGGGCTGCCGCCTCGGGTGGCGGCCCAGGAGAGGGCGAGGTAGTAGATGGTGTCGCCTACCGCCGAGGCTGCGTACGCGCAGAGCCAGCGCAGCACATTTGCGTCGCGGTACGCGGGGCGCTCGACGGCAGGGCCTATGGCCTTGGTCTGCGCGGCGGACATGGGGAGTTGTTCCGTCCTCTCGGATGCCCCGGGCGTGGAACGGGAAGCCGGCGCGCGGCCGGGCGTGGACGGGATGGGGGTCACGTACGAAATCCGGGCTGAGCCCGAGCGGACCGACGATGGGCCGGGCCGTCATACCGTTCGCCCGTTTCGGGGTCGAACGGCACGCTGACCCGGCCCGTCTCGTCAACGAGCGCGAGTTGCGGGTCAGTTGTCCACGGCTGTCAGCGGACGGGGTGCCCCGCCTCGCGGAGGGTGTCCTTGACCTGGGAGATCCGCAGATCGCCGAAGTGGAAGACCGAGGCCGCCAGGACCGCGTCCGCGCCCGCCGTGATGGCCGGCGGGAAGTCGGAGAGCTTGCCGGCGCCGCCGGAGGCGATGACCGGGACGGAGACGTGCTTCCGTACCGCGGCGATCATCTCGGTGTCGTAGCCGTCCTTCGTGCCGTCCGCGTCCATCGAGTTGAGAAGGATCTCGCCCGCGCCCAACTCGGCGGCCCGGTGGGCCCATTCGACGGCGTCGATACCGGTGCCCTTGCGGCCGCCGTGGGTGGTGACCTCGAAGGAGCCTTCCGGAGTACGGCGGGCGTCGACCGACAGGACCAGTACCTGGCGTCCGAAGCGCTCGGCGATCTCGCGGATCAGCTCGGGGCGGGCGATCGCCGCGGTGTTGACGCCCACCTTGTCGGCGCCGGCCCGCAGCAGCTTGTCGACGTCGTCGGCGCTGCGCACGCCGCCGCCCACGGTCAGCGGGATGAAGACCTGCTCGGCGGTGCGGCGCACCACGTCATAGGTCGTCTCACGGTTGCCGGAGGAGGCCGTGATGTCGAGAAAGGTCAGCTCGTCGGCGCCTTCGGCGTCGTACAGCTTGGCCATCTCCACGGGGTCGCCCGCGTCACGCAGATTCTGGAAGTTGACGCCCTTGACGACCCGGCCGTTGTCCACGTCCAGGCAGGGGATCACTCGGATCGCGAGAGTCATCCGGCACCTCCTCGGTACGCCTCGACCTCGACCTCGACGACCAGGCTCGGATCGACGAAGCCGGAGACGATGAGCATCGACGCGGCGGGACGGACCGTGTCGAAGAGCTCCTTGTGGGCACGGCCGACCTCGTCCACGTCCCGGGCGTGGGTGAGGTACATCCGCGTACGCACCACGTCCTCCCGGCCCAGGCCGAGTTCCTTCAAGGCGTCGAAGGCGACGGCGAAGGCGCAGAGCGCCTGGTCGTAGGGACTGCCGGCGGCGATCTGGCCGCCGACGACCGAGGTGCAGCCGGACACCAGGACCAGGCCGTTCGGCAGCTCGACCGCGCGGGAGTAGCCGAAGGCGTCCTCCCACGGTCCGTCGGAGCCGATGCGCCGTACGGCGGGGGAATCGGAGAAGGGATCGGTCATTCCGCCACCGCCGCGAGGGCCTCTTCGAGGGTGAACGCCTCGGCGTACAGCGCCTTGCCGACGATCGCACCCTCGACGCCCTCGGGGACGAGTGAGGAGATCGCCCGCAGATCGTCGAGTGAGGAGACTCCGCCGGAGGCGACAACGGGCTTGTCGGTCGCCGCGCACACATTGCGCAGCAGCACGAGGTTGGGGCCCTGGAGGGTGCCGTCCTTGGCGATGTCGGTGACGACGTAGCGGGCGCAGCCCTCGGAGTCGAGGCGTGCGAGCGTCTCGTACAGATCGCCGCCGTCGCGGGTCCAGCCGCGGCCGCGCAGCGTCGTACCGCGTACGTCGAGGCCGACCGCGATCTTGTCGCCGTGCTCGGCGATGACCTTGGCGACCCATTCGGGGGTCTCCAGCGCGGCGGTGCCCAGGTTGACCCGGGTACAGCCGGTGGCCAGCGCGGCCTCGAGCGTGGCGTCGTCGCGGATGCCGCCCGACAGCTCCACCTTGATGTCCATGGCGCCGGCGACCTCGGCGATCAGCGCGCGGTTGTCTCCGGTGCCGAAGGCCGCGTCCAGGTCGACGAGATGCAGCCACTCGGCGCCCGATCGCTGCCAGGTCAGGGCGGCTTCGAGCGGAGAGCCGTACGAGGTCTCCGAACCGGACTCGCCATGGACGAGGCGGACGGCCTGGCCGTCGCGGACGTCGACTGCGGGGAGGAGTTCAAGCTTCGGCATTACAGCGTCTCAATCCAGTTGGTCAGCAGCTGGGCGCCGGCGTCGCCGGACTTCTCGGGGTGGAACTGGGTCGCCCACAGCGCGCCGTTCTCCACTGCGGCGACAAAGCGCTCGCCGTGCGTGGCCCAGGTGACCTGGGGCGCGCGGATGGCCGGGTTGGTGACCTCCAGGTCCCATGCGTGCACGGCGTAGGAGTGCACGAAGTAGAACCGGGCGTCGGCGTCGACTCCGGCGAAGAGCCGGCTGTCGTCGGCCGCCTCGACGGTGTTCCATCCCATGTGGGGGACGACCGGGGCCGTCAACGGGCCGACCGTGCCGGGCCACTCGTCGAGCCCCTCGGTCTCGACGCCGTGCTCGATACCGCGTGCGAAGAGGATCTGCATGCCGACGCAGATGCCCATCACGGGGCGGCCGCCGGAGAGCCTGCGGTCGATGATCCACTCGCCACGGGCCTTCTTGAGGCCGTCCATGCAGGCGGCGAAGGCTCCGACGCCGGGGACAAGGAGCCCGTCGGCGTTCATCGCCCTGTCGTAGTCACGGGTGATCTCGACGTCCGCGCCGACCCGGGCGAGGGCGCGCTCGGCCGAGCGGACGTTGCCGAATCCGTAGTCGAGGACGACGACCTTCTTGGACACGGTCATTCCCAGACCCCCTGAATCCGCAGGACACCGGCGACCAGGCACATCGCGGATGCGATACCGAGGAGCACGATCAGGCCCATGGGCATCTTCTGCTTGGAGAAGGAGTACACACCGCCGGCGAGGAAGAGACCGACGACGATGAGGATGGTGGAGAGGCCGGTCATGAGCTTAGAGGGCGCCCTTCGTGGAGGGGAGGATGCCGGCGGCGCGCGGGTCGCGCTCGGCGGCGTAACGCAGGGCGCGGGCCAGCGCCTTGAACTGGCACTCCACGATGTGGTGCGCGTTGCGGCCGTACGGGACGTGGACGTGCAGCGCGATCTGGGCCTGCGCGACGAAGGACTCCAGGATGTGCCGGGTCATCGTCGTGTCGTACGAGCCGATCATCGGCGCCATGTTCTCGGGCTCGGTGTGCACGAGATACGGACGTCCCGAGAGGTCCACGGTGACCTGGGCGAGGG
The DNA here is from genome assembly GCF_035918095.1 of Streptomyces sp. NBC_01750. Taxonomy (NCBI): domain Bacteria; kingdom Bacillati; phylum Actinomycetota; class Actinomycetes; order Kitasatosporales; family Streptomycetaceae; genus Streptomyces; species Streptomyces sp. NBC_01750. Next base: position 2,404,921 of record NZ_CP109137.1, read on the forward strand.
ACTCGTCCAGCGGCACGGTGCAGTTGCCGAAGCGGTAGATGCCGACCTTGTCGCCGAGCGCCTGCTTGAAGGCGGCACCGAGCGCGAGGGCCGTGTCCTCGATGGTGTGGTGCGAGTCGATGTGCAGATCGCCCTCGGTCTTCACGGTGAGGTCGAACAGGCCGTGGCGGCCGAGCTGGTCGAGCATGTGGTCGTAGAAGCCGACCCCGGTCGACACATCGACCTTTCCGTGACCGTCGAGGTCGATCTCGACGACGACGGAGGTCTCCTTGGTGGTGCGTTCGGCCCGTCCTACGCGGCTCATGCGCTCTGCTCCTTCTCGCTGCGTTCCTTCATGAGGGCGCGAACCGCCTCGAGGAACGCGTCGTTCTCTGCCGGGGTTCCCGCGGTGACCCGCAGCCACCCCGGTACGCCGTTGTCACGGACCAGCACGCCCCGGTCGAGGATCTGCTGCCAGACCTCGTGGGCGGCCCCTTCGCCGTCGAAGCGTCCGAACTGCACAAAGTTGGCGTCGGACTCGGTGACCTCGTAGCCGATCGCCCGCAGCTCGCCGACCAGGCGGTCCCGCTCGGTCTTCAGCTGCTCCACGTACCCGAGCAGCGTATCGGTGTGCTCCAGCGCGGCGAGCGCGGTGGCCTGTGTGACGGCGGACAGGTGGTACGGCAGGCGCACCAGCTGGACGGCATCGACCACCGCCGGGTGCGCGGCCAGATAGCCCAGGCGCAGACCGGCCGCGCCGAAGGCCTTGGACATGGTGCGTGAGACCACCAGATTCGGCCGGCCCTCGATCAGCGGCAGCAGCGAGGGGCGGTGACTGAATTCGACGTACGCCTCGTCGACCACGACTATCGCCCCGGCAGTGCCGGCCCTGGCCGACTGCGCCGCCTCGTACAGGGCGAGGACGGTGTCGGCCTCGACCGCGGTCCCCGTGGGATTGTTCGGCGAGGTGACGAAGACGACGTCGGGCCGGTGCTCGGCGATGGCGGCCCCGGCGGCCGCCACGTCGATGGTGAAGTCCTCGCCGCGCGGCCCGGAGATCCAGCCGGTGCCGGTGCCGCGCGAGATCAGGCCGTGCATGGAGTACGAGGGCTCGAAGCCGATGGCGGTACGGCCCGGTCCGGCGAAGGTCTGCAGCAGCTGCTGGATGACCTCGTTGGAGCCGTTGGCCGCCCAGACGTTGTCGAGGGCGACCTCGTACCCGGCCGTGCGGGTGAGATAGCGGGCCAGCTCGGTGCGGAGCTCGACCGCGTCACGGTCGGGGTAGCGGTTGAGCTCACGGGCCGCCTCGCGGACGCGTTCGGCGATGCGCTCGACCAGCGGCTCGGGCAGCGGGTAGGGGTTCTCGTTGGTGTTCAGACGTACGGGGACGTCGAGTTGGGGCGCGCCGTAGGGGGACTTGCCGCGCAGCTCGTCCCTGATGGGGAGGTCGTCGATGCCGAAGGTCACTTGCCGGGCGCCTTCCACTCGCTGCGCCGATCCAGTTCGCCTTCGCCGAAACGCGCCTTCAGGGCCGCACCGTGCGCGGGCAGGTCCTCGGCCTCGGCGAGCGTCACCACGTGGTGCGTCACCTCGGCCAGGGCGTCTCGCGTGTAGTCCACAATGTGGATGCCGCGCAGGAAGGACTGTACGGAGAGGCCGGACGAGTGGCAGGCGCAGCCGCCGGTCGGCAGGACGTGGTTGGAGCCCGCGCAGTAGTCGCCGAGCGAGACCGGCGCCCACGGACCGACGAAGATCGCGCCGGCGTTGCGGACCCGGGCGGCGACCGTGGAGGCGTCGGCGGTCTGGATCTCAAGGTGCTCGGCACCGTACGCGTTGACGACCCGCAGGCCCTCCTCGACGCCGTCGACCAGGACGATCGCGGACTGCTTGCCGCTCAGCGCCGGGACGATCCGGTCCTCGATGTGCTTGGTGGCCGCGACCTGCGTCACGAGCTCCTTCTCGACCGCGTCCGCCAGCTCCGTGGAGTCGGTGACCAGCACCGCGGCGGCCATCGGGTCGTGCTCGGCCTGGCTGATCAGGTCGGCGGCGACGTGCACCGGGTCGGCGGTCGAGTCGGCGAGAATCGCGATCTCTGTCGGTCCCGCCTCGGTGTCGATGCCGATCCGTCCGGTGAAGTAGCGCTTGGCAGCGGCGACCCAGATATTGCCCGGCCCGGTGACCATATTGGCGGGGGCGCAGTCCTCGGTGCCGTACGCGAACATCGCGACGGCCTGTGCGCCACCCACGGCATACACCTCGTCGACACCGAGCAGCGCGCACGCGGCGAGGATCGTCGGGTGCGGAAGGCCGCCGAACTCCTTCTGCGGCGGGGATGCCAGCGCGATGGAGTCGACGCCCGCCTCCTGGGCCGGCACCACGTTCATGATCACGGAGGAGGGGTAGACGGAGCGGCCGCCCGGTGCGTACAGCCCGACGCGCTCGACCGGCACCCACTTCTCCGTGACGCGGCCGCCGGGGACGACCTGTGTGGTGTGCTCGCTGCGGCGCTGTGCACGGTGGACGATCCTGGCGCGCCGGATCGATTCCTCCAGAGCTGCCCTGACCTCGGGGTCGAGCTGCTCCAGGGCCTCGGTGAGGGACTTCGCGGCCACCCTCACCCGCTCCAGCTTCACACCGTCGAACTTCTCCGCGTAGTCGATCAGCGCCGCCGTGCCGCGATGATGCACGGCCTCGCAGATGGGCCGCACCTTCTCCAGGGCGGCTTCCACGTCGAACTCGGCACGGGGCAGCAGGTCGCGCAGAGCGGCACCCTCGGGGAGGGCGTCGCCACGCAGATCGATTCGTGAGATCACGGAACCAATTCTCTCAGACCGGAATCCACCGCCGGTCGCCCGTATCACTGGCTGATACATGTCCCAGTACATGTTCATGACCACTAGCGTTCAGTCCGTCACTCAGCGGGAAGAACAGCTGTACGAGCCAAGGAAGCGGAGGAGCGGCAGTGACCGAGCCGCTGGACGACGGGCCTCCGGACGGGCTGAGCCCGACCGAGCTGCAGATGTGGAACGCCTTTCGGAACGGGAGTACGTGCGACCTGAGCGACACCAATCCCCTGCTGAACGATCCCTTCTCCCCACGCCCCTGGGGCCCCGAACGCAGTGTGCGCGCCAATATCGTCGCCCGGCTGCTGCTCAGCGGGCCGGCCGCGCGGCCCGGCCGGGTCGCCGCGCTCAAGCTTCGCGGGGTCCAGATAACCGGGACGCTCAAGCTCGCGGGCGGCAGCGTTGCCCCGTACGTCGAGCTGAACGGCTGCCGCTTCGAGAGCGAAGTGCTCATGCCCGAGGCGCACTTCACCACGGTGCGTATGGTCGGCTGCGCGATCCCGCGGCTCGAGGCGGCCCGGCTGCGTACCGAGGGCGATCTGCATCTGCCGCGCTGCCGGGTGGAGCACGGCATCCGGCTCACCGACGCGCAGATCGGCACGGATCTGCTGATCAACCAGATAAATGTCAGGCCGGACCGGCGCGGCCGCGCGATCACCGCGGACGGGATGTCGGTCGCGCAGGATCTGCAGGCCGAACTGATAGAGACCTACGGCGAGTTCAGTCTGCGCGGCGCGAAGGTCGGGGTCTCGCTGAGCCTGCGCGGCAGTCGGCTGCGGGCGGCGGCGGAGCGGCGTGCGCTCAATGCCCCGCAGCTGAGTGTGGAGCGGACGCTCTATATGACGGGCGCGTGGGTGAGCGAGTCCACGGGCAATCAGGGCGCGACGCCCCCTTTCGGTATCGGCAATACGGCCACGCCGTCCCGCGGCACGCGGCTGCAGCCCTTCGAGTGCCACGGCGGGGTGCGGCTGGACGACGGGCGGTTCGGCGACGCGGTCGACTTACACCGCGCACGGTTCGTCCTGAGCCCGCGCGAGGAACTGTCGCTGCGCAGGATCGTCACTCCGGAGCTGCGGTTCAACGCGGAGCGCCCGGAGGAGGGGCGCGTCGTACTGAACGGCGCGAAGGTGGTGACGCTGATCGACATGGCGGCGAGTTGGCCGGGCCCCGGCGGCCTGGCGATGGGCGGCTTCGTGTACGAAAACCTTGTCCCGTACGAGGAGTTCCCGCTCGGTCGGCGCCTGGACTGGGTGGCGTCGGCGACCCCGGAGTACTCACCGGAGCCGTACGAACGGCTGGCGACCGTGCTGCGCAACAGCGGCGAGGACGCGGACGCGCGCGAGGTGCTGCTCGCCAAGCAGCGCCGCCGACGTGAGACGCTGCCGCTGGCCGCGAAGCTCTGGGGCTATCTCCAGGACTGGACGGTGGCATACGGCTACCGCCCCGGCCGGGCAGCCCTGTGGATGGCTGTGCTCTGGGCGCTGGGCGCGGTCGCCTTCGCGCAGGTGGATCCGGCGCCGATCAAGGTCGACGAACATCCGCAGTGGAATGCCGCGCTGTACGCCCTGGATCTGCTGGTGCCGGTCATCGATCTCGGCCAGGACGGCTACTGGCGGCTGGACGGCGGCTGGCAGTGGGCCTCGGCCGCGCTGATCCTGCTCGGCTGGATCCTCGCGACCACGGTCGCGGCAGGGGCCTCCCGCCTACTCAGACGCGGCTGAACCACCTGCCGCACGGCCTCTTTCTTTACGCTCTCTTGACTTTCGCCAGGACAACCATTCGGCCGCTACGAAAGCTTCACAGCTGCCCTCTGGCGCGCCTTGGACCTGCAGTTTTCAATGGTCCACACCATGTCATTGCTCCGCGCCCTGATCCGTACCGCGCGCATGATCCGTCATACGCCGCAGCTCGCCGACGGCCTGCCGCCGGACGCCGCGGTGCTGCTCGACGCCCCCGACGAGCGGCTGGGCCCGGCGCTGGTCGCGGCCGCTTTCGGCGAGTACGAGCCGGCCGCCAAGCTGCTCGCCACCACGCGCGAGGGCGCCGAGTGGGAGAACCGCGACCGGTACGTCACGCGGCTCGCGACCTTCGCACTGAACCGGGACGAGTGGCTGACAAGCTGGCTCGCCGCCGCGCCCCGCGACCCCGACGCGCTGGTCCTCAAGGCCGAACTCGCGGTCCGCAAGGCCTGGGAGTCGCCCGCGCGCGGCGAGCGGCTGCGGGAGGTCGGGCCGCTGATCGACGCGGCGGCGGACGGGGATGCGAACGACCCCGTGCCGTGGCGCATCTCGCTGGACCACGCGCGCGGGACGCATGCGACACACACGGCCTTCGAGTCGCTCTGGGAGCAGGCGGTGCGCCGCTCCTCGCACCATTACGGCTGCCATGTCGCGGCGCTGCAGTATCTGTCCGCCCAGTGGTACGGCTCACACCGCGAGTGCTTCGACTTCGCCGAGCAGGCGGCGGCGGACGCGCTGCCGGGCTCACTGGTGCAGGCGCTGCCGGTGCGCGCCGCCTTCGCGCAGTTGCTGACCGGGGAGACCACCTCCGTCCAGGACGACCGGATCGACGCGGCGGCGGATCTCGCGATCGCCCTCTCCGCCGACTACGAGGCCGGGGATCCCTGGCCGGCCGAGGTACGCAATCTGCTGACCTACGTTCTGGTGGGGCGCGGGCGGTGGGCGGAGGCGCTGGAGCAGTTCCGGCTGATCGGCCCGTACGCCACGTCCTTCCCCTGGAACTTGGTGACCGACGATCCGCTGGGCCGGTTCCTCGATGCGAGGGACGGAGTACGGATCCAGATCGCCTCATCCATGCCACTGCGTGGACAGGCCGGACGAAGCTGGTCCTTCGGCCATTAGGCTTGACCGTTGTGACCACCGCACGTCTGCCCCTCTTTCCGCTGAACTCAGTCCTGTTCCCGGGCCTCGTCCTGCCCTTGAACGTCTTCGAGGAGCGGTATCGCGCCATGATGCGCGAGCTGCTGAAGACGGACGAGTCCGAGCCCCGCCGTTTCGCCGTGGTCGCCATCCGCGACGGCGGCGAGGTCGCGCCGACAGCGCCCGGCATGCCGGACCCGACCGCGCTGCCCGAACGCGGCCCGGCGGCGGGCTTCGGCTCCGACCCGATCCAGGCCTTCCACCCAGTGGGCTGTGTCGCGGACGCGGCAACGATCCGCGAACGCGCGGACGGCAGCTTCGAGGTGCTCGCGACGGGGACGACGCGGGTCAAGCTTCTCTCGGTCGACGCGAGCGGCCCGTATCTGACGGCCGAGCTCGAGGAGATCCCGGAGGACTCGGGGGACGGCGCGGGCGCGCTCGCCGAGGGCGTGCTGCGGGCCTTCCGCAGCTACCAGAAACGGCTGGCCGGCGCACGTGAGCGCTCGCTGTCGACCGCGGCCGATCTGCCCGACGAACCGTCGGTGGTCTCGTATCTGGTCGCCGCGGCGGCCGTACTGGACACTCCCGCGAAGCAGCGGCTGCTGCAGGCCCCGGACACGGCGACCCGTCTGCGGGAGGAGCTGACGCTCCTGCGCTCGGAGACCGCGGTGATCCGCCATCTTCCGTCGCTGCCCGCGGTCGATCTGACCCGGGCGCCGACGAGCCCCAACTGACGGGAGCAGCCTGCGGTGCCGAAAAAAACCAGGAAGTCCGGCGGCCCCGGGGGCACGCCCGCCACGGTGGCGCTGGCCGCCGCGGGCACGGAGTTCACCGTGCACGCGTACGACCACGATCCGGCATCCTCCTCGTACGGCGAGGAGGCGGCCGAGGCTCTCGGCATCTCCCCCGACCGGGTCTTCAAGACCCTGGTCGCGGACGTCGACGGTGAACTGACCGTGGCGGTGGTCCCGGTGGCAGGCCTGCTGGACCTCAAGGCGCTGGCGGCGGCGGTCGGCGGCAAACGCGCGACGATGGCGGACCCGACGGCGGCGGAACGTACGACAGGCTATGTCCGGGGCGGTATCTCGCCGTTGGGCCAGCGGAAGCGTCTGCGTACGGTCCTGGACGCGTCGGCTTCCGCCCATGCCACGATCTGCGTCTCGGCGGGCCGCCGCGGCCTGGAGGTCGAACTCTCCCCGGCGGACCTGCGGACGCTGACGTCGGCGGTACTGGCACCGATCGGGCGCGCGTAGGGGCTCGACGGGGCGGCTGTCCTCGGCTACGACCGTAGGAACGGTCCGACGGGAGAGGACGGCGCATGTCCAAACGCACCCGCAAACGGAAGTGGCGCATCCGCAAGCACCGGGCGAACCACGGCCGCCGCCCGGCCTGACAGCTCGGGCCGGGGGAGAGCATCCCCGCACCCGCCGCGCGAGGCCGCCGCGCCTTCAGGGGCCCAGAGGACCCCGGGCGTTGTCACCGAAGCGGACGGGCCCGGGGAGACTCCCCCGGCATCACGCCTTGCCGTCCCCCGGCGGCACCCGCCCCGGCGCCCCGTACTGCGAGGGCCACTCCGGTTCCGGGTCCCGCGGACCGAACAGGGCCGTCAGCGCCAGGTGGACCACCATCGCCGCCACCGACCACGCCAGCAGCGCCCCCTTCGCCCTCAGCTCCAGGTACGCGTCGAAGGTCACCCCCTCGCCGACCGCCCTCGCATGCGCGACCACATCGTGCGTGGGGCCGAACCACACACCGATGCCCCACGCCAGCAGCGAGCCCAGCAGTCCGCCCACGGCCAGCGCCACCACCAGCGCGATGCCGCCGCGCCTGCGCAACCAGAAGACCGCCGCTGCGCTGACTGCGCCGAAAGCGAGTGCCAGCAGCACGAACGTACCGTCCGCGCCCACCGCCTCCTCGCCCTCCGTGTCCTTGAGGAAGACCGCCTTGCCGTTCGAGATCAGCGGCACCCGCGGCGCCAGCCAGAGCCACAGCAGTCCCAGTGCCACGCCCAGAATCGCGACGGCCACGAGCACCACGGCCGCGTCCCGCAGGTCGGTCTTCAGCTCGGGATTCTCCTCCGCGTCCGTAGCGTCCTTCGTGTGCAAGGACGCGTGACCCGTCGGCGGCGACCGCCAGGGGCCATTGTCCGGCGAAGGCTGATGAGGCTGGTGGGGCGGTGTCAGAGGTGCGGTCACACCGCCATCGTGCCAGGCGTGCCGGAAGGCCGCCTCACCGGACCGCCGCCCGCCGGTACGCCCAGGTCGCGACCGTCAGCGAGACGACACCGACGACCGCGCAGACCGCAAGATCGAGCCCGACGACCGCCCAGTCCGGATGGTCGTCGAAAGTCCTGGCGAGCGCCTCCACGCCGTATGTGGAGGGCAGCAGATCACGTGCGTACGAGATCGGTCCCGGCAGCCGGTCGGCCGGCAGCACCCCCAGCAGCAGCGCCGCGGACATCCCCAACTGGCCGAGCAGCGTGGCAAGTTCCTGGCGGGGCGCGAGCAGCCCGAGCGCCGCGCCCAGCCCGGCGAGAGCCGCACCGGCGAGCGGGATCACCGCGGCCAGCACCCATAGATGTGTCAGCGGCAACTCGAACAGCACGCTGCCGACCACCGCCGTGACCACCGTGCCGGGCACGGTGAAGGAGGCGTACGCGCCGGCAGCGCCGAGCACCACCGCGGCCGGCGGCACCGGCAGCGTGGCGTAGTGGTCGAGGCCGCCGCTGGCCCGCAGCTGCCCGAAGTACTGGGCGAGCAGATTGAGCGCGACGAAGGCGACGACGAGCACGCTGGACCCCGCGACGACGGCCCGCGCCTCCGCGCCGCCGTCGACGACCCCGCGCATCAGGACCATGATCCCGATCGACTGGAAGGTCGCAACGAAGAGCAGCGGGATCCGGGCGACCCGTGCCCGGGACAGCTGCGCGCGGTACACGGCACCGAGCGCCGGCAGCAGCCGCGCCCGCGGCGCGAGCGGCGCGGCGGCCGCGGGCGCGGCCCCGCTCTCCGCTCGGGTCTGTCCGGCCTGTCCGACCTGTTCGGTCTGTCCGGCCACCGCCTCCGCGCGCACGGTGCTCACGCCTTGACCAGCCCCTTCATCGCGTTCCCGCCGAGCGCCAAGTACACGTCCTCCAGGCTGGGCGTGGCCAGCGTGAAGTCGTCGAGCGCCGCGAACGCCGCGCCGCCCGTCACCGCCGCGACCGCCGCCCGTGCCTCGTCCGGCGCGAGCCTGAGTACCCAGCGGCGCCCGGACTCCTGCGCGGACCCGTACAGCGCGGCGACCTCGGGCACATCCAGCGGTGCCCGCTCGCGCCACACCAGCTCGACCCGTACCTCGCCCGCGACGTGTTCCTTCAGCCCGGTCGGGGTGTCGCAGGCGATGACACGGCCCCGTTCCAGTACGGCGACCCGGTCGAGGACGGTCTCGGCCTCGATGACGTTGTGGGTGACGAGCAGCACGGTCGCGCCGTGCTCCGCGCGCCGCCGGTCGACCGCGGCCCATACCGCTCGCCGGGCGACGGGGTCCATGCCGGTGGTCGGCTCGTCCAGTACCAGCACCGGCCGCTCTCCGACCAGCGTGGTCGCGAAGCAGGCCAGCCGTCGCTGCCCGCCGGACAGCTTCTTCAGGGGGCGCGTGGCGATCCCGGTCAGCCCGAGCTCCTCCAGTACGGCGTCGCGCTCGGCCCGTGCGTCCCGCGCGGACAGTCCGCGCAGCCGTCCCGTCGTCTCGGCGGCGAGCGCGACGGTCAGCTCGTCGAGCGCGGTGGACTCCTGCCCGAGATAGCCGATGAGCCGGGAGGCCCGCTCCGGGTGGCGTACGAGATCGTGGCCGAGCACCTCGACGCTGCCCGCGTCCGGGCGCATCAGGCCGGTG